>NZ_JBSFEV010000010.1:0-311970 GCF_053594615.1 Streptomyces sp. NPDC001858
TCCCCCTTTTGTTGCTCCTGGTCCTTGTTTTCACGGCTGGCGAACACCGATCGGGGGCCCCCCCCGGGGGGGGGCCCCCCCCCCCTCGGGCGTTGTTCGTGTGTGGGTGGTGTCAGTGGCCGCCCTGTTCGTCACGGCGGCGCTGCCAGCGCTGTTCGATCCGGTCCATCATCGAGCGCTTCTGCCGAGTCTGACCGCGGGCGGGTCGGGCACCCGGGGCTCCGGCTCCCGCTGCGGGCTGCTCACCCGGCTTGGGAGCCTTGCGCCAGCCGGTCACCGCGAGCACCGCGCAGCCCAGCATGACGAGGAAGCCCACCACGCTCAGCCAGACCTGTTTGGCGACCATACCGGCCATGAGGAGCGCGATTCCCACGAGGAAGCCAGCGACCGCCTGGTAGACCCGCCGCCGGGTGTACGTACGCAGCCCGCTTCCCTCGAGCGCCGACGCGAACTTGGGATCTTCGGCGTACAGCGCTCGCTCCATCTGCTCGAGCATGCGCTGCTCGTGCTCCGAGAGCGGCACGGAGTCCTCCTCATCGTGCAGTCGCCGGGGCGACCCGGGGGGTCCCTTCAGGATAGGCAGGGAATCGCCCCCGTGAAACCCGCCCCTCTACGCCAATTGGCCAACCGGAGCCCGTCATGGACGTCCCGGCTGCTGAGGTGTCCATTCCCCGGCAGCCGACCCGTCATGCCGGGCGGTCTCCCTCGATCATACGGCGCGCTGCGCCCGAACGGGGGGCCTGTGGCGTACTCCATCCGCAGCCAAGGCCCTGATCAGCGGTGCGCCTCGGGAGGCGCTCAGCTCCCGTCGGCCCCCTGCGTCTCCCCGAGCACATGAAGCTGGGTGGCGACGGAGTGGAAGGCGGGGAGCTCGGCGGCGGCCTCCTCCAGCTTGAGCAGGGCCTCCACTGCGCCGGGCTCGGTGTCCACGAGGACGCCGGGGACCAGGTCGGCGAAGACCCGCACACCGTGCACAGAGCCGACCCTGAGGCCCGCGCCCTCGACCAGCGCGGTGAGCTGCTCGGCGGTGAAGCGGCGCGGCACGGGGTCGCCGGAGCCCCAGCGCCCGTCCGGGTCGGTGAGGGCCTGCCGGGCCTCCTTGAAGTGGCCGGCGAGCGCCCGCGCGAGCACGGCTCCGCCGAGACCGGCGGCGAGGAGGCTGAGGACGCCTTCGGAGCGCAGCGCGGCCACCACGTTGCGGACGCCCTCGGCCGGGTCGTCGACGTACTCCAGGACGCCGTGGCACAGGACGGCGTCGTAGCCGCCGCGCTCGACGACGTCGAAGAGGCCGTGGGCATCGCCCTGGACGCCCTGCACCCGGTCGGCTACGCCGGCCTCGGCGGCGCGGCGCTCCAGGGCGAACAGCGCGTTGGGGCTGGGGTCGACGACGGTGACCCGGTGCCCGAGCAGGGCGACGGGCACGGCGAAGTTGCCGCTGCCGCCTCCGGTGTCGAGGACGTCCAGCGACTCACGCCCGGTCGCCTTGACCCGGCGTTCGAGGGCGTCCTGAAGGACCTCCCAGACCACGGCGGTACGGAGAGAGGCGCGGGGTCGCATCGGGTCCGACACGGCAGTTGACTCCTCGGCGCGGCACCGCCCCTCGCGGGGCGGAGCGAACGGGCTGCCTCCCCGGCCCCGACGGGCCCGGCCGGGATGGCGACGGTCGGGCAGGCGGAGGGAAGGCTTCAGGCGACTTCCACCCTATTGCCTCCGGCGCATTGCCCGGTCCCGGCGGTGCACCGGGTCGCCCCGGCACCCCGCCCCGGCGCAACGACGGGCCCCGTCAGCCGGTGTCCGGCAGGTCGCGGTTCGGCAGGTCTCGGTTCGGCAGGTCTCGGTTCGGGTGGGGGCCGTCCGGGGTGTCCGCGTCCTGGCGGGGCTGGGGCAGGACGGGCTGGAGCACCAGCATGCGTTCGACGAGGCGGAGGAACATCGCCACATCGCGTATCAGGTCGTCGGCGTCGCGGCGGGTGGCCGCGCCCTGGATGCCCGCCTCGGCCCGGGCGCGGCGCCGGGCCCCGGAGGCGAACAGCGCGCTCCACTCGGTGAGTTCGGGCGCTATCTCGGGGAGCACTTCCCAGGCGCTCCGGATCCGGGCCCGCCGGCGGGGCGCGGGATCCGGGCGCCCCCGGGCGGCGAGCACGGCCGCGGCGGTGCGCAGGGCCGCGAGGTGGGCCGTGGCGTAGCGCTCGTTGGGGGTGTCGAGGACGGCCGCCTCTTCCAGCCCGGCGCGGGCCTGGGCGAGCAGATCGAGGGCGGCGGGCGGGGCCGTGGTGCGACGGAGCACGGGGTGCACATCGCTCGCCGGGCCGGTCAGTGAGGGGGCAGGGCCGGTGGCGCGGCGCCGGTTTGCGGCGGATGCGTGGTAGGTGGCCATGACGAACCTCCTGTCGTCTGTGTGACGGCCTGCCCCGATACGGGGATGCCGTATGTGCCCATCGTGCGGTATGCCACTGACAATCCGTTCTGACCTGGCCTTTTGCTTCGATCGAAGGTTCGGGCGCAGCTCGCCGCCGCTGCGTGGCGCCGCACCCGGAACCGAGCCTGTGAGGATCCGGCGTCCCGGGGTCCGGGTTCCTGTGACAATCAGGACCATGGAAAGCAGCACCACCCCGGGCAGCCGCACCCGCCGCGAGGCCACCCGGCAGAAGCTCTACGAAGCCGCCGTCACCCTCATCGCCGAACAGGGCTTCTCCGCGACCACGGTGGACGAGATCGCCGAACGGGCCGGCGTGGCGAAGGGCACGGTCTACTACAACTTCGCGAGCAAGTCGGTCCTCTTCGAGGAGTTGCTGAGGCACGGCGTGGGCCTCCTCACCGCCTCGCTCCGGGAGGCGGCCGAGCGCACGGCACAGGAGGGCGGCGACCGGGTCGACGCGCTGGACGCGATGATCCGCGCGGGCCTCGTCTTCATCGACCGGTACCCGTCCTTCACCCAGCTCTACGTCGCCGAGCTGTGGCGCACCAACCGGGCCTGGCAGTCCACGCTGATGGTGGTCCGGCAGCAGGCGGTGGCCGTCGTCGAGACGGTGCTGCGCGAGGGCGTGGAGAACGGGGAGTTCAGCGACGAGATCGATGTGCCGCTGACGGCGGCCGCGCTGGTCGGCATGGTCCTGGTGGCCGCCCTGGACTGGCAGGCGTTCCAGCCGGAACGGTCCCTGGACGACGTCCACTCGGCGCTGTCGCGGCTGCTGCAGGGGCGGGTGAGCGGCCGCCGCTAGAGAGGCCGCCTTCTGCGAGCGCCTTCACGCGCGCGTGCAGGAAGAAGCGCCGGTCCGTGGTGGCCACGTCCCCCGTGGGCCGCCTCGAACCGGCGCTTCCTCGTGCTCCCCCGTTCCCCTGTCCCCCCCGTTGCTCCCCCGTTCGGTCGTTCCCCCGGGGTACCCCCCGTGCCTCGCTCCCGCCGAACTGGTCGGCGGAAGGAGCGGATCGAGGGCCGCTCCGTTCCGGCGCCCCGTGTCGCCGGTGCCGGAGCCGCGCCTCTTTCCGTGTCTCCACTCTCTCGTTCGCGCAGGTCGGTCCCCATCCGCGCGCGTACTCAACTCACCCCCTAGGTACGTGTACTCAGGGCTGCGCACTCATCCTCAGGACGGCGGTCAGCGCCTGGCGGGAGGAACGGCGCAGGGTCCGGCGCCCTGGCCGCCCCCGCCGGGCTGACGGCGTGACTGTCAGTGGCGGCCGATAAAGTCGCAGGCATGGCAGGGATTGCAGTGATCGGCGCCGGGATGGGCGCGCTGGCGGCGGCCGCCCGGCTGGCCGTGGCGGGCCACCGGGTGACGGTGTACGAGCGCACGGAGACGTACGGCGGAGCGGTGCGCCGCTTCGAGCGCGAGGGTTTCGGCTTCGACACCGGTCCCGGGCTGCTGCCCCTCCCCGCCGTCTACCGCGACCTGTTCGTCAAGACGGGCAAGGAGCCGCTGGAGGCCTGCGTCGAGCTGGTCCAGGTCGACCCGTCCGCCCGGCATCTCTTCGCGGACGGCACCGAGGCGGCGCTGCCGAACGCCTCGCGCGCGGGAGTCGTCTCGGCGCTGGACGAAGCGCTCGGGGCGCAGGCCGGACAGCGCTGGGGCGACTTCCTGGTGCGGGCCCGCGAGGCCTGGGACCGTACGCGTCGCCCGCTCCTGGAGGAGCCGCTGTGGCCGAACTGGTCGGTGCTGGCCGACCGTGAGCCCTACCCGTCGGTCCCCCACAAGCGCCTGCTGCGCACCCGCCGGGCGGGCACCCTCGCCGAGGTCGGCGCGTGGGAGCTGCGCGATCCGCGGCTCGCCGCGCTGTTGGAGGGCCACGCGCTCGCGTACGGCCTCGATCCTCGGGTCACCCCGGCGAGCGCGGCCGTCCTGCCGTACCTGGAGCACGCGTTCGGCACCTGGTACGTGCGAGGCGGGATGCGGGACCTGGCCCGTGCGGTGTACGAGCGGTGCCTGGCCCGCCGGGTCGAGTTCGTCTTCGACGCCGAGGTCGTGCGGGTCCTGGAGAAGGACGGCCGGGCGGCGGGCGTGGAACTGGCCGGAGACGGCAGGGTGGCGGAGGCGGACTTCGTGGTCGCCCCCGGCAGAATCTCCGGTGGTCCTGGCAGCGCCGCCGGTGCCCCCGGGGGCATCGCCGGTCTTCCCGGCCGCGGTGCGGGCGAGATCTGTCCCCAGCAGGGCCTGCCGAGCCGGCTGACCGTGCTGCTGGCGCTGCGCGGCGCCCGGCCGGAGGGCGCGGCACACCGCACGGTGGTGCACACGGCGGACCGCGAGGCCGAGTTGGAGAGCCTCTTCGGTCCGACGCCGTCCGTGCCCGCGCAGCCGACGGTCACGGTCATGCGGCCCGACGACCCGCGACTGACGCCGGACGGCGACCATGAGTCGGTCACGCTCTCCGCCGTGGTCCCCGCCGGGGCGGAGATCCGCGACGAGCACGTGGAGGCGCTGGTCGCCGCCGCCGAGCGGGCCGTTCCCGGCCTGCGCGACCGCGTTCTGTGGCGCGAGGTGCGCACCCCCGCCGACATCGCGCGGGAGACCGGCGCGGCGGGCGGGTCCGTGCCCGCGCCGGCGCTCGCGGCGGCCGGGGGGCGGCTGCTGCATCCCGCCAACTCCACGGGACTGCAAGGCCTGTTCACCGTCGGCGGCTGGTCGCACCCGGGCGGCGGGCTCCCGCACGCGGGCATGTCGGGCGCGCTGGTGTCCGGCCTGATCGTGGAGGGCCCGGAGTTCCGGGGCTCACAGTGAACCCCCGGTAGGTCGGCCCGGCAGGTCGGCCCAATAGGCAGGCCCCATAGGTCTGCCCGGCAAGTCGGCTAGGTCTGCCCGGCAAGTCGGCCCGGTGGCCGGGCTCTTGGGAGAACGCGGCCGTCAGAACCGATACTGCTGCTCGTCGTAGCCGTTGCCCTGGCCCTGGCCCGGCTGCTGTCCGTCGCCCTGGTACGGGTACTGCTGCTGCTCGGGCGGGAGTTCGCCGCCCAGCGGGTCGTCGGTGTTGCGCTGCTGCGGGACCCAGACGCCGCCGGCCGGGGTCTCCCCGTAGCCGCCGGTGCCGTACTGGTCCTGGCCGTAGCCCTGTTGCCCGTACTGCTGCTGGCCGTAGCCGGCGTCGTAGGAGCCGCCGCCGTAGGTCTGGGTGCCGATGTACGGGTCGGAGTAGGCGGCGTACTGCTGCTCGCCCGTGGCGTCGTAGCCGTACTGCTGCTGGTGGTAGCCGGAGTAGGTGTTGTCGTACCCGTAGTTCTGGTCCGCGCCCTGGGCGGCCGTCGCGTACTGGTCCTGGGGCTGGCCCTGCTGCTGGGCCTGGCCGGTCGCGGCCGCGTAGGCGGCGTCGCTGTATATGCCGTAGGTGCCGGTCTCGTCGGGCAGCGGCTGCGGCTCGTAGACGGAGGTGGTCTCGGCGGCCATGGGGTCGCCGCCCCGGGCGGCGGGCGTGAAGACGTCGTCGCGGTCGAAGTCGTCGTCGCCGTAGGCGTTCTTGTTCTGGCCGAACGCCGTGTCGTCGGTGCGGTAGGACGCGGCGACGTCGAAGCCGGCCTCGGCCGTCTGCAGGTCGGAGCCCTCGAGGCTCGGGTCCTGGCGCTCGGCCTTGCCGCGGCGGCGCTTGGAGAGGAAGCCGAGGGCGCCCGCCGTGTCCGCGCCCTCGTCCTCGTGCCCGTCCGCGTCGGTGCGCCGGAAGGCCCAGCCTTCGGCGAAGCCGCGACGGAACGACAGCGTGACGTAGGTCTGACCGACCGCGAAGGCGGCCGCGCCCAGCGCGATCACGACGACCGACGGGATCAGGACACCGAGAACGACGCCGAGGAAGCCGGCGAAGGCCAGCAATCGCCAGCGCAGTCGCGCCTTGTACTGCAGCAGCACCTCGCCCAGCAGCCACAACGCGACGATGCCGAACGCGATGTAGAGGACCGTCCAGCCCATGTACGCCCCTCTCCCAGTGGCCGCTACGCAGTGTGTCGTATGTGGGTGCGACCGGTCTAGGCCTGCGGCGGGTGGTGCAGACCCAGGTTCTCGTAGATTTCCAGCGTCGCCGTGGAGTTGTTGAGCGTGATGAAGTGCAGTCCGGGCACTCCCTCGGCGAGCAGCCGAGCACAGAACTCCGTGGCGAAGTCGATCCCAATGGAGCGTACAGCGGCCGGATCGTCTTTTGCTGTGAGGATCCGCTCTTTCAGAGCGGCCGGGAAGTGGGCGTTGCTGAGCCTGGGCAGGCTTTCCAGCATCTTCACACTCGTCACCGGCAGGACCTCGGGGATGACCGGAGTCACACAACCGGCCGTTTCGACCCGGTCGCGCAGCCGCAGATAGGACTCCGGCTCGAAGAACATCTGCGTGATGGCGTAGTCGGCGCCGGCCCGGCACTTGTCGACGAAGTGCGCGACGTCCGTGTCCCAGTCGTCGGAGCGCGGGTGCATCTCGGGGAAGGCTGCGACGCCCACGCAGAAGTCGCCCGACTCCTTGATGAGCCGGACGAGTTCGGCGGCGTACGTCAGGCCTCTCGGGTGCGGCACCCAGGCGCCCATGGGGTCGCCGGGCGGGTCGCCGCGCACCGCGAGCATGTTGCGGATCCCGGCGTCGGCGTACTGGCCGATGATGTTGCGCAGTTCGGCGATGGAGTGGTCCACGGCGGTGAGGTGCGCGACGGGCGTCAGGGTGGTGTCGACGACGATCTGCTGGGTCTCCTTGACCGTGGTCGCCCGGGTGGAGCCGCCGGCGCCGTACGTCACCGACACGAAGTCGGGTGCGACCGCCTCGACCCTGCGCAGCGCGTTCCACAGGCTCCGCTCACCCTTGGGCGTCTTCGGCGCGTAGAACTCGAACGAGTACGTCTTCTTGCCGGTCGCCAGGATGTCGCGCACGGTGCGCGCGCGGTCCGTCCTGGTGGATGCGGTTCCTAGGGCCATACCCGCAGGTTAGCCAGGGGCTGGCGGTCCCCCAACCGAATGCCGGAAATTTGCCCGAATTGTCGACTTGTTGTCCACCCCTTGGACGCGTGGCCGAGCCCGGCCCCGCCCGACCGGGCTACGCCTGGCTCAGCCGCTTCGCGAACTCCGCCGCCGCGGCGCCGGGGTCGTCCGCCTGCGTGATCGCCCGGACGACGACGACCCGGCGAGCGCCCGCCGCCAGCACCTCGTCGAGGTTGCCGAGGTCGATGCCGCCGATCGCGAACCAGGGGCGGTCGGCGCCGAGGGCGGCCGTGTGCCGCACCAGGTCGAGGCCGGGCGCGGCCCGGCCGGGCTTGGTGGGGGTGGGCCAGCACGGGCCGGTGCAGAAGTAGTCCACGCCCTCCTGGACGGCAGCGGCGGCCGCCTCCGCGTCGGTGTGCGTGGAGCGGCCTATGAGGACGTCGGCGCCGAGGATCGCCCGGGCCGCGGGGACCGGCAGGTCACCCTGGCCCAGATGGAGGACGTCGGCCCCGACGGCGTGGGCGACGTCCGCGCGGTCGTTGACCGCGAGCAGCTTGCCGTGCCGGGCGCAGGCGTCGGCGAAGACCCTGAGGTGCTCCAGCTCCTCCGCCGCCTCCATGCCCTTGTCCCGCAGTTGCACGATGTCGACGCCGCCCGCGAGGACCGCGTCAAGGAACTCCGGCAGGTCGCCCTGGCGGGTGCGGGCGTCCGTGCAGAGGTACAGCCGGGCGTCGGCGAGCCGGGCGCGGGCGGTGTCAGGCATACGAAAGCCCCCCAGGGTGGTGGCGTACGAGGGCCGGGCGGCCCCCGTACACCGGATCGTTCGGTTCGAATCCGCAGGTCGGACGCCAGACGTCGCCAGGTCGGACGCCAGACGTCGCCAGGTCGGACGGCAAGCGCCGCCGGGTCGTCGGGCGGCGGGCGCCGTCAGGTCATCGGGCGGCGGGCGCCTCGGGGTCGGACCGCGGGCGCCGCCGGGTCAGACGGCGAGCGCCTGGGCGCGGCGCTTCACCTCCGTGCCGCGATTCTCACTGAGGGCCTGCGCCGGGGTGCCGGGGAGGGTCGGGTCGGGGGTGAAGAGCCACTCCAGCATCTCTTCGTCCGTGAAGCCGTCGTCCCGCAGCAGGGTCAGGGTCCCGGACAGGCCCTTCACCACCTTGTCCCCGTCGATGAAGGCGGCGGGGACGTGCAGTGCGCGGTTCTCGCCACGGCGTACGGCGATGAGCTGGCCGTCCTTGACCAGCTGCCGGACGCGCGTCACCTCGACATCGAGCATTTCTGCGATGTCGGGCAGGGTGAGCCAGGCGGGGACGAGAACATCGGTCTTTGCGTCAATCTCGGTCACGGGAACAAGCCTGCCATCTGCCACCGACAGTCGGAAGTCGGGCCGGTCCGACCAGGGTGTCCGGGCCGGGGCGGACCAGCGTGTTCAGGCCGCGGCGGTCGCCGTCTTCAGCGGTTTCGCCGGGTCCGCGAGGAGCAGCGGGTCCATGGGCGTGCCCGCCTCGATCAGCCGTCTGCCCTGGGCCAGGTCGCGTGGGCGCCCCACGGCCAGCAGGGCCACCAGGCGGTCCTCGCGCAGCCAGCAGACCGTCCAGGCCGGTCCGGACGGGTCGCCGCGCCACAGGGTGCGGTCGGCGTCGGCGTGGTGCCCGGCGTACTGGACGAAACGGCCGAACTGCTCGGACCAGAAGTACGGGACGGGGTCATAGACGGCCAGGGGCTCGTCGGTGCTCGCGCCGACGATGTTCGCCGCGACCGTGCGCGGCCCCTGGAGGGCGTTGTCCCAGTGGTGGACGAGAAGTCGCTCGCCGTACCTTCCCGAAGGGAAGGAGGCGCAGTCGCCGACCGCGTAGACGTCCGGCACGGAGGTGCGCAGCGCGGCGTCGGCCACGACCTCGCGGTGCGCGCCCAGCTCAACGCCGGAGCCGGTCAGCCAGGCGGTGGCGGGGCGGGCGCCGATGCCGACCACGACGGCGTCGGCGGGCAGCCGCGAGCCGTCGTCGAGGACGACCGCGCCGGGCTCGACGCGCGCCACGCGTGCGTGGGTGCGCAGAACGGCGCCGCTGTCGGCGTACCAGGCGGCCATCGGGGCGGCGACCTCGGCGGGCAGGGCCCCGGCCAGCGGCCGGTCGGCGGCCTCGACGACGGTGACCGCGCAGCCGGCCCCGCGTGCGGCGGTGGCGAACTCCGCGCCGATCCAGCCGGCGCCGACGACCACGACGTCGTGCTGTCGGGCGAGCACGGGCCGTAGCCGTTCGGCGTCGTCCAGGGTGCGCAGCAGATGCACGCCGGGCACGCCTTCGGCGCCGGGCAGCCGGATCGGTTCGGCGCCGGTGGCGACCACGAGGACGTCGTAGGGGACCGGGCCGCGCTCGGTGTCCAGCTCGTGGTCGGCGGGGCGCAGGCCGAGGGCCTCGCGGCCGAGCTCCAGCTCGATGCCGAGGCCGTCGAGGTCGACGTCGAAGGCGGAGCTCTCGGATGTGCCGAGCAGGACGGCCTTGGACAGCGGGGGCCGGTCGTAGGGCTGGTGGGGTTCCGCTCCGATGAGTGTCACCGTGCCGTCGAAGCCCTGGTCGCGCAGGGCGACCGCGGTCTGCACACCGGCCATGCCCGCGCCGACGACGACCACGCGCCGCGCCGTGGGCCTGTCTTGCTCTGTCTGCTCGCTCACCTGATCACCATAGTCATGTCACCCTAGCCAGCTGACGACCCGTCAGTCAGCGGTCGTGCGCTGTGACCTGCTCCACGACGCTCGTGCCGCTGCCCGCCTGCGACTCCCACTGCCAGGCCTCGTCGAGGCGCACCCGGCCGTCGGGCAGCTCCAGGACGGTCGACACGCAGTGGCCCGAGGACGTCGTCCCGTCGTGCTTGAGCTGTACGTAGCGGAAGTCGAGCCGGTCTCCCTCCCGGGTACCCACCAGCTGCCCCCTCAGGACGTCGCCGCCCGCGTACTCGGCCCAGATCGCACCGTCCTGCTCGTGGTACGTGAAGCGGGTGCGGGTGCCGACCTGCCCGGGGGCCTGGTCGGCGACGGGAGCGAGGACCAGGCCGTCGAGTGAGCGTGCCATGGACGCAGGCTCCCTTACTGAGGTGTGCGGGGTCGGGCTAGGGTGACCAACGTAGAGCACTCGCGGGAGCCTGGACGCACCGGGCTGAGAGGGAGGCTGGCGGCCTCCGACCGTACGAACCTGATCCGGGTCATGCCGGCGAAGGGAGGGGCTGGACGCCCATGTCGTCTCCACTGTCGTCTCCACGTACGTCAGACGTCCTCGTCATCGGGGGCGGGATCATCGGGCTGGTCACGGCCTGGCGGGCCGCGCAGCGCGGCTTCGCCACGGCGGTGCTGGACCCGGAGCCGGGCGGCGGGGCCGCGCGGGTGGCCGCCGGAATGCTGGCCGCCGTCACCGAACTGCACCACGGCGAGCAGACCCTGCTCGGCCTCAACCTCGCCTCGGCCCACCGGTATCCGGACTTCGTGGCCGAGCTGGGCGAGCTGACCGGCCACGACCTCGGCTACCGGCGGTGCGGCACGCTCGCGGTCGCGCTGGACGCCGACGACCGCGCCCATCTGCGCGAACTGCACGCCCTGCAGCGGCAGTCGGGGCTGGAGTCGGAGTGGCTGTCCGGGCGGGAGTGCCGGCGCCTGGAGCCGCTGCTCGCGCCGGGGGTGCGCGGCGGACTGCGGGTGGACGGCGATCACCAGATCGATCCGCGACGGCTGGCCGGGGCGCTGCTGGCCGCGTGCGAGCGGGCGGGCGTGGTCTTCCACCGCGCGTGGGCCGAGCGGCTGTCCGTCGTGGACGGGCGGGCCGCGGGGATCGTCACACGGGACGGTACGACGCTGGCGGCGGGGCAGGTGGTGCTCGCCGGGGGCAGCCTGAGCGGGCGGCTCACCGGGGTTCCGCCGGACGTCCTGCCCCCCGTGCGGCCCGTGAAGGGGCAGGTGCTGCGGCTGACCGTGCCGCAGCCGTACGCGCCGTTCCTGAGCCGGACCGTGCGGGCCGTGGTGCGCGGCAGCCAGGTCTACCTGGTGCCGCGGGAGAACGGCGAGCTGGTCGTCGGCGCGACCAGCGAGGAGCTGGGCTGGGACACCACGGTGACGGCGGGGGGCGTGTACGAGCTGCTGCGCGACGCCCATGAGCTGGTCCCGGGGATCACCGAGCTGCCGCTCACGGAGACCCGCGCGGGGCTGCGGCCCGGGTCCCCGGACAACGCGCCGCTGCTCGGGCCGACGGAGCTGGAGGGGCTGCTGCTGGCCACCGGGCACTATCGCAACGGCGTGCTGCTGACGCCGGTGACCGGGGACGCGATGGCGCAGGCGCTGGCCACCGGGGAGCTCCCGGACGAGGCCCGTCCCTTCACGCCCCGGCGGTTCGCGCGGTTCGCGCTCCAGGAGCAGCCGGTATGAACATCTCGGTCAACGGCGAGCGCCGGGAGTTCGCCCCCGGCACGGCTCTCGACAGCGTCGTGCGCGCGCTGACGCCGGCCCCTTCGGGAGTGGCCGCCGCCCTGAACGAAACCGTCGTCCCGCGCGCGCGGTGGTCGTCGACGGCCCTCTCCGAGGGGGACCGCGTCGAGGTCCTCACCGCCGTCCAAGGAGGCTGACCCATGGCCGACGATCCCTTCGTCCTCGCAGGCATGTCGTTCTCGTCCCGGCTGATCATGGGCACGGGGGGTGCGCCCAGCCTGGAGGTGCTGGAACGGGCGCTGGTGGCGTCCGGGACCGAGCTGACGACGGTGGCGATGCGCCGCGTCGACCCTTCGGTGCGGGGTTCCGTGCTGTCGGTGCTGGAGCGGCTGGGCATCCGGGTGCTGCCGAACACGGCGGGGTGCTTCACCGCCGGGGAGGCCGTGCTGACGGCTCGGCTCGCGCGGGAGGCGCTGGGCACGTCCCTGGTCAAGCTGGAGGTCATCGCCGACGAGCGGACGCTGCTGCCGGATCCGATCGAGTTGCTGGACGCGGCGGAGACGCTGGTGGACGACGGGTTCACGGTGCTGCCGTACACGAACGACGATCCGGTGCTGGCCAGGAAGCTGGAGGACGTGGGGTGCGCCGCGGTGATGCCGCTGGGGTCGCCGATCGGCTCCGGCCTGGGCATCCGCAACCCGCACAACTTCCAGCTGATCGTGGAGCACGCGCGTGTGCCGGTGATTCTCGACGCGGGGGCCGGTACGGCGTCGGATGTGGCGCTGGCGATGGAGCTGGGGTGTGCGGGGGTGATGCTGGCGTCGGCGGTGACGCGGTCGGCGGACCCCGAGCGGATGGCGTCCGCCATGCGGGCCGGGGTCGAGGCGGGCAGGTCGGCCCGCCTCGCAGGTCGGATCCCCCGCCGTTACTTCGCCTCGGCGTCCTCCCCTGCGGCCGGCCTCGCGGCGCTGGACCCCGAGCGCCCCGCCTTCTGACCCCCGGTCCACCCCCGAAAAAAACATCGCCCACCCCCGCACCACCCGTTCCAGTCGGCCGAGAAGTGGGCGTCTCTCGTGGGGCTCAGCGCCGTCGGCGGCCGAACCTCCATGGGCCCCTCCGGCCCCCACTCGCGTCACAGCTCGGCTGCAGTCGGGGACCGATCGTCGTGGAGGCGGGGATCGTGTCAGTGCCTGCTCGTAGACTCGCCTGCGTGGACACGACCCTTCAGGACCCGCTGGTCGGGCAGGTGCTCGACGGCCGGTATCGCGTAGAGGCGCGGATCGCGGTCGGCGGTATGGCCACGGTCTACCGGGCCGTGGACACCCGCCTCGACCGCGTGCTCGCGCTCAAGGTGATGCACCCGGCGCTCGCCGCCGACGGGGCGTTCGTCGATCGGTTCATCCGGGAGGCGAAGTCCGTCGCCCGGCTCGCCCACCCGAATGTCGTCCAGGTGTTCGACCAGGGTGCCGACGCGTCGTACGTCTATCTCGCCATGGAGTACATCGCCGGGTGCACCCTGCGTGACGTGCTGCGTGAGCGCGGGGCGCTGCAGCCGCGGGCCGCGCTCGACATCCTGGAGCCGGTGCTCGCCGCCCTGGGGGCCGCGCACCGCGCCGGTTTCGTGCACCGGGACATGAAGCCCGAGAACGTGCTGATAGGGGACGACGGGCGGGTCAAGGTCGCCGACTTCGGGCTCGTGCGGTCCGTGGACACCGTGACCAGCACCACCGGGGCCGTGCTCGGCACCGTCGCCTATCTCGCCCCCGAGCAAATCGAGCAGCCCGGCGTCGCCGATCCCCGGGTCGACGTGTACGCGTGCGGGGTCGTGCTCTACGAGATGCTCACCGGCGAGAAGCCGCACGACGGCGACTCCCCCGCGATCGTGCTCTACAAGCACCTCCACGAGGACGTCCCGCCGCCGTCGGCCGCCGTCCCCGGTCTGCCGTTCGAGCTGGACGAGCTGGTGGCGACCGCCACCGCCCGCACGCCCGGCGTCCGGCCGCACGACGCGGTCGCGCTGCTCGGGCAGGTCCGGGAGGCGCGCGCCCCGCTCAGCGAGGCACAGCTGGACGCGCTGCCGCCGCAGGCCGTCTCCGCCGGGCACGACATCGCCGAGGACCGCACCAGCGTCATCCCGCGCTCGCTGACGGTGCCGCGCCCGCTGCCCGTCAACGAGGACGACCCGCTCGACCCCGCGCGCGACGACGGCTCGGTCAACCGGACCTCCCGGTTCCAGAGCCCGCCGCCGCTGCCGCCGCGGCGGCGGTCCGTGCGCGCGCCCCGGCGTGGGGTGCTCGCGCTGATCACCGTCGTCCTGCTGGTGTTCGGCGTCGGCGCGGGCGTCTGGTACATCAACTCCGGACAGTTCACCAAGGTCCCCGCGGTGCTGACGCAGAAGGAGGCGGACGCCAGGAAGCGGCTGGAGGCGGCCGGGCTCGAGGTCGGCCAGGTCCAGCACCAGTACAGCGACACCGCCAAGCGCGGCACGGTCATGGAGACGGACCCCGAGCCGGGCGCCAGGATCCGCAAGAACGACTCGGTGACGCTCACCGTCTCCGACGGCCCCGAGATCGTGAAGGTGCCGGATGTGACGGGCTCCCGGCTGGACAAGGTCGAGCAGCTGCTGAAGACGGACGGCCTGGAGCCGGGTCTGGTCACCAAGGAGTTCAGCGAGGACGTCATCAAGGGCTTCGTGATCCGCACCGATCCGGCGGCGGGCACGGAGCGGCGCGCGGGCACCGCGGTCGCGATCGTGGTCAGCAAGGGAAGCCCGATCGACGTCCCGGACGTCACCGGGGAGACACTGGCCGACGCCAGGGCGGAGCTGCAGGAGGCCGGCCTGAAGGTGAAGGTCGCCGCCGCCGCGGTCAACTCCGAGTTCGACAAGGGGCAGGTCGCGGCGCAGACCCCGGAGGCCGACAGCGAGGCCGCCGACGGCGACACGGTGACGCTGACGCTGTCCAAGGGGCCGGTGCTGGTCGAGGTCCCGGACGTGGTCGGGGCGAGCGTCGACGACGCCACCTCGCTCCTGGAGCAGTCCGGGTTCAAGGTCAAGGAGGACCGCGGGCTGCTCGGGCTCTTCGGCGACAGCGTCAAGAAGCAGTCCGTGAAGGCCGGCGAGACGGCGCCCAAGGGGTCGACGATCACCATCACCATCCGGTGACCGGCGGGGCGGCCGGGCATGACACCCTGACCCGGTGAGTCCTCGATCCCCCTTCCCCTCCCGCAACCCCGTCGGCGGTCATGTCCCGGTGGCCGGCGGTCTGCACGACGTGGGCATGTCGTACGCGCACGACCTCGGGGCCGAGACGGTCCAGGTGTTCGTCGCCAACCCGCGCGGCTGGGCGACGCCCGTCGGGAACCCGCGGCAGGACCAGGCGTTCCGTGAGGCGTGCGCGGATCGGGCGGTCCCGGCGTATGTGCACGCGCCCTACCTGATCAACTTCGGCTCGCACACCGAGGCGACGGCCGAGAAGTCGGTGGAGTCGATGCGGCACTCGCTGCGCCGCGGGCGGGAGATCGGCGCGCTGGGCGTGGTCGTCCACACGGGCAGCGCGACCGGCGGGCGGGACCGGTCGGTGGCGCTGAAGCAGGTGCGCGAGTATCTGCTGCCGCTGCTGGACGAGCTGACGCACGACGACGACCCGTTCCTGCTGCTGGAGTCGACGGCCGGGCAGGGCGCCTCGCTGTGCTCCCGGACCTGGGACTTCGGACCGTACTTCGAGGCGCTGGACGCCCATCCCAAGCTCGGCGTCTGCCTCGACACCTGTCACATCTTCGCGGCGGGACACGATCTGACCGGCCCGTCAGGGATGCACCAGACCCTCGATCTGCTGGTGGACACGGTCGGCGAGGGCCGGCTGAAACTGATCCACGCCAACGATTCCAAGGACGTGGTCGGCGCCCACAAGGACCGGCACGAGAACATCGGGGCCGGTCATATCGGCGAGGACCCGTTCCGGGCGCTGCTGACCCACCCCGCGACGGAGGGCGTCCCGCTGATCATCGAGACGCCCGGCGGCAAGGAGGGCCACGCGGCGGACGTGGAACGGCTGAAGAGGCTCCGGGGCGGCTGAGGCGGTCAGTCCTCGTTCTCGAACAGCACGTGGGACGTGTCGACGATGTGCACCACGAGCACGACCAGCAAACCGTCGCTGACGAGGTACTCGATGGCCATCGTGTGTGTCAGGGCGAGGGATCGGGTGTTCTCGTCACCTGAGATCGGCGACGAGATCTTGGTGCGGGGATCCGTGGCCACTATCGCGAGGCCACGCTGGAGCAGCTCCCGGCGGTCGTCCGGAAGGCTGTCGCGCACCCGCCCCGCGGATTCCGAGTAGATCACGTTGAAGATGGCCATCAGTGGCTCCCCTGCACGGCTTTCATAGCAACCGCCAAGGAGCCTACCGGCAAAGCCGCCACCCCGGTGCCTCAGAGCTCCGGCCCCTCCCCCGGCCCCTCCTGGTAGGAGTACCGCTGTTCCTTCCAGGGGTCGCCGATGTTGTGGTAGCCGCGCTCCTCCCAGAAGCCGCGGCGGTCGGCGGTCATGTACTCGATGCCGCGGACCCACTTGGGGCCCTTCCAGGCGTAGAGGTGCGGGACGACCAGGCGGAGCGGGAAGCCGTGTTCGGCGGTGAGCAGCTCGCCGTCCTTGTGGGTGGCGAAAATCGTGCGCTCGGCAGTGAAGTCGACGAGGCGCAGGTTGGAGCTGAAGCCGTACTCGGCCCACACCATCACATGGGTGACGTTCGGGGCGGGCGGCGCGATCTCCAGGATCGTCCGGGCGGGGATGCCGCCCCACTCGGCGCCGAGCATGCTGAACTTCGTCACGCAGTGCAGATCGGCCATGACGGAGGCGTACGGAAGGGCCGTGAACTCCTCGTGGTTCCAGGAGCTCTTCTCGCCGTCGGCGGTGGCGCCGAAAACCCTGAAGTCCCAGCGTTCGGGCCGGAACTTGGGCACCGGACCGTAGTGGGTGACCGGCCAGCCGCGCTGGAGGCGCTGTCCCGGCGGAAGCTCTGACACTGCTTCTTCCCCAGATGCGCGCTCCGCCGGCTGACCCATGACTCCATCCTGACAGACCGGCGACGGTGCACATGACCGGCCATGACCGCCCATATCCAGAATCGGGCAACTGCCACTAAGCATGCACTAACTTACTAAGTACGCACTTACTGGACGATCTTCGGCGCCGGTGAAATCATGCGGCGGAACCTCCCCGAATTCCCCATCCTGAATTCCCATGCGGAAGGAGCCTCTGCGATGCAGGGCGACCCCGAGGTCATCGAGTTCCTCAACGAGCAGCTCACCGGCGAGCTGACCGCGATCAACCAGTACTTCCTCCACGCCAAGATGCAGGAGAACTTCGGCTGGACGAAGCTCGCGAAGTACACCCGGCACGAATCGTTCGACGAGATGAAGCACGCCGAGGTGCTCACCGACCGAATTCTGTTCCTGGACGGGCTGCCGAACTATCAGCGGCTGTTCCATGTGCGGATCGGCCAGACGGTCAAGGAAATGTTCGAGGCCGACCGGAAGATCGAGGTCGAGGCGATCGACCGGCTGAAGCGCGGTATCAAGGTGATGCGCGAAAAGGGCGATGTGACGTCCGCGAACATCTTCGAGTCGATTCTCGAGGACGAGGAGCACCACATCGACTACCTCGACACCCAGCTGGAGCTGGTGGAGAAGCTCGGCGAGGCGCTGTACATCGCCCAGCTGATCGAGCAGCCGGAGAGCTGACGCCCCGGGCGGCCGAAGACTAAGCGGCTTCCTTGAGATCGGTGAGGTCGGCGAGCTCGGTGAGGACCGGCCGGCCCTGGTCGGCCAGCTCCCGGCGCGGGCATGCGCCTCGGCCGAGGATGGCCTGAATACGACGTACGCACGAGCCGCAGTCCGTTCCGGCCTTGCAGGCGGAGGCGATCTGGCGGGGCGTGCAGGCGCCGTCGTCCACGTGCTTCTGGACCTGCGCTTCCGTCACTCCGAAGCAGCTGCAGACATACACGCGGACTCACCTCCCGTCGAGATCAATAAGGCTAACCTAACCTTACCCGGCGACCGGCGAGCATAAAAGTGCGGTGGGGCGCGGATCCTATGTGATCCGCGCCCCACCGCACACGTCGGTAATAGGCCAGAAGCTACTGGGCCCGGTACATCTCCGCCACGAGGAACGCCAGGTCCAGGGACTGGCTGCGGTTCAGACGCGGGTCGCAGGCCGTCTCGTAACGCTGGTGGAGGTCGTCGACGAAGATCTCGTCGCCGCCGCCCACACACTCGGTGACGTCGTCGCCGGTGAGCTCGACGTGGATGCCGCCCGGGTGGGTGCCGAGGCCCTTGTGGACCTCGAAGAAGCCCTTGACCTCGTCGAGCACGTCGTCGAACCGGCGGGTCTTGTGACCCGACGCCGCCTCGAAGGTGTTGCCGTGCATCGGGTCGGTGACCCAGGCCACCGTCGCGCCCGAGGCGCTGACCTTCTCGACCAGCTCGGGCAGCTTGTCGCGGACCTTGTCGGCGCCCATCCGGACGATGAAGGTCAGCCGGCCCGGCTCACGGTCGGGGTCGAGGCGCTCGATGTACTGCAGCGCCTCCTCGGCCGTGGTCGTCGGGCCGAGCTTGATGCCGATCGGGTTGCGGATCTTCGAGGCGAACTCGATGTGCGCGTGGTCCAGCTGCCGGGTGCGCTCGCCGATCCACACCATGTGCGCGGAGACGTCGTACAGCCGGCCGGTGCGGGAGTCGACGCGGGTGAGCGCGGACTCGTAGTCGAGCAGCAGCGCCTCGTGCGAGGAGTAGAACTCGACCGTCTTGAACTCCTCCGGGTCGGCCCCGCAGGCGTGCATGAAGTTGAGCGCCTGGTCGATCTCGCGGGCGAGCTGCTCGTAGCGCTGCCCGGAGGGGGACGACTTCACGAAGTCCTGGTTCCAGGCGTGCACCTGGCGCAGATCGGCGTAGCCGCCGGTGGTGAAGGCGCGCACCAGGTTGAGCGTGGAGGCGGACGCGTTGTACATCCGCTTCAGGCGCTCGGGGTCCGGGATCCGGGACTTCTCGTCGAAGTCGAAGCCGTTGACCGAGTCGCCCCGGTACGTCGGCAGGGTCACGCCGTCCCGGGTCTCGGTGCCCTTGGAGCGCGGCTTGGAGTACTGGCCGGCGATCCGGCCGACCTTGACGACCGGCACGGAGGCCGCGTACGTCAGCACCGCGCCCATCTGCAGCAGCGTCTTCAGCTTGTTGCGGATCTGGTCGGCGGACACCGCGTCGAAGGCCTCGGCGCAGTCGCCGCCCTGGAGGAGGAACGCCTCTCCCTTGGCGACGGCCGCCATCCGGGCGCGCAGCTGGTCGCACTCGCCCGCGAAGACGAGCGGCGGATACGACTCGAGGTCCGCGATCACTGCGCGCAGAGCCTCGGTGTCGGGGTACTCGGGCTGCTGCGCCGCGGGCAGGTCTCGCCAGGTGTTGCCAGCGCTCGCGCTGGTCTTAGCGTTCACGGTCACGCCCTCAACATTACGGGGTCGTGTCGAGTCGTTTTCGCACCGGCTCGACAGGTGAGACGCGGGGCCGCTCAGGTGTGCGGGAGACGGCATGGGTCGCCTGGGGATCGCATCGGTTCGCGTGGGGTAAGGTGCGTCGCATGTTCGCGCTTTCGACCCAGAACTGGTGGTGGACCGCTCATCCGGCGGCCCACTGACTGCGCGTACGCAAGACTTCGCGAAGGCCGCCCGAGGGGCGGCCTTCGGTGTTTTCCGGGGTCGTTCCCTCTCCGTCGACGAGATCGAGAAGGAATCCGAACCCGATGAACCTGCCGGACCTGCTGCACGACCCCCGCCCCTTCGCCCTGCTGCGCCGCCGCACCCCCGGCCGCGACGAGCACATCGTCGAGCTGCTCCTCGGCCCGGTCGCCTCCTGCGACCGCCTCGCCGACCTCCCCGACGAGGGCCTCGCGCTCGTCCCGTTCCGGCAGATCCGCGAGCGCGGCTTCGACGTCCGTGACGACGGGACGCCGCTGGCGGTGCTGACGCCCGAGGAGACCTACGAGATCCCGCTGGCCGAAGCGCTGGCCCAGCTCCCCTCCCATGACGTCCGGGTCCGCTCCGGCGCGTTCGACGTCGACGACGAGGCGTACGGCGAGATCGTCGGGCGGGTGCTGCGGGACGAGATCGGGCGCGGCGAGGGCGCCAACTTCGTCATCCGGCGCACGTACGAGGGGGAGATCCCCGGGTTCGGGCGGGCCGACGCCCTCGCGCTCTTCCGACGGCTCCTCGAAGGCGAGCGGGGCGCGTACTGGACGTTCGTCGTGCACACCGGGGACCGGACGCTGGTCGGGGCCAGCCCCGAGGTGCATGTGCGGATGTCCGGCGGCACGGTCGTCATGAACCCGATCAGCGGGACCTACCGGTATCCCGCCGAGGGTCCGACGCCCGAACACCTGCTGGGCTTCCTCGCCGACGGCAAGGAGATCGAGGAGCTGTCGATGGTCGTCGACGAGGAGCTCAAGATGATGTGCACCGTCGGCGACATGGGCGGGGTGGTGATCGGCCCCCGGCTCAAGGAGATGGCGCACCTCGCGCACACGGAGTACGAGCTGCGCGGCAGGTCCTCGCTGGATGTGCGGGAGGTCCTGAAGGAGACCATGTTCGCGGCGACCGTCACCGGCTCGCCCGTGCAGAACGCCTGCCGGGTCATCGAGCGGCACGAGGTGGGCGGCCGCGGCTACTACGCGGGCGCGCTGGCCTTGCTGGGCCGGGACCCCGGAGGCGCCCAGACCCTCGACTCCCCCATCCTCATCCGCACCGCCGACATCGACGCGGCCGGGCGGCTGCGGGTACCGGTCGGCGCGACGCTCGTCCGCGGTTCGGATCCGGCGGGCGAGGTCGCGGAGACCCACGCCAAGGCGGCGGGGGTGCTGGCGGCCCTGGGCGTACGGCCGCCGCGCCCGTGCGCGCAGCACACGCGCGTGCGGCTCGCCGACGACCCACGCGTGCGTGCCGCGCTCGACGGACGCCGCGCCTCGCTCGCGCCGTTCTGGCTGCGGATGCAGGACCGCGCCGCGGAGCTCACCGGACACGCCCTGGTCGTCGACGGCGAGGACACCTTCACCGCGATGCTCGCGCACGTGCTGCGCTCCGGCGGGCTGGACGTGACCGTCCGGCGCTACGACGAGCCCGGGCTGCGGGCGGCGGTGCTCGGGCACGAGGGGCCGGTGGTGCTGGGGCCCGGTCCCGGCGACCCGTCCGACCTGGCCGATCCCAAGATGCGGTTCCTGCGGGAGCTGACCGCCCGGGTGCTCCGGGAGCACCGGCACGGCGTGCTCGGCGTCTGCCTCGGGCACGAGCTGATCGCGGCGGAGCTGGGGCTGGACATCGTCCGCAAGGAGGTGCCGTATCAGGGGGCGCAGACGACCGTGGACCTGTTCGGGCGGACGGAGACCGTCGGGTTCTACAACAGCTTCGTGGCGCGGTGCGACGACGAGGCGCTGCGGGAGCTGACCGCGCACGGGGTGGAGGTGAGCCGGGCCGCGAACGGGGAGGTGCATGCCCTGCGCGGGCCCGGGTTCGAGGGGGTGCAGTTCCATCCGGAGTCGGTGCTGACGCTGAACGGGGCGGCGATCGTACGGGAGGCGATGGGCCGGGTGCGGCAGACCAGCGCCCTGTAGCCGGACGAACGTTCGGCGAGGGCTCCTCGGTCACAGGCCGCGGCGCAGGCGTTCCGTGAGGGCCCTGCCCTGCTGGGGTGCGGGGCGGGGTTCCGCGAGGCGGGTGAGGAGGCGGTCGAGGTGGAGGTCGACGGTCGATTCGACGAGTTCGGCGTACGCCTCGGCCGCGAGCGCGGCCCGGTGCCGGGAGACGGCCGCCACGGCCGGCGCGATCAGCGCGGCCGGCCACCACACGACCGCGAGCAGCAGATACAGCAGCGCCCAGCCGCCCAGGGCGAACGCCGTGTCCAGGCGGGCCCGGGTCTCGGTGAGGGTGTCCCGGGTGGCCGAGGGGAGGATGAGCCAGAGGCGGGGCCAGACGGTAGCGAGGTCGATGCCGTACTCGTGGTCCAGGCGGACGGCGGGGGCGCGGAGCCGGTCGCCGAGCCGGGTGGGGTGCTCGGGCGGGATCAGGGCGACGGCGTTGCGGCGGGCGGCCGCAGCCGGGTCGCCGCCTTGGTGATGGGCGTCGTCCGCGGCCCGCCAGGCGGTGGCGCGGCGGGCGGTCAGCCGGGCGGAGAGGGCGGCGAAGGGCCGTGGCCAGGGGCCGCACAGGGCGCGTTCGACGGGTGCGGCGAGTGCCTGGGCGACGGCGCCGACGCCGGCGGACAGGGGCACCGCGGCGAGCACGAGCAGGATCGCGCGGACGACGAGGCTGTTCTGCCGGTCCGGCTCCCCCTCGGTGAGCCCGGCGAAGCCGTCCCACAGAGCACGCCAGTCGTGCCAGTCGCCCTGGCCCAGCCGGACGGCGACCGCGGCGACCAGCAGATAGGCGAGGCCGGGCAGGACGAGCAGGGTGAACCATCGCTCGGCCAGCTTGCGGCCCAGCTCGGCGAGGAACCCCGTCACCGGGTGTCCCTCACGCGTCCGCGACGAAGGTCAGCACGCGCTCGTGGACGAGGCACTCGGGCGGGCCCTGTCCGGCGCGGCGCAGTTCGACCCGGTGGCAGGCCCCGACCGGGCAGAGGTAACTGCCGCGCACTGGCGGGCCGGGGACGCCGACGGGCGTGGGGGCGCGGGCCAGCAGCGGGGCGGTGAGGGCGACGTCGAGGGAGTCGAGCACCTCGCCGATGTCCACGCCCTCGCGCAACCGCCGTACCGCCTGTTCGAGGGCCGCCCGCCGGGGTCCGCTCAGCAGCCGCAGGGTCGCCAACTCCCGGCAGAATTCGGCGTGCAGATCGTCGTCCGCTGTCTCCACGACAACGATCGTAGAGGCGGGCGCCCGGCTCATGCCCCGGAATGCACATGTGCGGCCCAGCTCAGCGGGCGGTCCGGGTGGCGGGCGCGCAGCCGGCCGACCGCGTGGTGGAGGGCGAGGGCGGCGGGCGGGGCGCCGGGGCCCGCGTCCTTCAGGGTCTCGTACACGGCCTGCGCGATCTCTGCCGACGATGCGTCGTCCACCCGCCACAGGGTGCCGATCACCTGGGAGAAGCCCGCGAGTTGGAGCGATCCGGCGAGGTGCAGGGCCTCGTCGGGCAGCCGGGTGCCGCCCACGGCGGTCTCGCACGCGGAGAGGTAGGCGAACTGGGCTTCGGGCAGCCGGAGTCGGGAGATGTCCAGGACGGAGAGCTCTCCGTCGGGCAGCAACAGCCGTCCGCTGGAGGGCTGTTCGAGGTCCTGGACGCCGTGGCAGGCGAAGTGCGCCCACGAGTGAGCGGCGAGTGCGGTGCGGACGGCGTCGACCTGCGCCGCGTCCCCGGTGAGCAGGGTGCCGCCGACCGCCGCGCGGGTCAGGTCGGCCTCACGCAGGGCGCCGGGGAGCGGTGCCTGGCCGTCGAGTTCGGGGACGGCGACGATCAGCGGGCGGGCCTCGGACGCCGGGCCGACGCGGGCCCGCAGCAGGGTGGCGACGCCCGGCGTGTAGGAGGACACCACCCGGTCCGGCACCTCGCCCGCCGCGTGCAGCGGCAGGAAGGACAGCGCTCCGGAGGGGCACCACCACAGCCGGGGCGGGTCCTCGCCGGGCGCGGGCGGGCCGGTGATGCCGAGGGCGTCGAGGACCGGTTCGGCGACCGTGCGCCAGAGCCAGTCGAGGATGTCCAGGGCGGCCTGTTCGGCGAAGGCGCGGGCCAGGCCGGAGCGGGCGGCGGCGGCCACGGCCCGGACCAGCGTCTCGCCGCGCTCCCTGGCCTCGGCCTCGGAGAAGTCCGGCAACCGCAGCACCTTGACCTCGGCGCCGTCGAGCACCAGCGCGTAACCGAGGCTCGTCGGACCGCCGGTGACCATGACGACCGGCCCCTGCTCGCCGGCCCGCACCAACTGCGCCGCCCGGGGCGGGCGCAGGAAGTCCTGGAAGCCGTCGAGGGCGCGGATCTCGTCCAGGGCCTCCTGCCACTCGCGGGCGAGCCGGTGGCGGCGGTCGGCCTCCTCGCCCGCCATGCCGTCGCCGGGAATCCGGTCCAGTTCCCGGCGCAGGACGTCGAGCCGGGCGGCCGACTCCGGGTGCGCGGCGGCCAGTTCGTCGGTCCCGGTACGCGTCTGCAGGACCTGGGCGGCGAGCACGCCGCGCCCCGCCTCCATCAACTCCAGTGCTTCGAGGGGCCGTCCGGCGGCCAGCGCGAGCAGCCCGGCGAACGAGCCGGCCCGCCCCATGCCGCCGAGCATCGCCTCCTGGTCGGACCGGTCGACCCCGCGCCAGGCGAGCAGCGGCAGCAGCTCCATCGCGGTGCGGGCCGCGGCCAGGGAGCCCTCCGCGTCCCCGATCGCCCGTGCCACGACGGCGCGTTGCAGCGCGGCGCCCGTCCGGACCTGCGCGGGCTGCCCGGGGTCGGCGGCGAGTTCGGCGTCGACGGCGAGGGACTCCTCCCGGAGGGCCCCGGAGGAGCCGCCCGCGCGCAGGGTCGTGGTGAGGACCCGGGAGAGCACGGTGAGGGCGTCGCCGCGGCGCGGCTCGCCGGGCGGCAGCAGCCGGACGGCCGTCCGCGCCGCCTCCAGCGCCCGATCGAGGTCGGCGCGGTCGCCGCCGTTCGCATGGCGCGTCCACAGGGCGTGCGCCAGGTTGCCGTGCAGGACGAGGTCGGCGCGCCGCGACTCCTCCGGCACCTCCCGCAGCAAAGCTTCGTAGTGGCGTACGGCGGTGTCGGCGGCCTCGACGCCCGCGTCGGGCAGCTGGGTGCGGGCGAGCAGGATGCCGCCGAGCGCGACCAGCAGCCGGCCGCGCCACGCGTGGCCGGGTCCGGCGGCGGCCAGGGCCTGTTCCACGAGCCGCTGTCCGCGGTCGAGGTCGGTGGGATCCGAGGTCTGGCGGGCGTGCTCGACGATCAGGCCGGCCAGGTTGCCCAGGATCACGGGTTGTTCGGCGACGAAGTCGGGGGTCTCCCGCTGCAGCCACTCCGCCGCGTCGATCGCCTCGCGCAGGGAGGCGAGATGCCGGGTCCGGCCGTGCCGTTCGACCAGCGCCGCGACGAGGGAGCCCGGCAGTTGCGGGGGCACGTCGGCGCCGGGCGGCAGCACGGCCGCGCCCTCGCGGCAGCAGGCGATCGCCTCGTCGAGCAGGGCGAGGTCGCTGGTGGCCCGGTAGCGGCGCACGAGCACCTCGGCGAGCCGGGCCAGTGCCCGGGCCCGGTTCTCGGGGTCGTCGGCGCGGTCCAGTGAGCGGCGGGCGGCGGCCTCGGCGGGGCCGTGCCGATGCGGGCGGGTCGCTTCGCCGGTGGCGAGCAGCAGGTCGGCGAGGGCGCCGAGGACCCTGCCGTCCTCGGCGTGGGCGGCGCCGGGGGCCGTGAGCCGGGTCAGCGTGGCCAGGGCCCGTTCGACGGGCTCGATGCGGGCCGACTCGCGGTGCTCGTGCAGTGCGGCGGTGGCGTAGGAGGTGAGCGCCTCGTGCTCGGCCGGCCCGGTGGACAGGCCCTCGGCCATCAGGGCGAGGGCGTGCCGGCGGTCGGCGCCGTCGCCGCGCAGCTGGTAGCGGTACTGGAGGTGCCGGCCGAGATCGGCGGCGTACCGCACCGGGTCGAGGGCGTGCAGTTCCGCGTAGGCCGCGATGGTCTCGTCCAGGATCTCCGGGTCGCGGCGGCGGGCGAAGCGCTGGGCAAGCAGGCCGGCGTACTCGTTGCGGTAGCCGTGCCGGAGGCGGTGGTACTCGGGGTGGCGCATGATCGCGCGCTGCAGATCCAGGGCCTCGTCCAGCAGTTGGACGTCCTTGGTGTCGTGGACGGTGGCGGTGAGGAGGGCGCCGACCGTCATCCCCGCCTGGGCCAGCCAGGCGAAGCTCGCCGGGTCCAGCGGGGCGAGCGCGGCGCGGGCCAGGTCGACGGCGTCGTCGAGGAGGGAGGGGTCCCGCAGCCGGAGCGAGCGGCCGGTCATCAGCCGGGCGAGGCGGGCGCCGCGCTCGGCCCGTTCCGCCTCGGTGGCCAGGTCGAGCGCGGCGCGGGCGTGGGTGAGGGCGATGTCCTCGTCGGCCGGGTCCGCGCCCGCCCTGAAGCGCCGTCCCGCGAGGACGGCGAGGAGTTCGTGGACCTTGCCGCGGGCTCTGTCGCTGGGCGCCGGGCCGTCCAGCGCGCGGGTGCCGAAGATCAGGGCGGTCTCCAGGCACCAGCGACGCAGCCACTGCGCAGTGCGGTCCGATTCGGAATGGCCGGCGTATGCGGCCCCCATCCGGGCGGCGAGGCCGGCCGCCTGTGCGTCGACGGGCGCCGACGGGTCGAAGAACCAGCGCAGGGCCGGCGGCACGGGCACCGGGACCAGGCGGCGCAGCACGACGCTCGCGAGGAGGCTGACCGTGAGCTCCGGCGCGTCGTCCCCGCCGCCGGCGGCCGCCTCGGACGCCTCCTTGCACAGCGTGGCGAGCGAGCGGAGCTGCGCGAACTCCGGGGTCGGCGGGGCCTTTCCGTCGCGTACGGCGGGCCAGACGGCGGCGAGTGTCTCCGCCTCGGCCTCCAGTAACGCGGGCGGGCCCGGCGACTTCCACGATCCGGCCACGAACTTCCCTTTTCCGACGGCGGCTTGACGCTCTGTCAGCCGAAGAACACCCCGACTTCCGCGTACAGTCTCGGGTCCACCGTCTTCAGCCGTGCCGTCGCCTCGGCAATCGGTACGCGGACGATATCCGTGCCGCGCAGGGCGACCACCCCTTCGCCGCGGTTGTCCGACGAAGAGTCAGTTTTGCGCGCCCCTCACTCGTCGTCGAGGCCGCGCTCTATCGCGTACCGGACGAGCTCCACCCGGTTGTGCAGCTGGAGTTTGCCGAGCGTGTTCTGGACATGGTTCTGGACCGTGCGGTGGGAGATCACGAGGCGTTCGGCGATCTGCTTGTAGCTCAGGCCCTTGGCGACCAGGCGCAGCACCTCGGTCTCCCGGTCGGTCAGCCGCGGCGCGTTCGGCTCGTCGCCGCCGCCGGCGGCGGGGCCGGGGTCGGAGGCCAGCCGGCGGTACTCGCCCAGCACCAGACCGGCCAGGCCCGGGGTGAACACCGGGTCGCCGACAGCGGTGCGGCGCACCGCGTCCAGCAGTTCCTCGGTGGACGCCGACTTCAGCAGATAGCCGGTCGCGCCGGACTTCACCGCCTCCAGCACATCGGCGTGCTCGCCGCTCGCCGACAGCACGAGGACCCGCAGCGCCGGGTTCGCGGCGACGACCTCCTTGCACACCTGGACGCCCGGCTTCGCGGGCAGGTTCAGGTCCAGTACGAGCACGTCGGGCGTGGTGGCCTTGGCGCGGCGCACGGCCTGCTCGCCGTCGCCGGCGGTGGCGACGACGTCGAAGCCGGACTCCGCGAGATCCCGGGCGACCGCCTCGCGCCACATGGGATGGTCGTCGACCACCATGACCTTGATCGGTCCCTGCGGTTCCTGGCCCTGTCCCCGGCCCTGTCCCCGGCCCTGTCCCCCGCTCGGTTCGCGGCTCGCCTCCCGGCTGGCTTCCCGGCCCTGTTCCTGGCTCATCGCCGCCCCGCCTTCCCCCGCTTCACGTTCTTCTCCTTCGGCGCCTTCGGTACCGTCAGTTCGACCTCCGTGCCCTGCCCCGGGGTCGAGATCAGCTCGGCGCTGCCGCCGAGGTCGCGCAGCCGGCCGCGGATCGACTGGGCGACCCCGAGCCGCCCCTCGCCCTCGGCCTGCGCGAGCCGCCCCTCCGGGATGCCCGGCCCGTCGTCCCGCACGGTGACGATCACCCTGTCGGGCTCGTCCTCGACCAGGATCCAGGCCCGCGCGTCCTCCCCCGCATGTCTGCGGACGTTGTCCAGGGCGGCCCCGACCGCGGAGGCCAGCTCGCGTGCGGCGGGCCCGGGCAGCAGGACCGGGGCGCCGGGGTCGGCGAGGTTGACGCGGGCGGCGGCGAAGGGGGCGAGCAGCGCGCGCAGATCGAGCGGACCGCTCTCCTGCGCCGGCTCCCGCGGCTCCTCCTCCACCGCGTAGACGACGGCGCCGTCGGCCGCGTCCTGCGACACCCGGGAGATCGGCACGAGAGCGCCGGAGACCAGCGTGCGCAGCGCGACCTCCTGCTCGCCCGCCATCCGGCCCAGCTCGGCCGCCTCGCCGCCGATCACCGACCCGCGCCGCTGCACCATGGCCAGCACCTGGAGCACGCTGTCGTGGATGTCCCGGGCGAGCCGCTCGCGTTCCCGGGTCGCCGCCTCGATCTCCAGGGCGCGGGCGAGGGTGCGCTCGGAGGCGCGGGCGACCTCGACGACATAGCCGATGGCGATGGAGGCCACCCAGACGAGGACCACGTTGTGGACGGTGTCGCGGGCCGGGGTGCCGCGCTCGACCAGGTTGGTCACGGCGACCGCGGAGGAGGCGAAGGCCGCCCAGCGCCAGCCGCCCTTGATGGCGAACGCCAGGACGGAACCGGCGGTCCATATCGACGGCAGCGTCGGACCGCCCGACTGGATGCGCTCATGGGTGTCGGCGACGGTCGTGAGCATGATGCCGGTCAGCGCGACGGTGAGGTCCGCGGCGAGGAAACGCTTGGTGCAGCTGGCCGCGTTCGCGACCTTGGGCAGGGTGGCCACCGTCCACACGAACAGGACGCAGTAGTAGGCGACGGCGACCCAGGGGCGGTCGAACCCGTCGTAGGCGGTGGCGAAGAACCCCACCGCGTAGAGCATGGTGAGCACCCGGTAGCCGGCGAGCGCACGCCACAGCGGCAGCTCCACCGACATGGTCATGACTCTCTCGCGTCTGGCCATCCCGACCTCGTCCCCCGTCCCCCGAGCCCGCCCCCGGACCGCCGACTACTTCTCTTGTCCTCTGTCTCTGTTCGCGCTGTCTTTGTTCGCGCGGTCCTTCTCGGCCTGCGCGAGGGCCGCTTTCGCGGCCTTCTCCGCCGCCTTCTCCGCTTCCTTGTCGGCCTTCGCCGCCTCCGCGATCTGCCGCTTGGCGGCGGTCGCGTAGATGTCGACGTACTCCTGACCGGACAGGTTCATGATCTCGTACATGACCTCGTCAGTCAGCGCGCGCAGCACGAAGCGGTCGTGGTCCATGCCCTGATAGCGGCTGAAGTCCAGCGGTCTGCCGATCCGGATGCCGGGCCGCATGACCTTCGGCAGGACCTTCCCCGGCGGCTGGATCTTCTCGGTGTCGATCATGGCGACCGGGATCACGGGCGCGCCGGTGGCGAGCGCCACGCGCGCGAGGCCGCCCGGTTTGCCGCGGTAGAGCCGGCCGTCGGGCGAGCGCGTGCCCTCCGGGTAGATGCCGAACAGCTCGCCCTTCTCCAGCACCTCGACGCCGCTTCTGATGGCGGCCTCGCCGGCGCCGCGTCCGCCGGAACGGTCCACCGGGAGCTGGCCGACGCCCCTGAAGAAGGCGGCCGTCAGCCGGCCCTTCACACCGGGCGTGGTGAAGTACTCGGCCTTCGCGATGAAGGTGACCTTGCGGTCGAGGACCGCGGGCAGGAAGAAGGAGTCGGAGAAGGACAGGTGGTTGCTCGCCAGGATCGCGGGGCCCTCGGCGGGAATGTGCTCGAGGCCTTCGACCCAGGGTCTGAAGGTGACCTTCAGCGGTCCCCCGATAGCGACCTTCATCGCGCCGTACAACAAGCCACTGCCTCCTGTTTGTGTCGCTCAGACCTTAACCCGCCCGTGGCGGCAAAGGCTCCGACGACCCTGGTCGGTGTCAGTGCGGTCGCGTACGGTGAAGCAGACGTCCCTCCCATGCAGAACAGACGAAGACAGGAGACCGAAGGTGCCGGTCCTTCCTGGAGCCGAGCCGTACCGCCATGAGGGCGGAGAGGTCGGGGTGCTCCTCTGCCACGGCTTCACCGGTTCCCCGCAGTCACTGCGCCCGTGGGCGCAGTACCTCGCCGAACAGGGCCTCACGGTCTCCCTGCCGCTGCTGCCCGGCCACGGCACGCGCTGGGAGGACATGGCCCTCACCGGCTGGCAGGACTGGTACGCGGAGGTGGACCGCGAGCTGCGCGCCCTGCGCCGGCGGTGCGCGCAGGTGTTCGTGGCCGGCCTGTCCATGGGCGGCGCGCTGGCGCTGCGGCTGGCCGCGAAGCAGGGTGCGGGGGTGGAGGGCGTGATCGTCGTCAACCCCGCGAACAAGGTGCACGGCCTGTCCGCGTACGCCCTTCCGGTGGCCCGCCATGCCGTCCGCACGACGAAGGGCATCTCCAGCGACATCGCGAAGCAGGGCGTGCAGGAGAAGGGGTACGACCGCGTGCCCCTGCACTCGGCGCACTCCCTGCGGACCTTCCTCCGGCTGGTCGACGGCGAGCTGCCGCAGGTCACCCAGCCGCTGCTGCTTCTGCACAGCGTGCAGGACCACGTCGTCCCGCCGGCCGACTCGGCCCGGATCCTCGGCCGGGTGTCGTCCACGGACGTGACCGAGATCCTGCTGGAACAGAGCTACCACGTGGCAACGTTGGACCACGATGCGGACCGGATCTTCGAGGAGAGCTACGCGTTCATCGCCCGGATCGCGCCCAGTGTCGGCAAGGAAGGGACGGCCGTAGGTGGCTGAGCACGACTCCGACCGCGAGGACCGGGAGAACCGGGACGAACGGGACGGGCGGGACGGGCTGGACGCCCGTCAGGGCGGCGAGCCGGAAGAGCAGAGTGTGCCCTTCGACGAGGCCGCCGCGTGGGCGGCGATCGTCGCGGGGTACGGCGAGGAACCGGTGGACCCGCCGGGGGCCAAGCCGTTCAAGTCGGTCGAGGACCTCGCGCTGCTCGAAGCCGAGGCGAACGACGACGGGTCGTCCGGGCCGGCGGCCGGACCGACGACCGCGAAGGAAGCCACGAAGAAATCAGGCCCGGACTCGGGCCCGGAGTCCGGTCCCGAGTCCGGTCGGGACTCGGGTCCCGAATCGGGCAAAGAGCCCGCACCGGACCCGGCCGAGGAGCAGAAACCGGCCAAGCCGCTCGGCAGTTCGATCGCCTTCGCACCCGGCGTCGGCCCCCGCGACTACAGCGTGCCCGAGCCCGCGGAGGAGGACTTCGACGAGGACGACGAGGGTCACTTCGTCCCGCCGGAGCCGCCGCCGCTGCCCGCCGCCGACACCACGGCCAAGTTCGCCTGGCTCGGGGTGATCGGCGGGCCGCTCCTGCTGTTGCTTGCGGTGCTGCTGAGCTGGGAGATGACGTGGTGGCTGACGACCGTCGGCATCGGCGGCTTCCTCGGCGGCTTCGTCACGCTGGTGATGCGGATGAAGACGGACGACGAGGACGACCAGGATCCGGGGCGCGGCGCGGTCGTCTAGCCGACGGAGACTCTGGCGGCGGCGGGAATTCTGAGGGCGGCGAGGACCGGAAGATGGTCCGTGGCCGCCCTCAGGGCAGAACCTCTCGATGCCTCCTCGCACCGCTCGGCCCCAGGGCCCTCGCAGGCTTCGGACGGCTGCCCCGGACTCCGTCCGCCGGGGGGTCAGGCTGCGGGCACACGCAGCGCGGCCAGCACGGGCAAGTGGTCCGTGGCCGCCCTCAGGGCAGAACCTCTCAATGCCTCCTCGCACCGCTCGGCCCCAGGGCCCCGCAGGCTTCGGACGGCTGCCCCGGACTCCGTCCGTCGGGGGGTCAGGTTGCGGGCACGCGCAGCGCGGCCAGCACGGGCAGGTGGTCCGTGGCCGCCCTCAGGTCGGTCTCGGTGACGCCGGGCAGGCCGAGGGGGACCCCGCAGCCCAGTACCTCCACGCCCTTGGTAGCGAAGATCGCGTCGATACGGCGGTCGGGTCCGGTGGCGGGGAAGGTGTGCTCGGCGCCCCAGGGCGCTGCGGTGCGGCAGTCCCGCAGGACGGTGGTGAGGCGGCCGAAGGTGCGTCCGTCGGGGCGCTCGTTGAGGTCGCCGCCCGCGACCGCGTGTTCCACGCCCATCCCCGCGAGCCGGTCGAGAAGCATCCCGCCCTGCTGGTAGCGCTCCCCCCGCTCCAGACTCAGATGGCAGCTGAGGACGCCGAGGCGGGCGCCCGCGATCCGGACGACCGCGGTGGCGAAACCGCGGCGGTGGCGCCCGGGGGCGAGGGGCAGGAGGACGTCCTCGGCGCGCTCGACGGTGGCGCGCAGGTTGCAGAGGATCGCGGGGCCGGCTGCCGTGCCGCCGCCGGTCAGGATCACCAGATCGGTGGCCGCGGCCAGTCGGGCGAGTTTCTTGCGCCACCGGAAGAAGATCGGGGCTTCCTGGATCAGCACCAGGTCGGGGGCGCAGGCGGAGATGACACGGGCGAGGGCGGCGATGTCGTCCCGCATGGAGCGGATGTTGTAGGCGAGAACCCGAACGACGGCTGAACCGTCCGGCTCCGTAACCGAGTTGGGAAGCACCAGGGTGGTCTCCATGACGATCAACATACGACGATGCCCGCCGTCCCGGGACCGGACACGGCGGGCACTGCCCTACGGGACGCCTACATGATCGGGTCGGGCTCCCGCGCCAGGTCCGCCGCTCCGACCAGGCCCGCCTTGTTGCCGAGTTGGGCCGCGATCACCTCGGCGACCGGGCGCCAGTTGCCGCCGACCAGCCAGCGCTTGTAGGACTTGCGGATCGGGTCGAGGACCAGTTCGCCCTCGTCGGAGAGGCCGCCGCCGACGATGAAGGCGGAGGGGTCGAAGAGCGAGGCGAGGTCGGCGAGGCCCGCGCCGGCCCAGCGGGCCAGCTCGCGGTAGGAGTCGACGGCGACGGCGTCGCCCTGGCGGGCGGCCATGGAGATGTGCTTGCCCTCGATGCCGTCGGGGCTGCCGTCGCCGAGGCCGAGGAGGATCTCGGCGTTCTCCGGGGTGGCGTTGGCGCGCTGCTTGGCGTACCGCACCAGGGCGCGGCCCGAGGCGTACTGCTCCCAGCAGCCCTGTGAGCCGCAGCCGCACAGCAGGCCGTCCGGCACCATGCGGATGTGGCCGAACTCGGCGGCGACGCCGAAGTGGCCGCGGCGCAGCTTGTTGCCGATGATGATGCCGCCGCCGAGGCCGGTGCCGAGGGTGATGCAGATGACGTTGCGGTGGCCCTTGCCGGCGCCGAACTTGTACTCGCCCCAGGCCGCGGCGTTGGCGTCGTTCTCGACGACGACGGGGAGACCCACGCGGGCCTCGACCTTCTCCTTCAGCGGCTCGTTGCGCCAGTCGATGTTCGGCGCGAAGTAGACCTCCGAGCGCTGGCGGTTGACGTAGCCGGCGGCTCCGATGCCCACGCCGACGATCTCGTGCCCGGCGCGCGCGCCGTCCACGGCGGAGGCGATGGCGTCCACGATCCCCTCGGGCGTGCCCGGGGTCGGCACCTTGTGGGTCGAGAGGATGTTGCCTTCCTCATCGACCACGCCGGCCGCGATCTTCGTGCCGCCGATGTCGACGCCGATGGTGAGTCCCATGAATCCCTCAGTTCCGGTCGAGCCCCGCTACGGCCAACCGTACCCGAGGCCCTGCCGTGCAAGGGCTTCAGTCCAAGTCGATGCGCTGGCCGGGACCGGTGTCGTCGCCGCCGTCCCGGCCGCCGTCGCGGGGGGTGTCCCGGGGGTCGCTCGCCCCGGTCGTCCAGCGTCGTTCCTGGGTCTGGACCGCCGAGCGGTAGGCGGCGAGGAGTTCGGTGCCGGCCGCCGCGAGGTGGTCGAAGACGTCGGGGTTGCGTTCGATGACGGGCTCCACGACGGCCTTGGCCTGCTGCACGACCTGACGGACCACCTGCTCGGCGGCGGGTCCGGCGACCGCGCCGAGCAGCGGGGACTGCATCGACGACAGTTTCTCGCCGACGGCGTCGACCAGCTTGCGCAGTTCCTCGGCGGCCGAGCCCTGGGGCCGGCCGGACTCGGCGCGGCGGCGGGCCTTCTCCGCGGCCAGGTCCTCGGCGGCGGCGGTGGCCCAGGCGTCGGCGTCGCTCACCCGGGGCTGTTCGTCGAACGGCGGCTCGTCGAAGCCCGCGGTCCCGGCGGGCTCCCCGGCTGCGTCGGGCGTGGGGCGCTCTTCGCTCATGACGGACTCCTGATGACTCCTGGTGGACGACACCTGACGGACGGCACCTGATCGACGACGCCTGATAGCCGACTCGACTACGGCTCGTCTCTACGACGTTACCCGAACGGCGGTATATCGCTCACGTCGTCCGTGGCCACAGCCCGGGGTCGGGGGCGAACCGCACGCACAGCTCGCCGTCGCGCAGGGCGGCGCCGTCGACGGTGCAGCGGCGCAGGACGGAGGGCAGCGGGACGATGCGGCGGAACGGCCCGGCGGTCACGACGAGTTCGTCGCCGCGCCGGATGAGGTCGAGCTCGTCGCGTATGGCGCCGGGCAGCGGGAGGTGCCAGACGAGGACGCCGTCCTGGGCGAGCCGGTCGGCGACGGGCCACTCGACCGGGGAGGCCGCCGTGTTGACGGCGGGCACGGTCAGCGCGGCGAGGTCGTCGGCGCCCCGGGGGTCGTGTCCGAGGTGGGCGACGCGCCGGGCGTCGCCCCACTCCCCCAGGGTCTTGTGCTGCTGGGCGACGAAGGCGGTGAGCGGGCCGGTGTCCGCGGCCTCCTCGGGCAGGACGCGGTTGGCGACGAGCGACTCGACGGGCAGCGCGCGCAGGGCGAGGCCGAGGCGGGCGTCGCGGACGGCGTCGGCGCCGGCCGGTCCGGGCTCGGCGACCAGGCGGACGGCGGTGTCGCGGTCGGCGAGGACGGCCTCGACGGCGGCCAGCTCGGTGTCCCAGCGGGCCGTCGTCTCGTACAGCCACTCGGCGGGCATCGGCACCCCGGCGAGCCGCCCGAGCATGGGGCGCAGGGCGCGGGCGGCCTGGCGTTCCGGCGGGAGGAGTCGGCGCAGGTAGCGGCGGAGTTCTTCGGGGAGCGCGAGCAGGGCCAGGGCCTGCGGGGCGGGCGGCAGGTCGACGACGAGGAGGTCGTGGGCCTCGGCGAGGGCGGCGTCCCGCAGGGCGCGCAGCAGGGTCAGCTCCTCGGCGCCGGGGAGCGGGGTGACCTCCTCCGGGTCCAGCCGGGAGGCCCCGAGCAGGTCGAGGACGGTGGTGGCGCGGTCCTGGAAGCCGGTGAGGTCGTCCCGGAAGCCGGCGGCGGCGTCGGGACGCCAGGCCGTGAGGTACGGGGTGACCTTGACGGGGCGCGCCCCGGTCTGCGTCCCGAGCGCCGCGCCGAGGGTGTCGGTGCGGTCTGCGCTGAGGACGAGAGTGCGGGTCCCTCCGGCGGCCGCCTGGAGTGCGGTGGCGGCCGCGACTGTCGTACGGCCACAGCCGCCGGGCCCGGTGATCAGGAGGATACGCATGAACCCGAACGCTAACCGAGGTCAAACCCCCCGCCCCACCACCTACCAGCCGACCCCACGCCCCACCACCCCACCCGCCGGGCCCACGGCCCACCACCCACCGGTCGGCGTCCCTGCCACCCGCCGGCCCACGACCTGCCGCACCCGGCCCGCGCCCTGGCGCTCACCGGCCCGCAACCTGCCAGCCCTCAGCCCCACGACCTGCTGCCCGCCGGTCGGCGTCCTGTCGCCCGCCAACCCGCGACCTGCCGCAACCCCGGCTCTGTGGCCTACTGCCCGCCGGTCCGCGACTTGTCGCTCGGCCCGCGGTCTGTCAGCCTCCAGCCCTGCGACCTGCCGCTCCCCGGCCAGCGGCCTGTCAGCCGCAGTCCGTCAGGCTCCAGCCCTGCGGACTGTCACCCGCCGACCGGCGACTCCCCGGCCCACGGCCTATCGGTCCCTAGCGCTGCAGCGTGCCACCCGCCGACCCGCAGCCCGCCGCTCCCCGGCCCGCGACCCTCTGCCCTCGGCTGGCAGTCCCCAGCCATGAGGCCTACTGCTCCTGGTCCACGGCCTGCCGCCCGCCGATCCGCAATCTGCCGCACCCCGGCGCCGCGGACTGCTGCCCCCGCCCGCGGCCTGCCTCTGCGACCCTGCTCGGGTTACTTTTCGGTGGTCTCGGGCGTCTCGGGGGCCGTGTCTCCGGACTCCACTCGCTTCTTCAGGCCTGCGAGGGCGCGGTCGATGATGACCTTTTCTGCCTTGCGCTTGATCATGCCCAGCATGGGGATCTTGACGTCGACGGTCAGCTGGTAGGTGACCTCGGTCCCGCCGCCGGCGGACGGCTTGAGGAGGTAGGAGCCGTCGAGCTGGCGCAGCATCTGGGACTTCACCAGCGTCCAGGACACCTCGTGCCCGCCGGTCCAGGTGTAGCCCAGGACCTGGTCGTCCTTGATGGCGCCGGCGTCCATGACCAGGCGGACCTGTTCGGCGCGGCCCTGGTCGTCCTGCTTCAGGACCTCCGCCTGCTTCACCTCTCCGGTCCAGTCCGGGTAGCGGGCGAAGTCGGCGATCACCGCCATGACATCGGCCGGTGCCGCCTCGATCGTGATGCTCGAGCTGGTGTGTTCCGCCATCGCCGTGGCTCCTCCGGATGCGGGCCGGTCAGGGTAGAGAAAGGGACACCGTGTGCCGGCCGTGGGCGCACGTGTGTGCAGCGTGAAGGCTACCGCGCGCCCGACCAGCCGCCTTCATCAGGCATCGGCTCACCCCTGGCTCACCCCTGGCCCACCACTGGCTCACCACTCCAGGGCCCACGGCTTCCCACTGCCCGCGAAGTGCCCCACGTTCACGCATTCGGTCGCCCCGATCCGCATCCGGCGCGCGAGCGGCTGGTGGACGTGGCCGAAGAGCGCGTAGCGGGGCCGGGTCCGCCGGATCGCGTCCAGCAGCGCCCGGCTGCCCCGCTCGAACCGGCGGGCCACGGTGTCGTAGACGAGTTCCGGCACCTCCGGCGGGATGTGGGTGCACAGCACGTCCACCTCCCCGACCGCCTCGATCTTCGCCGCGTACTCCTCGTCGCTGATCTCGTACGGCGTGCGCATCGGCGTGCGCAGACCGCCGCCGACGAAGCCGAAGACGCGGCCGCCGATCTCCACCCGCTCCCCGTCGAGGACGGTCGTGCCCGGCCCGGCGAACTCGGACCACAGCTGGGGCATGTCGACGTTGCCGTAGGTGGCGTACGTCGGCGTGGGGAACGCCGCGAACAGCTCGGCGTACTGCTTGCGCACCCCCTGCTCGATCAGCTGGGCCCGGTCGCCGCCGATGCCGCTCCAGAGCAGGCCGCCCAGCTCACGGGCCTCCTCGAAACGGCGGGCGGTGCGCAGTTCGACGAGGCGGTCGGCGTTCTCCACGCCGAAGAGGTCGGGGAATATCCCGCGGGAGTGGTCGGCGTAGTCCAGGAACAGCACCAGGTCGCCCAGACAGATCAGCGCGTCCGCGCCTTCTCCGGCCCGGGCCAGGTCGCGCGCGTTGCCGTGCACGTCGCTGACCACATGAATGCGTGTCCTGCGGTTGCCGGACGGTGTGGATGCCATGTCGATCAAGGGTAGGCGTGTGCGGCATACGTGAACAGTGGCGACCGGGATACCGGTTACTGGCCAGTCAGTAAAGCTGTGGACTACTGTCAGCGAGGAAACACCAATCTGTGTGACGCAGCGAACATCTCGTCGGACCCCCCTGTCGAAGGAGTCATACCGGCGGGTAACGTCCGGGCAGTCCAGTCGTGCTCACACCACGTCGTGGCGCCGGCGCCCAATGAGGAGCAGCAGTCTTGCGCGAGTTCAGCCTTCCGGCTTTGTACGAGGTCCCCGCGGACGGCAATCTGACCGACATCGTCCGCAGAAACGCCGCGCAGCATCCCGCCGTCGCCGTCATCGCCCGCAAGGTGGGCGACGCCTGGCAGGACGTGACGGCCGCGGCCTTCCTGACCGAGGTGCACGCCGCCGCCAAGGGCCTCATCGCCTCCGGCGTCCAGCCCGGCGACCGGGTCGGCCTGATGTCGCGGACCCGCTACGAGTGGACGCTGCTCGACTTCGCGATCTGGTGCGCGGGCGCGGTCACCGTGCCGGTGTACGACACCAGCTCCCCGGAGCAGGTGCAGTGGATCCTCGCCGACTCGGGCGCGACGGCCGTCGTCGTCGAGCTCGACGCCCATGCGGCGTGCGTCGAGTCGGTGCGCGCGGCGCTGCCGGCGCTCAAGCACGTCTGGCAGATCGAGACCGGCGGCGTCGAGGAGCTGGGGCGGCTCGGCAAGGACGTCTCCGACGAGGCCGTCGAGGAGCGCAGCTCGCTGGCGAAGGCCGACGACCCGGCGACCATCGTCTACACCTCGGGCACGACCGGCCGGCCCAAGGGCTGTGTGCTCACCCACCGCAGCTTCTTCGCCGAGTGCGGAAACGTCGTGGAGCGGCTGCGGCCGCTGTTCCGCACCGGCGAGTGCAGCGTGCTGCTCTTCCTGCCGCTCGCGCACGTGTTCGGCCGGCTGGTGCAGATCGCCCCGATGATGGCGCCGATCAAGCTGGGCACCGTCCCGGACGTCAAGAACCTCACGGACGATCTGGCGTCCTTCCGCCCGACGCTGATCCTGGGCGTGCCGCGGGTCTTCGAGAAGGTCTACAACTCGGCGCGCGCCAAGGCGCAGGCCGACGGCAAGGGCGCGATCTTCGACAAGGCCGCGGACACCGCGATCGCGTACAGCAAGGCGCTGGAGCTGCCGGCGGGCCCGCCGCTCGCGCTGCGGATCAAGCACAAGGTGTTCGACAAGCTGGTCTACAGCAAGCTGCGCGCGGTCCTCGGCGGCAAGGGCGAGTACGCGATCTCGGGCGGCGCGCCGCTGGGCGAGCGGCTCGGTCACTTCTTCCGCGGCATCGGCTTCACGGTCCTGGAGGGCTACGGCCTGACGGAGTCCTGCGCGGCCACCGCCTTCAACCCCTGGGACCGGCAGAAGATCGGCACGGTCGGTCAGCCGCTGCCGGGCTCGGTCGTGCGCATCGCGGACGACGGGGAGGTGCTGCTGCACGGCGAGCACCTGTTCAAGGAGTACTGGAACAACCCGGGCGCGACCGCCGAGGCGCTGGCCGACGGCTGGTTCCACACCGGTGACATCGGCACCCTCGACGAGGACGGCTACCTCAGGATCACCGGCCGCAAGAAGGAGATCATCGTCACCGCGGGCGGCAAGAACGTCGCTCCGGCCGTGATCGAGGACCGGATCCGGGCGCACGCGCTGATCGCGGAGTGCATGGTGGTGGGCGACGGGCGGCCGTTCGTGGGCGCGCTGGTCACCATCGACCCGGAGTTCCTGGGCCGTTGGGCGGCCGACCACGGCAAGCCCGCGGGTTCGACCGCGGCGTCGCTGCGCGATGACGCCGACCTGCTGGCCGAGGTCCAGTCGGCGATCGACGACGGCAACGCCGCGGTCTCGAAGGCGGAATCGGTGCGGAAGTTCCGCATTCTCTCCTCCCAGTTCACGGAGGACTCGGGCCACCTCACGCCGTCGCTCAAGCTCAAGCGCAACGTGGTGGCGAAGGACTACGCGAGCGAGATCGAGGCGATCTACGCGAAGTAGCGTGGTCTACGCGAAGTAGCGCCCCCCTTCCCTCTCCTGACGGAGCGTCATGGCGCGGTGTCCTCGGCGAGGACCCGCGCCATCGTGCGTTCGGCGAGCGCGGTGATGGTGACGAACGGGTTCACCCCGATGTTGCCGGGCACCAGTGAGCCGTCGGTGACGTACAGCTTCGAATATCCCTTCACCCGCCCGTAGTTGTCGGTCGCCTTCCCCAACACGCAGCCGCCGAGCGGGTGGTAGGTGAAGTCGTCGGCGAAGGTCCTGCTGGGGGTGCCGAACAGGTCGGTCCGGTAGATGGTGGCGTTCGCCGAGTTGATCCGGTCGAACAGTTTCTTCGCCATGCCCATGGAGACGGCGCTCTGCGCGGCACTCCAGCCGAGCTTGACCCCGCCCGAGGCGGCGTCGTAGGTGAACGCGGCCCGCTGCGGGTTCTTGGTGATCGCCAGATAGAGGCTGACCCAGTGCTCCAGTCCCGTCGGCAGCGGGGCTATCTCCGCGAAGACGGGGTTGGCGGTGTTGGCCCAGTCGTCGATGCCCATGACCGGCATGGTCGACTGGTTGGCGCCGACGGTGTCCCAGAGGTGGTTGGCCCGCCCGAGCATCACGTTCCCGTTGGGCCCCCAGCCGGCCCCGACGCTCGCGTCCAGCGCGGGCAGCGTGCCCGTGTCCCGGGCCCGCACGAGGAGTTCGCTGGTCCCGAGGCTGCCGCCGCCGAGGAACAGATAGGTGCAGCCGTACTGCTTGGTCTCGACGACCTGTCCCGTGGCGTCGATGCGGTCGGCGGTCAGAAGATAGGTCCCGTCGCTCGCCCGGCTGATCCCGCGCACCTTCTCCATGGTGTGGATGGTGACGTTGCCGGTGCCCAGCGCGGACGCGAGATAGGTCTTGTCGAGGCTCTTCTTGCCGTAGTTGTTGCCGTAGATGACCTCCTGTCCGAGGGCGGACTTGGTGGCGGTGCCGGCGGCCTCGCGCTGCATGTAGCCGAAGTCGTAGACGCTGGGCACGAAGGTGGTCTTCAGCCCGGTGTTCACCGCGTGCTTCCGGGAGATCCGGCTGAACCGGTACCACTCGGTCGACTCGAACCAGGCGGGGTCGATCGTGTTGACGCCGAGCATGGCGCGGGCGCGCGGGAAGTACGTGGCGTACATCTCCGTCGCGTCCACGGTCGGGAACTGCTCGGCGAAGTAGGACTGCAGCGGGGTGACCGCCATCGAGCCGTTGACCAGGGAGCCGCCGCCGACCCCGCGGCCCACGAAGACGGACATGTTGGCGAAGTGCACCCGGTCCAGTACGCCGGGGTAGAGGCTGATGTCCTTGTTGACGACGTCCAGCCACAGGAACGTGGCCAGCGGCGCCTCGGTGCGGGTCTTGAACCACATGGAGCGCTGGTCGGGGTTGGCGGTGTTGCAGAAGACCTTGCCGTCGGCGCCGGCCGTGTTCCACAGCCGGCCCATCTCGAGGACGAGGGTGCGGATCCCGGCCTGGCCGAGGCGCAGGGCGGCAACGGCGGCGCCGTACCCGGAGCCGACGACGATGGCAGGGGCGGATTCGACGGCGGCGGGCTCGGCCGCACGGGCCGATTCCAGGCCGACGCGGGTGAAGCCGAGGGTGGCCGCCGTCTGAAGGGCGGCCATACCAAGGATTTGACGTCTCGTCAGCTGACGGTGCATCAGTTTGGCTGTCATGTGCGCAGCATCAGCGGATTTTCGCCCTCCGCCTAGAGCAAAGGGGGAAAAGTCTAGAACAATGTTTTCAAACGCTCCGCAAGCAGATCCCACCGCCACTTCTCCTCGACCCAGGCCCGCCCCCGCTCCCCCATCCGACGCCGCAGCTCGGCGTCCCCCAGCAGCACCACGATGCGCTCGGCGACATCATCCGGGAAGCCACCCCGCACGACCCACCCCGTCTCCCCGTCGAGCACGGCGTCGGGAGCACCCCCGGAATCCCCGGCGACAACAGGCAGCCCGGTCGCCGAGGCCTCCAGGTAGACGATCCCCAGCCCCTCCACATCGAGCCCGCCCCGCCGCGTCCGACAGGGCATCGCGAAAACGTCCCCGGCGCCGTAGTGCGCAGGCAGCTCCGCCCACGGCACAGCCCCCGTGAACCGCACCGAGCCGGCCACCCCCGTCTCCCGCGCGAGCCGCCGCAGCTCCTTCTCGTACGGCCCGCCCCCCACCACCAACAGCACCGCGTCCGGCTCGGCGGCCAGAATCCGGGGCATGGCCAGGATCAGCGTGTCCTGCCCCTTCCGCGGCACCAGCCGCGAGACGCACACGACCACCGGCCGCTCGGTCAGCCCCAGCCGCGCCCGCACCTCGTCACCGCCCGACCCCGGGTGGAAGGTCTTCTCGTCGACGCCCGGCGGCAACTGCACCATCCGCCCGGCGGCCTCGGCGCTCAACGCGGTAGCGATCCGCGACCGCGTGTACTCGCCGAGATACGTCATGGTGTCCGTGGCCTCACCGATCCGCCCCAGCAACTGCCGGGCGGCGGGCAACTGCGCCCACCCGGCCTCATGCCCGTGCGTGGTGGCCACCAGCCGCTCGGCACCGGCCTTCCGCAGCGCCGGCGCCATCAGCCCGAGCGGCGCGGCCGCCCCGAACCACACCGACGTGCACCCGTGCTCCCGCAGCAGCCCGACGGCCCGCCCGGTCGCCCCGGGCGTGGGCAGCAACATCGTCGTGGCATCCCGCACCACATCGAACGGCTGCTCGGCATCGAAGGCGGCCGTGGCTTCGGCGCCCTCCCGCCCCCGCTTCCAGGTGGACGCGTAGACGACGACCCGGTCGGGGTCGAGCCGCAGCGCCATGTTGTGCAGGAACGCCTGGATACCGCCCGGCCGGGGCGGAAAGTCGTTGGTCACAATCAGCGTCTTGTGCATCGCACCCGACCTTATCCAAACGCTGTTCACAGCAGCGCCCACCTGCGCCTCACAGCCCCCCGGGAGATCATGTACCCCACAACCGGATGAACAGGACAGAAGGGGCCACCGTTGGACAACACTCTGACGCGCCTGCTGACGACCTGGGGCATCACCCGACTCCTCCTCCTGCTCTTCGTCTTCAAGGTGTTCGTCTTCCCCGGCCCGGACGTCACCACGGACGTCTCGGTCACCTACCAGGGCTGGTACGAGATCCTGCGCACCGGCGCCTTCCCCGCCACCGACATCACCTGGCAGTACCCGCCCGCCGCGGCCCTGGCGATCCTCTCCCCCGGCCTGCTGCCCTTCCTCGACTACGCGTCGGCGTTCTTCGTCCTGGCCTTCCTGGCCGACCTGGCCGTCCTCACGCTGCTCCTGCGCCCCGACCGCTCACCACGCGGCGCCTGGATGTGGACAGTGGCGATCCCCCTGCTGGGCCCCACGGTCTACGCCCGCTACGACGTGATGGTGACGGCGGTAGCAGTGGCCGCACTCATGGCCGGCGCCCGACACCCTCGCACCATGGGAGCACTGACCGCCCTGGCGGCCCTCCTGAAGGTCTGGCCGGTACTACTCCTGACCGGAGCAGCAAGCAGACGAGCCTGGAACACCACAGCGGTAACCGCCGCCACCCTCGCCGCCGTCTTCGCCCTCACCATGCCCGGCGCCTTCTCGTTCCTCACCTACCAACACGACCGGGGCACCGAGGTCGAATCGGTGGGCGCACTCGCCCTCCACGTGGCCCGCCAGTTCGGCTGGCAGGGCGAAGTCCTCTTCCGCTACGGCTCCCTGGAGTTCGTGGGCCCGCACGTGGACCTGATCGGCGACATCGCCCTGGCCCTGACAGCCCTTGCCTTCGGCTGGCTGCTCCTCTGGCGCCTCATGGCAAAAGAACCAGCACCGCACACACTCGCGGAGGCGGCCTTCACAGCGGTCCTGCTCTTCACCGTCACCAGCCGGGTGATCAGCCCGCAGTACCTGATCTGGCTGATCGGCCTCTCGGCAACCTGCCTCTGCTCCCGGAAAACCCGCATGACCCTGCCGTCGACCCTGGTCCTCACAGCCGTCCCCCTCACCACCCTGGAGTTCCCGATCTTCTTCGCGGACGTGGTGGCAAGCACCCCCCTGGGCGTAACCCTGATACTGCTCCGCAACACCCTCCTCCTGACAGCAGCCCTCACAGCAGCCAGAGCCCTATGGCGCGCAACCGTGCCGCCCCGCCCCAGCGACCAGTCCCCCACACGCACCCGAGGCCGCCAGCCCACGGGAGCGGGTCGTGGCGGTGCGGCGCAGCCCGTCGCTTAGCTCGTCCCAGCCAAGTCCCACCCATGCAACAGGCAGCAGTACGCCCAACACGCGACGGGCTCGCCGCACCGCCACGACCCCGACCCACCCACTGGACGGGGCAACCACGGAGCTGAACTGAACGATGTCAGCCGAGCTGAGCCCCCAGATATGCCCGCCAGTCAGCAGTGAACTGCTCCAAGGACACACCCAGCACACTCCGCAGCGCACCCTCCACCGCCCCCGCCCGCACCCGATGCTCCCCCACCGCCCGATAGAACGCGTCCAGCTTCACCTCACCCCACCGCTCGGCGATCATCCGGCAGGCCAGCCACCCGCCCTCGTACGCCTGCGCCAGCCGATTCGCGTCACCGGAGAACCCGAAGTCCCCGTCGCCGGGCAGCGCCTGAGGCCCGTCCCCGTCCCGAACGGCCTGCTGAAGCTCCGGCGCGGCCTCAGCAGGCGTGCGACCGGTCTCCCGGTAGCCGACCCAGTCGGCGAACCCCTCGGACAGCCACAACGGCGTGGCCGCGTTCGTATGGGCGCGGGTGGCGACATGCGTGGTCTCGTGGGTGAGGACCACCTGCCGACCGACCTGTCCGAGCAGGTCGTACGCGTCCGGGTTGACGACGACCCGGTCCGCGGGCGTCGTCGCACCGCCGCCGCCCGTCTCCCCCGTGGTGACCGCGGCGATCCCCCGGTAGGCGGAAGCGGGCGAGCCGAGCAGCCCCGCCATCCCCTCCAGCGACTTCGGCACGAGGACGACAATCTGCCCGGCCCAATCGGTGCCCCAGGCCGCCGACACGGCCGGCACGGCGCCGTCGGCCAGCTCCGCGAAGGACCGCAGCCGCGCATCGGACTGCCCGACCCCCAGCACCAGGCTGTGCGCGCCCCGGACCGCGCGCACGACGCCCTGGTCCCACAACTGCTCGCCGGCCTTCGCCGCGGGCTTCTCCGACGTCACCGACCACCGCCCGGCCCCGTCCCGGGCCAGCCGCAGGGTCCGGCCGACCGTCACCGGGGCCTTGTCGTAGCCGTCGACCCGGTAGCTGAGTTGGGCGTCGGCGGTAGCGGTGTCCCCGCTGCGCCGCAGGGCCGTCACCCGGTACGCCCAGCCCGCCAGCGGCACGGCCCGCACGGCGGCGTACCCGTCGGCGGCCCCGGTGGCCGCGTACCCGCTCGCGTCATGGCCGAGTACGGCGGCAGCCCGCCGATCGAGCACCCGCTGCACTTCAGCCCGCGCACTGTCCACCGCAGGCGGCCCACCACAGGCGACCAGCCCCACCGCAAAGAGAACAACCACCGACACAAGCCGCAAAAGAAGCAGCGGACAGCGCCCCGGCACCCCGGATCCACGCACCCGCCGTCCACCGCACACCCTCCCGATCGTACGGCGGCAGTCGCCCGCCGGGGGCTGCGGCTCAGGGCCTGGTGACGGACGAGACCGGCATCATCCCGACCGGGTCGTACCGCACGGGCGCGCCCGGATAGGGCGCGTGGACGACCTGACCGTTGCCGACGTACATGCCGACATGGCTGGCGTCGGAGCGGTAGGTGACGATGTCCCCGGGCTGCGCCTGGGAGAGCGGGATCCGTCGGCCGGCGTGCGCCTGGGCCTGCGAGGTGCGCGGGATGGAGACGCCGGCCTGCGCGTAGGACCACTGCATGAGGCCCGAACAGTCGAAGCCGGTGGGCCCGTTGGCACCCCACACATACGGCTTGCCGAGCGCGGAGCGGACGGCGGCCACGGCGGCGCCCGCACGGCCGGAGGACGGCACGGCGCCCGAGAGGCCGGGCATCTCGTCGCGGCCGGAGCGGGAAGCCCGGTCGTAGGCGGCGCGTTCGTCGGAGGGCAGGGAGTTGAGCAGCTGCCGCGCCTTGGCGAGCTTCTGCTCCACGGTCCGCTTGTGGCTGACGACGGCCTTGCGGCTCTTCTCCAGCTCGGCGAGCTTGTGGGCCGCCGCGCTGCGCTCCTGGGCGAGTTCGCGCATGGCGCCCTGGAGTTGCCGCAGTTCACCGGCCTGGTGGGCAGTGATGCGGTCGAGGACGGACGCTTTGTCGAGGTAGTCCTCCGGGTCGTCGGAGAACAGCAGCGCCAGGGAGGGGTCGAGGCCGCCGGACCGGTACTGGGCCCCGGCCAGCGAGCCGAGCTGCTCGCGCAGGCCGTTGATGCGCTCCTGCTGCCGGGCGATGTGGTCCTGGGCCGTACCGACCTGTCCGCGCAGTACGTCGACGTGTTCGTCGGCCTTGTTGTAGGCCTCGGTCGCGTTCTCGGCCTCCTCGTAGAGACGGTCCACCTCGGCACGGGTGTCGTCGTGCGGTGCGGCCGTGGCCGGTACGGCGGACACCGCGCCGAGTGCGGCGGCCGCGACGGACAGCACGCTCAGGGCGCTGCAGGCGCCCCGGTCGAACCCGGATCGTGCAAGTCGGCGATGGGACCCCACGGGAAGCCGCGCTCCTTCCGCTGGCGGACAGGGAAACGCGGCAGACAGTAGCCCTGTGTCAGGGGGTCGGCCAAAGACCTCGGCGGGCACGCACAGTGACGCCCCGCCGCTGACGCAGGTCACCGGCGGGGCGTGGGGTCACTTCTCGTTGTCGTAATTCGCCCGTTCGGGCGGCATGGTGTCCTGATCTTGAAGCTGACGCCGAACCCGAACCCGAACCGAAGCCGAACCGATCCCGATCAGATCTCAGACCTCAGATCGCAGACCTCAGATCCGCACCCCGAACTGGAACGGCATGTTGTTGATCGACTCGTAACGCACGACGGTGCCGGTGCGCGGAGCGTGCAGCACCTGCCCGTTGCCCGCGTAGAAGCCGACGTGGTGCTGGTCGCCGTAGAAGATGACCAGGTCGCCGACCTTGAGGGCGCTCTGCGAGTAGATGCGCGTACCGGCGTTGGCCTGGGCCTGCGAGGTGCGCGGGATGGAGACGCCGGCCTGGGCGAAGGCCCAGGAGGTCAGGCCCGAGCAGTCGTACGTGGCGGTGCCGGTGGCGCCGTACTCGTAGGGCTTGCCGAGCTGGCTCTGGGCGGCCTGGAAGGCGGCCATGGCCCGGCCGGAGCCCGCGGGGGCGTTGCCGAGGTCGACACGCTCACCGGCGTCACGGCTGGCGCGGGCGTCAGCGGCGGCGAGGGCCGCCCGCTCCTGGGCGGTCAGCGAGTTGAGGAGCTTGCGCGCCTCGGCGAGCTTGCCCTGCACCGTCTTCTTCTGCTTGGCCAGCTCGGTGCGGGTGGAGGCGAGGTCCTTGAGCTTGGTGGACGCCTCGGCGCGCTCCTGGGCCAGCTCGCGCTGCTTCTCCTGGATCTTCTTCAGCGCCTCGATCTGCTGGGCGCTGAGCTGGTCGGCGGTGGACGCCTTGTCCAGGAAGTCGTCCGGGTTCGAGGAGAGGAGCAGCTGCACGGAGGAGTCGATGGACCCGGTGCGGTACTGGGCGGCGGCCGCCAGGCCTATGGAGTCGCGGAGCTCGTTGAGTTCCGCCTGGCCGCGGGCGACGTTGTCCTGGATGGTGGAGATCTCCTTCTGGAGCTTCTCCTGCTTCTCCTGGGCGCCGTTGAGCTTCTCGGTGGCCTGTTCCTGCTCTTCGTAGAGCTTGTCGACCTTGCTCTTGACCTCGTCCTTGGTGGGCTTCGCGCTGGGCGCCGCGTTGGCCGCCTGGGAGCTGAGCACGACGGCAGCGGCGGCTGCGGTGGTCAGCACGGTCACGCGCACACGACTGGGCTGCTTCGGTCGACGGTGGGACGCCACGGAGACGGGCTCCTTCTTTTGAGTGATCACCCGTGTGGAGGTTCGAACACCAGACCTTAGTGACCCTGCCGTGATCAGTTCAAATCCTCGGGAGAAAAAAACCCATCACGCACCACAGTTTTTTCACACAACTCACGCGCAGCAATGCTCGATTGACGCTAGGTCGCGTGATCATTCAGTCAATTCGGGCATTAAACCTGCAACTTCGACCTTCAGGACAGTCGCTTCAGAAGTACCGCGGAAGCCACCGGTCGGGCGCCCGCCTTCGCGATCCCGTCGGCCACCTCGCGGTCGGTCGAGGCGACGATGACCGGCCGGCCCGGCGGCTCGGCCCGGACCAGCTGACGGATCAGCTCGTCGGCCGTGACCCCGGGCTTGGAGAACAGCACCCGCACCCCGCGCGGCGGCGCGAGCAGCACCGGAGCCGCCAGTTCGGCCCCGTCGAAGACACAGGTGACCTCGGCGCCGGTCTGCGCGGCGAGCTGCGAGAGCTGCCCCAGCAGCCGCAGCCGCTGCTTCTCCAAGGGCATCTGCGGATACCCGGTCTTGGTGACGTTGTAGCCGTCCACCACGAGATGCGCCTGCGGCAGCGCGAGGAGCTGGTCCAAAATGGCCGGATCGTGCTCGGACAGGGCACGCGCGGCGATGTCCTTCGGGGTCATCCGGCCGGGCTCGACGGCGTCGACGGTCTCCGCGGGGCGCACCGACACCGGCGGCAACGCCAGTTCCCGCCGCAGCCCTTGGGCCGCGTCCAGCACGGTGTCGAGCAGCAGCCGCACCCGCATGTCCTCGACGCTGCGCCCCTCGCGCGCCGCGCGCCGGGCGGCCTCCAGGGCGGCCTCCGTCTCCCCCAGCCGCGCCTTCAGCCGCCGCGACTCGCTCTCCGCGGCGGACACCTGGGCATGGCCCTCGGTCCGGACGGCCTCGATCTCGCTCTGCACCTTGCGCAGCGCGGCCTCGCCCCGCTTGATGTCGCTGAGGGCCGAACGCAGCTTGCGGTGGAGCGAATCGGCTTCCTTCTTCGCCACGTCCAGTTCGACGCGCAGCCGCTCGGTGTCCGCGCGGGTCTGCTCACGCGCCCGGTCGAGCTCCTCGCGCAGCCGCTCCAGCTCGGCCCGGCTCTCCTCGTCGGCGCGCTCGGCGTCCGCCCGCTGGGCCTCCTCACCGGCCGCGGTGACCAGCTTCACCCAGCCGGTGGGCCGCAGTACGTAGGCCGCGGCCGCCACATCCAGCGGGTCCGCGGCCGGGGTCGGCGAGCCGGAGTCGAGGGCGCCGGAGAGTTCCGGCTGGGCCTCTCTGAACTTCTCGGCGATGCGCTGCCGGAAGAGCGGATCGGTCTCCAGCGCGGCGGCCATCGCGTTGCCGGCGAACTTGGCCCGCCGGTTCGGCGCGAACCGCGCGTACTGGCGCAACTGGGCGGGCAGTTCGCCGACGGTCAGTCCGCCGAAGCCGTCGGACACGATCGTGACGACCCTGCGCCGCACGCCGTCCGGCAGCGGACGGTCGAGCATCTCGGCGGCGCCGTCGCCCGGCCCCCCGCCTGCGCTCTCCACCATCCGTCACACCCCAATACTGTGCGGGGCCCGCTCCTGTCAGGAGCCGGCGCCCGGCCGATCCACGAGTTCCACCTGGTCCACGGCGTTGCACCAGCGGCACCGCACCGTCTCGATGGTCTCACTGACCACCTCGCGCTCCTCGACGTTCGGCTCACCGGCGAGGTCGAGGTGCACGTACTCGACGACCTTCGACGAGCGCGTCACGTCGAACCGCGTGAGGTTGCCGCAGAGCGTGCAGCGCCACCGCGTCGTGGCGGTCGGCAGGGGAACCGTCATCGTGGCTTTCCGCTTCCTTCTGGTCTCGTACTTCCCGTGTCGGGGTCGGGCCGGAGGCTCCCCCGCGTGTATGGCTCGTAACCCTACGGCCTGGCGCGTACTCGCCGCCCATCCGATCACCGCGCCCACCCGGCGGCGAGGCGGTCTGGGATGGTGCGTCCTGTTCCGTCATGCTCTGTATTCATGATCAGCAACTGGAGCGGGACGGCCGGCAGGGCGGTCCGCACCCCCTCGGCGCCGGTGACCTACGCACTCATCGCCGTGTGCTGCCTGATCTTCGTCATCGGCCCGGCCTCGGGCTTCAATCCGGGCTACGGCGTCGGCGACGAGCTGCTGGCCGCGCAGCGGGCGTACTTCCGACGGTGGGGCGTGGTGCCCGCCGAGTTCTTCGCGGGCTCTCCACGGGCCGTCCTGACCCCGGCCACGGCGCTCTTCGTGCACGGCAGCTGGGTGCACCTGCTGGGCAACATGCTCTTCCTCTACGTCTTCGGGGCGATGGCCGAGGAGCGGATGGGCCGCGTCGAGTTCACGCTCTTCTACCTGGGCTGCGGCTACCTGGCCCTGCTGGGCTACGCCGCCGCCAACGCCGGGTCGCCGCAGTCCCTGGTCGGCGCCTCCGGGGCGATCTCGGCGATCCTCGGCGCGTTTCTGTACCTGTTCCCCCGAGCACGGGTGACCAGCCTCCTGCCGTTCCTGTTCTTCCTGCCGCTGCGCTTCCCCGCCTGGGTCGTGCTGCCCTTCTGGGCCGCCCTGCAGTGGGTGGCGGCGGGCCGGGCCGCCCAGGGGCCCGGGGTGGCCTACCTGGCCCATGTGGTGGGCTTCGGCCTGGGCCTCGTCTACGCGTGGGCCCGTTTCAGGCACCGCGAGGGCCCGAAGGACGGCCCGGGCAAGGCGGCGGCGGGGGACGGGCGGGCGACCGAGCAGGTCGGGCGCAGTCGCCCGCGGATCGGCAGCGCACTGAAGGGGCGCGGGGAACTGCGCGACCGGCCACGATGGCGCCGCAGCGGATCGCGGCACGTCCAGCGGAGCGCTTAGAGTGAGGCCCGCCCCAGCAACGGCCCCCGAGGGAGAGAACCAGCCGTGATCACCGCGATCGTCCTCATCAAGACCAGCGTGGACCGGATCCCCGAGATCGCCGAGCGGATCGCCTCGCTGGACTCCGTGAGCGAGGTCTTCTCCGTCACCGGGACCTACGACCTGATCGCCATGGTCCGGGTGAAGCAGCACGAGGACCTGGCGGAGGTCATCCCCGGGAGCATCAGCAAGATCCCGGGGGTCGAGGGCACCGACACGCACGTCGCGTTCCGCACCTACTCCCAGCACGACCTCGAAGCGGCGTTCGCCATCGGCCTGGAGTAGGCCCCCGGCACCGGGCTGAGCGCTCCCGCCGGCAGTGTCGCGTCGTGCCGTCGTTCCGCCGCGGCGCCGTCGTGGCCGGTCGCGCAGTTCCCCGCGCCCCTTCAGGGCGCCGCCGACTTCGCCCGGCGCGCTCAGACCGCGGGAACGCAGCGGCCGTCCTGGGTCCGGTACTGCCAGCGCGCGCCGTCGGTCACCAGTTCCCGTACGGCGGTCACGAAGCGCTCCACGTGCTCGTCGGGGGTGCCCGCGCCGAAGCTCACCCGGATGGCGTTGAGGGACTTCTCGCCGGGGGCCGCCTCGGGGGCGCCGCACTCGCCCTGGCTGTGCAGGTCGCCGCCCAGGAGGGTGCGGACCAGCGGGTGGGCGCAGAACAGGCCGTCCCGGACGCCGATGCCGTACTCGGCCGAGAGGGCGGCGGCGAAGTGGGAGCTGTTCCAGCCCTCGACGACGAAGGAGATCACGCCGACCCGCGGGGCGTCGTCGCCGAACAGGGACAGCACCTTGACCTGCGGCACCTCGGCCAGGCCGGCCCGCACCCGCTCGATCAGGGCCTGCTCGCGGGCCACCAGCGTCTCGAAGCCGGCCTCGGTCAGCGCCTTGCAGGCCGCCGCGATGGAGTAGGCGCCGATCACGTTCGGGGAGCCGGCCTCGTGGCGGGCGGCGCTCTCGTGCCACTCCACGTCCACTCCCCCGTCCTCGCGCCGGGTGACCTTGCGGCTGGCGCCGCCGCCCGCGAGGTACGGGTCGGCCGCGACCAGCCAGTCGGCGCGGCCGGCCAGGACGCCGGAGCCGAAGGGCGCGTACAGCTTGTGGCCGGAGAAGGCGACCCAGTCGACGTCGAGGTCCCGCACCGACACCGGGTGGTGGGGGGCGAGCTGGGCGGCGTCCAGGACGATGCGGGCGCCGTGGGCGTGGGCGGCGGCCGCCAGCTCGCGCACCGGCCACAGCTCGCCGGTGACGTTCGAGGCGCCGGTCACGCAGACCAGGGCCGGCCCGTAGGGGTCACGGCCGGCGAGGGCGCGCTCCAGGGTCTCGACGGCCTGGCGCGGGGTGCGCGGGGCATCCAGGTAGGTGACCTCGGCGTCCTTCCAGGGCAGCAGCGAGGCGTGGTGCTCGGTCTCGAAGACGAAGACCTGACAGTCGGCGGGGAGGGCCGCGGCGAGCAGGTTGAGGGAGTCCGTGGTGGAGCGGGTGAAGATCAGCTGGTCGTCGGGGCGGCAGTCCAGGAACTCGGTGACGGTCCGGCGGGCGTTCTCGAACAGGTCGGTGGAGAGCTGGGAGAGGTAGCCGGCCCCGCGGTGGACGCTGCCGTAGTAGGGGGCGTAGGCCGCCACGTCGTCCCAGACGCGCTGGAGGGCGGGGGCGCTGGCCGCGTAGTCGAGCGCCGCGTAGGCGACCTCGCCGCCCGTGACGAGCGGGACGGTGACATCCCGGCCCAGAACGGGCAGAGGCGCACAAACGGTCCGGGCGGAGGCAGCGGTGGAGACGGAAACGGACATGACGGAACTCCCGTGTGAGGCAAGGGAAAAGTGAAAAGGGGTACGCGGAAGCGGGGCTCTGCGCCCTATCGCATTCGCTTGCTCACAGAAGGCTCCCTCGATGACCAGGATCCCTGGCCGCACGCTCTCAGAAGCGTGTGAGGGATCCGCGCTTGCCGTGCACCTTGTTGTGCGCGACCTGGTCTTCACCCGGGGCACCCCGCCACGGACGGAGGGTTGCCGGACAGTCGGCCGGGGCCTCATGACTGTCACTCATGACCTGACACAAGAACGTACGTGAGGTGATCGTCGCCCCGCAACCCATGTCCGGATCGCGGGACGACGCTCGGTGACGCCCGATGACCGCGCTACACGTTGCTGGCCGCCACCCAGCGCTCCAGCGAGCGCTTGGCCGCCCCGGAGTCGATCGACTCCGCCGCCTTCGCCATCCCGGCCCGCAGCTGCTCCGCCAGCGTCCCGGACCCGGGGTCCAGCGCCACGAGGGCCGCCGCCGAGTTCAGCAGCACGGCGTCCCGCACCGGGCCCGTCTCCCCGTCCAGGAGCCGGCGCGCGACCTCCGCGTTGAACGCCGGGTCACCGCCCCGCAGCGCCTCCACCGGCACCAGCTCGATGCCGACGTCACGCGGGTCGAAGCTCTCCTCGGCGACCTTGCCGTCGCGCACGACCCACACATGCGAGGTGGACGTCGTCGTCAGCTCGTCGAGGCCGTCGTCGCCCCGGAAGACCAGGGAGGAGTTGCCGCGCTCGGCGAGGACTCCGGCGATCATCGGTGCGATGCGCGGGTCCGCGACACCGACCGCCTGTGCCTTCACCCGGGCCGGGTTGGTCAGCGGGCCGAGGGCGTTGAAGACCGTCCGAATGCCCAACTGACCGCGCGCGGCGGCCACATGGCGCAGCGCCGGATGGAACTTCACCGCGAAGCAGAAGGTGATCCCCGCCTCCTCCGCGACCTCGGCCACCCGCTGCGGGGTCAGGTCGAGGTTGACGCCCAGCTGGCCCAGCACGTCCGAGGAGCCGGACGCCGAGGAGGCGGCCCGGTTGCCGTGCTTGACGACCTTCGCGCCCGTGCCCGCCACGACCAGCGCCGACATCGTGGAGATGTTGACCGTCTTGGCGCCGTCGCCGCCCGTGCCGACGATGTCGACGGTGCGGCCGGACACCTCGATGGTGTTGGCGTGCTCGTACATCGCCCGCACCACGCCGGTGATCTCCTCGACCGTCTCGCCCTTGGCCCGCAGCGCGACCACGAACCCGGCGATCTGGGCGTCCGTCGCCTCGCCGCGCATGATCTGGTCCATCGCCCAGGCCGTCGCGTCGGAGCTCTGGTCGTGGCCGTACAGCAGGGCGTTCAGCACCTCGGGCCAGGAACGGCCCGCCGCGGTGTCGCCTCCAGCGGGGGTCACAGCGCTCATGGGGCCGCTCCAGATGTCGTAGAAAGTGTGCCCCCACCCTATCCAGCTCAGGGCACGGGAAAGGGCCCCGTCCGGTCTTCGGACGGGGCCCTTCCAGCGCGCGTGGCGAGCGCAGCGATCAGTGGTGGCCGTGGCCGCTCGTGATCTCCTTGTACTCCTCGACGGTGGGCTTCGGGATCTGCTGGTCCTCGCCGAAGTACGCGCCGCTGATCTTGGCGCGCAGCTTCTCGGCGCCCGACACCTTGCGCTCGACGCCGTTCTCGTCGACCGCGGGGCCGATCGCGGCGGGCTCGTACTGCTCGTGCGCGGTGAGGGTGTGCAGCTGCTCCTGGCTGAGCGGCTCGTGGATCTCGACGAACTCACCGTGCGGCAGGCGCTTGATGGTGCCGGTCTCGCGACCGTGCAGCACCTTCTCGCGGTCCCGGCGCTGCAGGCCGAGGCAGATCCGCTTGGTGGCGATGTACGCGATGACCGGTCCGACGAAGAAGAAGATCCGGACGAACCAGGTGATCGCGTTGATCGACAGGTGGAAGTGGGTGGCCCACAGGTCGTTGCCACCGCCGACCAGCGTGATCATGTACATCGTGACCCAGGCGACGCCCAGCGCGGTGCGGGTCGGCGCGTTGCGCGGGCGGTCCAGGATGTGGTGCTCGCGCTTGTCGCCGGTGACCCAGGACTCGATGAACGGGTAGAGCGCGAGTGCCGCGAGGACCACGCCGAAGAGCACCAGCGGGATGAACACGCCCAGGACGAGCGTGTGACCCCAGAAGTTGACCTCCCAGCCCGGCATGAAGCGGATCAGACCCTCGGCGAAGCCCATGTACCAGTCGGGCTGGGCGCCGGTCGACACCTGGTCCGGACGGTAGGGGCCCATGGCCCAGATCGGGTTGATCTGCGCGACCGCCGCCAGGAGCGCGATCACACCGAAGACCAGGAAGAAGAAGCCTCCGGCCTTGGCGATGTACACCGGCAGGAACGGCATTCCGACGACGTTCTTGTTGTTCTTTCCGGCGCCCGCGAACTGCGTGTGCTTCTGGACCCAGACCAGGATCAGGTGGCCCACCAGGAGGCCGAGCATGATGCCCGGCAGCAGCAGGATGTGGATCGAGTAGAACCGCGGCACGATGTCGTGGCCCGGGAACTCGCCGCCGAACAGGAAGAACGAGATGTACGTGCCGACGATCGGCATGGACAGGATCGCGCCCTGGGTGAAGCGGACACCGGTGCCGGAGAGCAGGTCGTCCGGGAGCGAGTAACCGGTGAAACCGGTGAACATGCCCAGGACGAACAGCAGGAAGCCGAACAGCCAGCTGATCTCACGCGGCTTGCGGAACGCGCCCGTGAAGAACACGCGCATCATGTGCACGAACATGCCGGCGAGGAAGATCAGCGCCGCCCAGTGGTGGATCTGCCGGATCAGCAGACCACCGCGCACATCGAAGGAGATGTGCATGGTCGAGTTGAACGCCTCGGACATCAGCTGTCCCTGCAGCGGGACGTAGCTGCCGTGGTACTCCACCTCGGTCATCGACGGGTGGAAGAACAGCGTCAGATAGACACCCGTCAGGATGATGACGATGAAGCTGTAGAGGCAGACCTCGCCCAACATGAACGACCAGTGGTCGGGGAAGATCTTGCGCATGTTCTTCTTGGCCAGGGAGTAGACCCCCAGGCGGCCGTCGGCCCAGTCGGCCATGCGCTCGCCGGCCGGTGCCTTCCCGCGTTCGCGGGACTCTGTCTGCTCAGTGGTGCTCATCCGCGCTCCCAAAATGCAGGACCGACGGGCTCATCGAAGTCGCCGAGCGCCTCGAGGTAGCCCTCGTCGTTCACGCCGATCCGCAGCTGCGGCAGGGCGTGACCGGCGGGACCGAAGATCACTCGGGCACCGTCGGAGAGGTCGAAGGTGGACTGGTGGCAGGGGCACAGCACGTGGTGCGTCTGCTGCTCGTACAGCGAGATCGGGCAACCGACGTGGGTGCAGATCTTCGAGTACGCCACGATGCCCTGGTAGGACCAGTCGAGTTCCTGCTTGTCCTTGATGTTGTCCGGCTGCAGCCGGACGATCATCACGGCCGCCTTGGCGATCTCGTTCTGGAAGTCCTCGTCGTGCTCCTCCAAGCCCTCGGGCTTGACGAAGGTGAGCGAACCGACGACGACGTCCGCGGGACGCAGCGGCTCGTTGGTGTTCATGTTGACGAGCAGCTTGCCCTTGGCCCACAGCGTGTGCCGCAGCTTGTCCTCGGGCAGCGGACCGAGGTCGCGCAGCAGCACGACGCCGGAGAGCGGCACCAGGGTGAGCGCGCCGAACATCGTGTTGCGGATCAGCTTGCGCCGACCCATCGCCGATTCCTTGGCGCCCTGCTTGAAGTCCGCGTGGACCTTGGCCCGAAGCTCGGGCTCGGCCGCGATCGGGTGCCGTTCGCCGGCGACCTCCACGTCCGTCATCAGGGTGCGGGACCAGTGGACCGCGCCGGCGCCGATGGTGAACAGCGCCGTGCCCAGCGTCAGACCCAGCGCGAAGTTCAGCGCGCTGAGGTGGCCGATCGGGAACACGAAGATCGACTTGTCGGCGGGGATCGCCACGTACGCGGCGATGAAGCCGACCGTGGCGAGCATCGACAGCGTGAACAGGAAGGCGACCGCACGCTCGGACCGCTGGGCGGCCCGCTCGTCGATGTCCTGGATGCGATGCTCGTGGGGCGGCAGACCGGGGTCCGCGAACGGGTTCTTCTCGTCCGCGACGGATACCGCGCCATGGGTGTGGTCCTGCTCAGCAGGCAGGTTCTCTTCTGGAGTGTCTTGGTTGCTCATGACTTCTTGGCCTTTGCGGTCCGAGCGGCGACCCAGACGGCGACCGCGATCAGGGCGCCGAGTCCGAAGATCCAGGCGAAGAGGCCCTCGGTGACCGGCCCGAGGCCGCCCAGCTCGAGACCACCGGGGTTGTTCGTATCGTCGCTGTTGACCGCGTGCAGGTACGCGATGATGTCCTTCTTGTTCTGCTCCGACAGCGTGGTGTCGGGGAAGGAGGGCATGTTCTGCGGGCCGGTCTGCATGGCCTCGTAGAGGTGCTTCGGGTCCACGCCCTCCAGGGTCGGAGCGAACTTGCCCTTGGTGAGGGCGCCGCCCTTGCCGGTGAAGTTGTGGCACTGCGCGCAGTTGGTGCGGAACAGGTCGCCACCCTTGGCGATGTCCGCGCCTTCCGGGCTGTACTCGGACTCGGTCGGGACGGCCGGGCCGGCGCCGAGGGAGGAGATGTACGCGGCCAGCTGGTCGATCTGGGCCTGCGTGTAGATGTTCTTCTTCTTCACCACCTGCGGGCCCTCGGAGGTCGCCGCCGGCATACGGCCGGTGCCGACCTGGAAGTCCACGGCCGCGGCGCCCACGCCGACCAGGCTGGGACCGTCGGAGCTGCCCTGACCTCCGGTGCCGTGGCAGCTGGCGCAGCCGACGGCGTAGAGCTTCTTGCCCTCTTCGATGGCGAGGGACTGGGCGGTGTCGTCTGCCTGCGCCTTGCTCGCGGGCGCGAACACGGCGTACAGCCCCCCTGTGCATGCCAGCGCGAGGAGTAGGACGACGAGCGCCGCCAGCGGATGGCGTCGTCGTGCGGAGAGCTTTTTCACGGATTACCCCGGTGTCAGGATCTTCTGCGTCGATGCGTTACGGATGTGCGGGAGCGGGCCCCGGCTACTTGATCATGTAGATCGTGGCGAAGAGGCCGATCCAGACGACATCGACGAAGTGCCAGTAGTAGGACACGACGATGGCCGCGGTCGCCTGCTCGTGGGTGAACCTCTTGGCCGCGTAGGTGCGGCCGAGGACGAACAGGAAGGCGATGAGGCCGCCCGTCACGTGCATGCCGTGGAAGCCGGTGGTCAGGTAGAACACCGAGCCGTACGGGTCGGAGGAGAGCGAGAGCCCGTCCTTCTTCACCAGCTCCGTGTACTCGAAGACCTGACCTCCGATGAAGATCGCACCCATGATGAAGGTGACGATGAACCACATCCTGAGCTTCTTCACGTCCCCGCGCTCGGCGGCGAAGACGCCGAGCTGGCAGGTGAGGGAGGAGAGCACCAGGATCGTGGTGTTCGTGGCCGAGAACGGGAAGTTCAGGCTCTCGGCCATTTCCTTCCAGTGATCCGGCCCGGTCACCGATCGCAGGGTGAAGTACATCGCGAAGAGGGCCGCGAAGAACATCAGCTCGGAGCTCAGCCAGATGATGGTTCCGACGCTGGTGAGGTTCGGCCGATTGACCGACGGGTGCGCGTGCCCGGTTTCTACTGTCGTTGCTGTCGCCACGACCGACATTATGTCGGTCCCTTATCCAGCCCTCACTCCCGGGGGTGCCGTTCGGAGTGTTCACACCGTGTGTACTGCCCGTATGGCCCATCGAAGTGGCGTTCCAACCGGTGTTGACGGGGTGTTCAAGGGAGTAGCATCCGCCGCATCGGTTCTGTCCGTACGACGCTGATGTCACGGAGGAAGCATGCAGGCGACCGCCACGGTGCTGGTCTACAGCGACGACTCCAACACCCGCGAGCAGGTGCGGTTGGCCACCGGCCGCCGGCCCGCCCCCGACGCGCCGCTCGTGGAGTTCCTCGAGTGCGCGACGCCGGCGGCGGTGCTCACGGAGTTGGACAAGGGCGGGATCGACGTCTGCGTCTTCGACGGCGAGGCCGTGCCGATGGGCGGCATGGGGCTGTGCCGGCAGGTCAAGGACGAGGTCTTCCAGTGCCCGCCGGTGCTGTTGCTGATCGGGCGGCCGCAGGATGCCTGGCTGGCCACCTGGAGCCGGGCGGAGGCGGCGGTGACGCTGCCGGTGGACCCGGTCGAGTTCGCCTCGGCGCTGGCTTCCCTGCTGCGGCGGAAGAACCTTCAGCACAGCGCGTGACCCTCCGGGGGCGCGGGCCGTCCTGCGACCGCGGGTCCGTCGTGGCCGGTCGCGCCCCCGAGAGGCGCTCACACCGCTGTGGGCTGCAGTCTTGACGTCGCCCGCTGGGTGTCCTGCTTGCCGCCGGTCAGGGCGCTGCCCTCGGTCCACTTCGGCCAGTCCAGGTTCCAGTCGCCGAAGCCGTTGCCGAAGGTCTCCATCGTGTCGCCGTAGCTGTTGACGACCTGGACGACGTCGCCCGCGCGGACGTTGTCGAAGAACCACTCGGCGTTGGACGTGCTCATCCCGGTGCAGCCGTGGCTGACGTTGGCGTAGCCCTGGGAGCCCACGGACCAGGGCGCGGCGTGCACGTACTCGCCGCTCCAGGTCACCCGGGTGGCGTAGTAGACGGGCAGGTCGTACGACTCGGAGGAGCCCTCCGCGATGCCGACGGTGGTGCCGCGCATCCGTACGAAGTACTCCTTGCCCAGGACGACCTTGACGCCGTTGCGGGTCTCGAAGCCGGGCTTTCCGGTGGTGACGGGGATCTGGTTGATCTGCTCGTCGTTCTTGAAGACCGTCATGGAGTGCGACGACGCGTCCGTCACGGCGACGACCCGGTCGCCGATGGTGAGCTTGAGGTCCTTCGCGGGGCCGCCCCACAGCCGGTCGCCGATCTTGATGCCGTCCAGGTTGCTGTGGACGCGGACGGTCGCGTGGGCGGGCCAGTAGTCCTTGGGCCGGTAGTGGAGCTCCTTGTCGTCCACCCAGTGCCAGCCGCCCTGCACGGAGGGCGTGGAGTCGACCTTGAGGGCGCGTTCGACGACGGCCCGCTGGGCGGGGTCCTTGACGGGCTGGTCCAGCTTGGCGGTGACGGGCTGGCCGACGCCGTACTCGCCGGCGTCGGGGCCGAACGTGACCGCCAGCCGCTTCTTGCTGGTGGGCTTGCCGGTGTCGAAGGTGAGGACCCGGCGGCCGGGTGCGCCGTCGTCGTCCTCGGTGCTCACGCGGACCGTGTAGTGGGCGCCTGCGGCCAGCGGCTCGGTGCTGTGCCAGCGGCTGCCGTCGGCGGAGAGTTCGCCCGGCACATAGCGGCCTGTGCCGTCCACGGCGGTGACGTCCGTGATCCGGTCGTCGTCCTGCGCCGTGACCTCCAGGGGCTTGTCCGGGTCGGTCTTCTTCCCGTCTTCCGCGGCGCCGTTGAAGGAGATCTGGTCCGTCGCGTCGTAGGGGCGCGCGGACAGTGGGTTGCCGTCCGAGCCGCAGGCGCTCGCGACCGCGCCCAGGGCGATCACCAGCAGGGTGCAGCCGACGACGGTGCGGGGGCGTGGTTGGTGGCTCATGACTTCACGCTAGGGAGCCGGGTCGGCGGCGGCGCGCTGAGTGACACGGACGGAGCAGCGCGGCTACGGCAAAAGCGTGAGCCCGGACCCTCCTGACGGAGTGTCCGGGCTCTCGCCGCGTTCAGCGCGTGCTACTGGGTGCGGTTCTCACCGTGGTAGTACTCGAAGACCCAGCCGAACAGGCCGATCATGATCACCGGGAGGGAGAAGTACAGCACCCACCAGCCGATCGCCACGCCCAGGAAGGCCAGCGCGCCGCCGAAGCCGAGCGCCAGCGGCTGCCAGCTGTGCGGGCTGAAGAAGCCCAGCTCGCCGGCGTCGTCCGCGACGTCCGCTTCCTTGTTGTCCTGCGCGCCCACGTCGACCCGCTTGGCCGTGAAGCCCAGGTAGAAGCCGATCATGATGGCCAGGCCGAAGGCCAGGAAGAGGGCCGTGGTACCGGCCGGCTCCTTCGACCACACGCCATAGACGATCGCCATGATGAGGATGAACACGCTCAGCCACGTGAACATCCATCCTTGGACCTTCACTTGCCGGCCTCCTTGCCGCCTGCGATGGCACTCGCGCCGTGACCGCTGTGTTCCAGCTGCTCGAGCGCGGCGATCTCCGGGTGGTGCAGGTCGAACGCCGGGGATTCACTGCGGATCCGCGGCAGGGTGAGGAAGTTGTGGCGCGGCGGCGGGCAGGAGGTCGCCCACTCGAGCGAGCGGCCGTAGCCCCACGGGTCGTCGACGCCGACCGGCTTGCCGTACTTGGCGGTCTTCCACACGTTGTAGAAGAACGGCAGGACGGAGAGGCCGAGGACGAACGAGCTGATCGTCGAGATCGTGTTCAGGGCGGTGAAGCCGTCCTGCGCCAGATAGTCGGCGTAGCGACGCGGCATGCCCTCGGCTCCGAGCCAGTGCTGGACCAGGAAGGTGCCGTGGAAGCCGATGAACAGCGTCCAGAAGGTGATCTTGCCGAGGCGTTCGTCCAGCATCTTGCCGGTGAACTTCGGCCACCAGAAGTGGAAGCCGGAGAACATCGCGAAGACGACGGTGCCGAAGACGACGTAGTGGAAGTGCGCCACCACGAAGTACGAGTCGGACACGTGGAAGTCCATCGGCGGCGAGGCCAGGATGACGCCGGTCAGACCGCCGAAGGTGAAGGTGATGAGGAAGCCCGTCGCCCACAGCATCGGTGTCTCGAAGGACAGTGAGCCCTTCCACATCGTTCCGATCCAGTTGAAGAACTTCACGCCTGTTGGCACGGCGATCAGGAACGTCATGAAGGAGAAGAACGGTAGGAGGACGCCGCCGGTGACGTACATGTGGTGCGCCCACACCGTCACGGAGAGACCGGCGATGGAGATGGTCGCGGCGATCAGGCCCATGTAGCCGAACATCGGCTTTCGGGAGAACACCGGGATCACTTCGGAGATGATGCCGAAGAACGGTAGGGCGATGATGTACACCTCTGGATGGCCGAAGAACCAGAAGAGGTGTTGCCATAGCAACGCGCCGCCGTTGGCCGCGTCGAAGATATGGGCGCCGAACTTGCGGTCCGCCTCCAGGGCGAACAGCGCGGCCGCGAGGACCGGGAAGGCCAGCAGGACCAGGACACCGGTCAGCAGGACGTTCCAGACGAAGATCGGCATGCGGAACATCGTCATGCCCGGGGCGCGCATGCAGATGATGGTGGTGATGAAGTTGACCGAGCCGAGGATGGTGCCGAAGCCGGAGAAGGCCAGGCCCATGATCCACAGGTCGGCGCCGATGCCCGGGGAGCGGACGGCGTCCGAGAGCGGGCTGTAGGCGAACCAGCCGAAGTCGGCCGCGCCCTGCGGGGTGAGGAAGCCACCGACCGCGATGAGCGAGCCGAACAGGTACAGCCAGTAGGCGAACATGTTCAGTCGCGGGAAGGCGACGTCCGGCGCGCCGATCTGGAGCGGCATGATCCAGTTCGTGAAGCCGGCGAACAGCGGCGTCGCGAACATCAGCAGCATGATCGTGCCGTGCATCGTGAACGCCTGGTTGAACTGCTCGTTCGACATGATCTGCAGACCCGGACGGGCCAGCTCGGCGCGCATGAAGAGCGCCATGACGCCACCGATGCAGAAAAACGCGAACGACGTGACCAGGTACAACGTACCGATGGTCTTGTGGTCGGTGGTCGTCAGCCACTTCACCACGACGTTGCCGGGCTGTTTGCGCCTGACCGGCAGCTCGTTCTCGTACGAGTCCTCAGCTGCGGAGGCACCCTGGGGTTCGTTGAGGATGCTCACAGGTTGTTCGTCTCCCGGTTCTTCTCGTGGCTCGTCTGCTCGATGCCCGCGGGAACGTAACCGGTCTGCCCCTTCTCTACGAGGTCCTTGAGGTGCTGCTCGTAGCGCTCCTGAGAGACGACCTTCACGTTGAACAGCATCCGGGAGTGGTCGACGCCGCAGAGTTCGGCGCACTTGCCCAGGAAGGTGCCCTCCTTGTTGGGAGTCACCTGGAAGGAGTTGGTGTGGCCCGGGATGACGTCCTGCTTCATGAGGAACGGCACCACCCAGAAGGAGTGGATGACGTCACGCGAGGTCAGGACGAAACGAACCGTCTTGCCCTCGGGGAGCACCAGGGTCGGGCCCGGGTTGTTGGTCTGCGGGTTCCGCTCACCGGGGGTGCCGCAGGCGTACACGCCGCCGGCGTTGTCCGGGAATTCCTTCTTGAACCGGTCCGGGATCGCGGCCAGGTTCTCGTCGGTCTTCGCGTTCCCCTCGGAACCTTCGACGTTCTCGATGTAGTTGAAGCACCAGCTCCACTGGAAGCCGACGACGTTGATCGTGACGTCGGGCTTCTTGTCGAGGCTGAGCAGCTTCGACTCGTCGCGAGCGGTGAAGTAGAACAGAACCGAGACGATGATGATCGGAACCACCGTGTACAGCGCCTCGATGGGCATGTTGTACCGGGTCTGCGGAGGAACTTCGACCTTTGTGCGGCTGCGCCGGTGGAAGAAAGCACTCCACAGGATCAGGCCCCACACCAGCACGCCGGTGGCCAGCGCGGCTGCCCAGGAGCCCTGCCACAGGGAGAGGATCCGCGGAGCCTCTTCCGTGACCGGGGTGGGCATACCAAGGCGGGGGAAGTCCTTGTATGTGCAACCGGTGGCGGTCGCCAGGACCAGGCCCGCGGTCATTGCCTGCAGCAGCTTCCGCCGCATCGGGCGCCGCGGCGAGCGGTCGGAGCCGTTGGGACTCACGTAGCGCCTTCCCGAGAGTCTCGCCCGCGCGGTCGGCTGCGGCCTGACTTCTCGCTGGTCGGTCGCCGCCCTGCGTCGGGCAGGGGTTTGGATGTTTATGCGGACCAAACCCTACTGGACGCGATTTGGGGTCGCGCGGGGAGGGTCCCCAACGCGCCGGGGGCTACTTCTGACGGTTGGTCGGGGGCGCCGAATAGCTCGAAACGTTCGGTTGTGTGGCGTGTGCAGGCCTGTTGTGGCTGATCGTGCAGTTCCCCGCGCCCCCGATGAAGCTCACCGGCGTTCTAACGTTGCCCTGTGTCCTACTTTGATGCCGCTTCCGCCGCTCCCCTTCATCCCGTTGCCCGGCAGGCGCTGTCGGCCTCGCTCGACGAAGGCTGGGCCGACCCCGCCCGGTTGTACCGGGAGGGGCGGCGGGCGCGGATGCTGCTCGACGCGGCCCGCGAGGCGACGGCCGAGGCCGTCGGGTGCCGGGCCGACGAGATCGTGTTCACCTCGTCCGGGACGCGGGCCGTGCACGCCGGTACGGCGGGGGCACTCGCCGGGCGGCGGCGCGCCGGACGTCACCTGATCGTGTCAGCCGTCGAACACTCCTCGGTACTCCATTCGGCCGAGACGTTCGAGGCGGACGGCGGTCAGGTGACCCGGGTGCCGGTGGCGCGGACGGGTGCGGTGGCCGTCCGGTCGTACGCCGACGCCCTGCGGTCCGACACCGCGCTGGCCTGTCTGCAGTCGGCCAACCACGAGGTGGGGACCCGGCAGCCGGTGGCCGAGGTGGCCGAGGTCTGCCGGGCGGCGGGGGTGCCGTTGCTGGTGGACGCCGCTCAGTCGCTCGGCTGGGAGGCGGTGGAGGGGCCCTGGTCCGTACTGACCGGTAGCGCGCACAAATGGGGCGGGCCGCCGGGGGTGGGGCTGCTCGTGGTGCGCAAGGGGGTGCGCTTCGCCGTCCAAGGCCCCGTGGACGAGCGGGAGTCGGGGCGGGCCGCCGGGTTCGAGAACATTCCGGCCGTGGTGGCGGCGGCGGCCTCGCTGCGGGCGGTGCGGGCGGAGGCCGCGGCCGAGGCGGTACGGCTGCGGGAGCTGACGGCGCGGATCCGGGCCCGGGTGGCGGCGGTCGTGCCGGATGTGGAGGTGGTCGGGGATCCGGAGCGCCGGCTGCCCGGGATCGTCACCTTCTCCTGCCTCTACGTCGACGGGGAGGCGCTGCTGCACGAGTTGGACCGGGCGGGCTTCTCCGTGTCGTCCGGTTCGTCCTGCACGAGCAGCACGCTGACGCCCAGCCATGTGCTGAAGGCGATGGGCGTGCTCAGCGAGGGGAACGTGCGGGTCTCGCTGCCGGCGGGCGCGGCCGAGGCGGACGTGGAACGGTTCCTCGCCGTGCTGCCGGGGGCTGTGGCCGGGGTGCGGGAGAAGCTCGGGGCGCCCGCGCCGGCCACCGAGACCCGCGGTGACGTGCTCGTCGTGGACGCGCTCGGCAAGCGGTGCCCGATCCCCGTCATCGAGCTGGCGAAGGTCTTCGGGGACGTCCCGGTCGGGGGCCTCGTGCGGGTGCTGTCCGACGACGAGGCGGCCCGGCTCGACATCCCCGCCTGGTGCGAGATGCGAGGTCAGGAGTACGTCGGCGAGGAGCCGGCGGACCGCGGTGCGGTCTACGTGGTCCGCCGGGTGTCCTAGACAGGCCTCAGGGCCTCAGGGCCCAGGACCTCAGGGCCCAGGGCCTCAGGCGAGGTGACCGCGGACCTCGGTGGCGGCCTCTTCGCCGTAGGCCTTGGTGAAGCGGTCCATGAAGTGGAGGCGGCGCAGCTGGTACTCCTGGGTGCCGACCGTCTCGATGACGAGGGTGGCGAGCATGCAGCCGATCTGGGCGGCGCGCTCGTGGGAGACGCCCCAGGCCAGGCCGGAGAGGAAGCCGGCCCGGAAGGCGTCGCCGACGCCGGTGGGCTCGAGCTTGCGCTCCTCCTCCGGGCAGCCGACCTCGATCGGGTCCTCGCCGGCGCTCTCGATGCGGACGCCGCGCGAGCCGAGGGTGGTGACGCGGTGGCCGACCTTGGCGAGGATCTCCTTGTCCGACCAGCCCGTCTTGGACTCGATCAGGCCCTTCTCGTACTCGTTGGAGAACAGGTACGTGGCGCCGTCCAGCAGCGTCCCGATCTCGTCGCCGCTCATCCGGGCGATCTGCTGGGAGAAGTCGGCCGCGAAGGGGATCGAGCGGGAGCGGCACTCCTCGGTGTGCCGGAGCATCGCCTCCGGGTCGTCGGCGCCGATCAGGACCAGGTCGAGGCCGCCCACCCGGTCGGCGACGGTCTTCAGCTCGATGAGGCGGGCCTCGCTCATCGCGCCGGTGTAGAACGAGCCGATCTGGTTGTGGTCGGCGTCGGTCGTGCACACGAAGCGGGCCGTGTGCAGCGTCTCGGAGATCCGGACCGATTCGGTGTCGACGCCGTGCCGGTCCAGCCAGGCCCGGTACTCGTCGAAGTCCGCGCCCGCGGCGCCGACCAGGATCGGGCGGGTCCCGAGCTGGCCCATCCCGAAGGCGATGTTCGCGCCCACGCCGCCTCGGCGCACGTCCAGGTTGTCGACCAGGAAGGAGAGCGAGACCGTGTGCAGCTGGTCCGCGACGAGCTGATCGGCGAAGCGGCCGGGGAACGTCATGAGGTGGTCGGTTGCGATGGAGCCGGAGACTGCGATGCGCACGGCGTGGACTCTCCTGTGGGGAGCGGGATTGACAGTTCACGCTACCGGGTCGCCCCGGGGCGTTGAAGCAGCTGAAACTACCCGATAGTAGATCTTTCTTCGCGGGCTCCAGCGTGCCTACGGTTCGGTTATGACGAACCTCAAGGTCCACGCCCCCGTTCCGGCCGATCTCGACGGCGACCTGGCGTCGCTGCGCGGTGACTGCGCCCGGATGGCTCCGTACTGGGCGGTCCCGGAGAAGATCGCTTCCCGTCCGGTCTCCCCGTCACTCATCCATGGCGTGACCGTACCGGCGAAGTCCGCCCGGCTGCTGGAGGCGATGTCGGAGTACGGCAACTAGGGTTTTCAGGGTTTTCTTCGGTACGGCGCTCGGAAGGGAACCGTGCGCTCCCCCGCCGCGTCCCATCGGCGTCCCTCGTAAAGGGGATGTGGGGTACGACAGCAGGGCTGCCGAAGGAGCGATGCGGTGAACACCGAGCGACCCGAGAACGACGACGCCGCGCGCGAGCCGGAGGAGACGGGTTCCGCGAAGCCTGAAGAGGTAACGGCCGAAAAAAAGGCCGAAAGCGTAGAGGCTGAGGTTTCTGAGGTCTCCGAGGCCTCTGAGACCTCTGAGACCTCGAAGGTTTCGGAAACCTCGGAAACCTCGGAAACCTCGGAGGCCTCGGAAGCTCCGGAAGCCTCGGAGGCTTCAGCGGCTGAGGCCGAGCCGGCCGCGGCTCCGGAGGAGGCCCCCACCGCTCCCGAGGAGGCCGCCGCCACTCCCGAGGAGGCCGCCGCCGCGTCCGGCGCGCCCGACGGTGACGTCGACGAGCCCGTCGTCACTCCCGCGGCCGGTGGCGGCGAGGCCGCCGGGGGCGCCCGGCGCCGCTCGCCCGTGCTCATCGCCTCCGTCGCCGCCGCCGTGTTGCTGGTGGGCGGTGGCGGGGCCTATCTGACCTCGACCACTGCGGGCGGCTCGGGCGGGGGCTCCGGCTCCGGATCGCCCTCCGCGGACGGCAGCCCCGCGGCGCTCCTGCTGGACGACTACTCCGCAGGTACGGGTACCCCCGAGGGCGGCACGAACGGCATCGCGCCCGGCGAGCCCAACCCCTACGGGGTGACCTACAGCGCCGCCGGGACCCTGCCCGCGGGCCCCGGCTCGGCGCCCGTGTACTGGGCGAAGGGCGAGGTCACCAAGGACGAGGTGGCCGGGCTGGCGAAGGCGCTGGGCGTGGCCGGGACGCCGGTCGTCGACGGCGAGGCCTGGAAGGTCGGCGCCGGGAACGACGGCTCGGGGCCGGTGCTGCGGGTGAACCGGCAGGCGCCGGGGATGTGGACGTTCACCCGGTACGCGCCCGGCACGGACGACTGCTCGGGCGGCACCGTCAAGTGCACCCTGACCCCCGCGACCCCGGTCGGCGACCCGGTGACCGAGGCGGCCGCGAAGAAGGCGGCGGCACCGGTCCTGAAGGCGGTCGGCCAGGACGCCGCCAAGGTGGACGCGAGCCAGGTCACGGGCGCCCAGCGGGTGGTCAACGCCGATCCGGTGATCGGGGGGCTGCCCACCTATTCCTGGACGACCGGGATCAGTGTCGGCGCGCAGGGCGAGATCGTCGGCGGGAACGGACAGCTGGAACCTCCGACGAAGGGCGACACGTATCCCCTGCTGAGTGCGCGGGAGGCGCTGGACGCGCTGAACGCGGCGCAGGGGAGCGGCCCCCGGATGGGCATCGGCGGCTGTGCCACCCCGGTGCCGCTGAAGGACCGGCTGGAGAGTCCGTGCGGTGCGTCGACCACGACGACCGAGCAGACGCGGGCGCAGACGGCGACCGTCGAGGACGCGGTGCTCGGGCTCGCCCCGCACACTTCGGGCGGGCAGCAGGTGCTCGTGCCGTCCTGGCTGTTCGACGTGAAGGCGGCGGGGGCCGCGGCCGGCTACACCGTGACGCAGCCGGCCGTCGAGCCGGCGTATCTGAAGTCCGCGGCGACGCCGACGCCCGCCCCGACGCCCTCGGGCGGCTCGGCGACGCGTGATGTGCAGGTGGACGGCTACACCGTCGAGGGCGACACGCTGACCGTGAGCTTCTACGGCGGGGTGTGCGCCGACTACAAGGCGAAGGCGGTGGAGAGCGGCGACGAGGTGAAGGTCACCGTGACCGAGACGCCCTGGCCGGACAAGGTCTGCATCATGATCGCCAAGCAGTACCAGCAGAGTGTGCAGCTGGAGGAATCGCTCGGCAGCCGGAAGGTGGTCGGCTCGGACGGCAAGGCCATCCCGCTGGAGAAGCCCGGCGCCCGGCTGCCGCAGGTCCAGTAGCGCGCCGACCGCACCCGCACAGCACGAAGGCGGCGGCCCCGTTGGAGGGGGCCGCCGCCTTCATGTCGTCCGGAAAGGCTTTAGTTGAAGGAGTCGCCGCAGGCGCAGGAGCCCGTCGCGTTCGGGTTGTCGATCGTGAAGCCCTGCTTCTCGATGGTGTCGACGAAGTCGATGGACGCGCCGCCCAGGTACGGGGCGCTCATGCGGTCGGTGACGACCTTGACGCCGTCGAAGTCCTTGACGACGTCGCCGTCGAGGGAGCGCTCGTCGAAGAAGAGCTGGTAGCGCAGGCCGGAGCAGCCGCCGGGCTGAACGGCGACGCGCAGGGCCAGGTCGTCGCGGCCTTCCTGGTCGAGCAGGGCCTTGACCTTCGCCGCGGCGGCGTCGGACAGGATGATGCCGTCGGTGACGGTGCTGGTCTCGTCCGATACGGACATCTACATCTCTCCCGGGTTGTACGGAGACTGCTTGCCGACTGGTGCAACCGGCAAGGCCGCGGATTCATTCCGGGCCGGGCGTCGGGTTTTCGACGCCTCCTTCATGCTCGCACATGCGCCTGCGGGCGGAAAACGCCTCATCGGGATTCACGTCACATCGACGCAATGACCATCGTCAAAGTGACGTTATGCGGGTTATCATAGATAACGTCAGATCGACGAAAAGTAGAAAGGGTGCGTGTCGTGACCACCGCCCAGACCACGGAGCTCGACGTACAGCCGTCTCCGCTCGCCCTGTTGCTGCTCGGCCGTGAGGCCGACCCGAAGAGCGAGCGAGGCGTCGAGTGTCCCGGCGACCTGCCCTCGCCCTCCGACCCGGACCTTGTCGAGCGGGCCCGTGCCGCCAAGGAGAAGCTCGGCGACAAGGTGTTCGTCCTCGGCCACCACTACCAGCGCGACGAGGTCATCCAGTTCGCCGACGTCACGGGCGACTCCTTCAAGCTGGCCAAGGACGCGGCCGCCCGCCCGGAGGCCGAGTACATCGTCTTCTGCGGTGTGCACTTCATGGCCGAGTCCGCCGACATCCTGACGTCGGACGACCAGAAGGTGGTCCTGCCCGACCTCGCCGCCGGCTGCTCGATGGCCGACATGGCCACCGCCGAGCAGGTCGCCGAGTGCTGGGACGTGCTGACCGAGGCCGGCATAGCCGAGCAGGTCGTGCCCGTCTCGTACATGAACTCGTCCGCGGACATCAAGGCGTTCACGGGCAAGCACGGCGGCACGATCTGCACCTCCTCCAACGCCCAGCGGGCCCTGGAGTGGGCCTTCCAGCAGGGCGAGAAGATCCTCTTCCTGCCGGACCAGCACCTCGGCCGCAACACCGCCGTACGGGACATGGGCCTGTCCCTGGAGGACTGCGTCCTCTACAACCCGCACAAGCCGAACGGCGGGCTGACCGTCGAGCAGCTGCGGGACGCGAAGATGATCCTGTGGCGCGGCCACTGCTCGGTGCACGGCCGCTTCAGCCTGGACTCGGTCGAGGACGTCCGTGCCCGGATCCCCGGGGTGAACGTGCTCGTGCACCCCGAGTGCCGGCACGAGGTCGTGGCCGCGGCGGACTACGTCGGCTCGACCGAGTACATCATCAAGGCGCTGGAGGCCGCCCCGGCCGGCTCGAAGTGGGCCATCGGGACCGAGCTGAACCTGGTCCGCCGGCTGGCGAACCGTTTCGCGCCCGAGGGCAAGGAGATCGTCTTCCTCGACAAGACGGTCTGCTTCTGCTCGACGATGAACCGGATCGACCTCCCCCACCTGGTCTGGACCCTGGAGTCGCTCGCCGACGGCAAGCTCGTCAACCGCATCACGGTCGACAAGGAGACCGAGGCGTTCGCGAAGCTGGCCCTGGAGCGCATGCTCGCGCTGCCGTAGCCCCGCGCCGCCGTGGCCCCTCGTGGGCCCCGGCCCCGGCTCACTCCGCCGCCGGTGTCCGGTCGGGGTGGGCCGGGTCCAGGCTGAAGACGGTGCCGTCGGGGGTCAGCACCACCAGGGCTCCCTGGTCGAGGAACACCCGGCCCGCGGCATAACCGCTCCCGACGACCTGCTCGGCCCGCGCGGGGGACTCCCACAGCAGGGTGCCCGTCTCGATGCCGAGGGCGGCGACCCGGCCGGAGGCGCTGGCCGTGAACACCACCTGTCCGCTCTCGTCGGCGACGGGAGTACCGGGCTGCTGAAGGGTAGTCGAGGTCTGCCACAGCCGCTCGCCCGTCTCGGGCGAGTGGGCGACCAACTGCCCCGCGGAGGAGACGAAGCAGAGCACTCCGCCCACCAGCGCCGCCTCACCGCGCGGGCCGCCCGCCAGCTTCGTCCTGCGCACGGCGCCGGTGCCCGGGTCGATCAGCAGGACCTCGGCGTACGACGACTCCGCGGAACTGTCGGTGTCCTGCGGGGTGGACATCACGAAGGCCAGATCGCCGCCGACAGCGCCGACGTGGACGAGGTCGCCGTCCGGCACACTCACCTTCCGGGTCGAGCCGTCGGCCGGGCCGACGGCGTAGAACACGGTGCGCGACGGTGTACCCGCGTCGCCGCAGCCGGCGTACGGGACGCCGTCGACGTCGTAGAAGTCGCAGCTGTAGGTGGGCCCGGCGGGCAGGGTGGCCGTCCAGCGCGCGGTGCCGTCTCGGGGGTCGCGGGCGGTCACCCGCTTGCCGCCCTCCGGGATCATCAGCAGATCGCCCACGAGGGCCGGGGTGACGCCGCTCCCGCTCATCGGGTGCGACCAGAGCAGCTTGCCGGTGGCGGAGTCGAGGGCGACGACGGTCCTGATCTGGTCGTTCTTCGCGCTGTTCAGGACCGACTGGGAGACCAGCAGCACGCCGTCGCGCACCCCGAGGACCATGCTGTCGTACGCCTCCCGTGCCACGCCCGAGGGCAGGGAGTCGGCCCGCCAGGCGAGCCGGCCCGTCGCCCCGTCGACGCGGACCGGGAGGGTGCCGTTGCCGCCGCAGTACAGGGCGTCCTCCCCCATGGCGCAGGACGATCTGATGCCGAGGCTGCCGTAGGGCCCGCCGCCCAGCGGCTTCTTCACCCCGCTCACGGCGGTCCCGAACACCGAGGTCCGCCACGGCTGCCAGCCGTTCGGCAGGGGGTCCCAGGCGACGGACCCGGTGTCGGTGCCAGTGCTGGTGCCGTCCGACTTCTCCTCCGACGCCGACGCCCCGTTCCTGTCGAACGGCCCGACGTCGAGCAGGAAACCGGTGAGCGCCAGGGCCAGGACGCCCGCCACCCCGGCCAGGGCCGGCCACCGGCGCAGCCGGGAGCGGCGGCCCGTGCGCGGCGGCGCCGCGGCGGGTCCCGGCTCCTCGCCCGCCGGGGGCGCGGGCGCGGGTGCGGGCGGCGGACGCAGGATCACCGTCTCCGGGTCGCCCTCCGCGGGTTCGGGCAGCGCCTCGGCGAACTCCCCGGCCAGTACGTCGAGTCCGGGCCGGTCGGCGGCGTCCTTGGCCAGACAGCGGGCCAGGATCGCGCGCAGCGGCTCGGCGACCGCGTCCACCTTCGGTTCCTCGTGCATCACCCGCCACGCCGTCAGATACGGGCTGTCCGCGTCGAAGGGGCCGCGTCCGGCCACGGCGAACACCAGCAGCGCGCCCAGCGAGAAGACGTCCGAGGCGGGCCCGACCGAACGGGCGTCCGTGAACTGCTCCGGCGACATGAACGGCGGGGTGCCGATCGCCTTCCCCGTCTCGGTGAGCGTCTGGTTCTCCGCCGCCCGGGAGATCCCGAAGTCGATGACGCGCGGGCCGTCCGGGGCCATCAGGACGTTGCCGGGCTTGAGGTCGCGGTGCACGACCTCGGCGCGGTGGATCTCGCGCAGCGCCTCCACCAGGCCCAGGGCGAGCCGGCGCAGTTCCGCGCCGCGCAGCGGGCCCTGCTCGCGGATCCGGGCGGAGAGCGTGGGGCCGGGCACGTACTGGGTGGCCATCCAGGGCCGTACGGCCTCCGGGTCGGCGTCCACGACCGGGGCGGTGAACGCTCCGCTCACCTTGCGGACGGCCTCGATCTCCTGCCGGAAGCGGGCGCGGAAGACCGCGTCCTCGGCGTACTGGGAGTGCACCACCTTGACGGCGACCTCACGCCCCGAGCGCGCCCGGCCCAGATACACCACGCCCATGCCGCCGGACCCGAGCCGGTCGACGATCCGGTAACCGCCCAGCGCCTTCGGGTCGTCCTTGTGCAGAGGCACCGCCCCGATCCCCTTCCCCCGAGTGTCCTGAGCAGTTCGAGCCACCAGCATATGAAACGGCCTGGCGGTGCCGGCGGTTCCATCGTGCCGGGTGCGGTTCGGGCTCACTCCACCCGTGGCCGGACCAGCCCCGATTCGTACGCGATGACGACGAGTTGGGCGCGGTCGCGGGCGCCCAGTTTGGCCATGGCCCGGTTGACGTGTGTTTTCACGGTGAGCGGGCTGACCTCCAGGCGCTCGGCTATCTCGTCGTTGGAGTGGCCGCCGGCGACCTGTACGAGGACCTCGCGTTCGCGCACGGTGAGCGCGTCCAGCCGGGCCGAGCGGGTGGGGTCGTGGTCGTCGGCCGTGCCGCCCTGGGCGAGGAAGCGGGCGATCAGGCCCTTGGTGGCGGTCGGCGAGAGCAGCGCCTCCCCGCCCGCGGCGACCCGGATCGCGCTGAGCAGCTCCTCCGGCTCGCTGCCCTTGCCGAGGAAGCCGGAGGCGCCCGCCCGCAGCGACTGCACGACGTAGTCGTCCACCTCGAAGGTCGTCAGGATGACCACCCGCACGTGTGCGAGGGAGTGGTCGGCGCTGATCAGCCGGGTCGCGGCGAGACCGTCCACGCCGGGCATGCGGATGTCCATCAGGACGACGTCGGCGCGCAGCTCCTTCGCCAGCCGCACCGCCGCCGCGCCCTCCGACGCCTCGCCGATCACCTCCATGTCGGGCTCGGAGTCGACGAGCACACGGAACGCGCTGCGCAGCAGCGCCTGGTCGTCGGCGAGCAGGACGCGGATGGTCATGCACTGTCTCCCATGGTGGCGGTGCGGGTCTTCACCGGCAGGATGGCATGAACGCGGAAACCGCCGCCGTAGCGGGGGCCGGTGGTGAGGGTGCCGCGCAGGGCGGTGACGCGTTCGCGCATCCCGAGCAGCCCGTGGCCGCCTTCGCTCGCCGGCCGCTCGTCGCACGCCGGGCGCCCGTTGTCGAGGACCATGACCTCGATGTTCGGCCCCACGGACACCACGCTGACCTCGGCCTTCGCCTCGGTTCCGGCATGCTTTTGGACGTTGGTGAGGGCTTCCTGGATGACCCGGTAGGCGGCCAGGTCGACGGCGGCCGGGAGCTTGGTCCCGTGGTCGGTGCGGGCCACTTCGACGTGCAGACCGGCGCTGCGGAAGGTGCCCGCGAGCTCGTCGAGCCGGTCCAGGCCGGGGGCGGGTTCGGTGGGGGCCTCGGGGTCGCCGGACTGGCGCAGCAGGCCGACGGTGGCCCGCAGTTCGTTCAGCGCGGAGCGGCTGGCCTCCCGGACGTGCGCGAGGGCCTCCTTGGCCTGGTCGGGCCGCTTGTCCATGACGTGTGCGGCGACTCCGGCCTGGACGTTGACCAGGGCGATGTGGTGGGCGACCACGTCGTGCAGGTCGCGGGCGATGCGCAGGCGCTCCTCGGCGACCCGGCGGCGGGCCTCCTCCTCCCGGTTGTGTTCCGCGCGTTCGGCGCGGTCCCGGATGGCCCGGATGAAGGCCCGGCGGCTGCGCACCGCGTCCCCGGCGGTGGCGCCGATGCCGGTCCAGGCGAGGATCGCGAGGTTCTCCTGGGCGTACCAGGGCAGCGGTCCGGCGAGCATGGCCGCGCCGGTGAGGACCGCCATGGTGAGCAGCCCGGCCCGCGCGGTGGTGACGCGGTCGGTGACGGCGGCGACGGTGAACAGGGCGACGACGGCGGACATGGCGACCGGGGCGCGGGGGTCGCCGGTGATCGACTCGAGCACGGAGGCGGCGCCGGTGAGGACGAGGACCGTCATGGGGGCCCTGCGGCGGAAGACGAGGACAGCGGCGCCGAAGGTCATCAGCAGGAGGCTGAACGGCGCCGGGCTGTGCAGGCTCCAGCTGACGCTGCGCCCGCCGTGCGGGTCGACGAAGGAGCCGACCAGCATGCACAGGAGGACCGCGGCGGCGAGGGTCGCGTCCAGGGCCAGGGGGTGGGCCTTGAGCCGGCACTCGGCGCGGGCGAGGAGGGTCACTGCTTCGGTTACCGTCGCTTTCCGTGCCGTAGCCGGGGCTGCCGCCCCCGGATCCCCCGCTGGTCGGCCTGCCGTCAGCCGGGGATCAAGCCGTCGTCGCTCAGCATCTCGCGGACCTCTTCCAGACGTGCGTCCGGGGCCGGGAGGATGAGCTCCGAGGGTTCCAGGGCGTCGTCGGGCAGCGGGGCGCCCAGGCGGCGGACGGCGTCCAGGAGGGCGCCGAGGGTGCGGTGGAAGCCTTCCTCGTCGCCGCTCTCCATCTCGGCCAGCAGCTCGTCGTCCAGCTTGTTCAGTTCGACGAAGTGGGAGTCGGCCAGCGTCCACTGGCCCTCCCCCATGATCCGTACGATCATGTCGCCCTCCTCGGCTCCGGGCCCCGGCGCCGGGCTACTGCTTGTCGAAGCGCGGGGTGTCCTGCGGCTGCTGCTGGGGCTGCGACTGGCTCGTGCCACCTTCGATGGCCTGCTGGCCGGAGGAGCTTCCCCCGGCGAGTTCGGCCTTCATGCGCTGCAGCTCCAGCTCTACATCCGTACCACCGGAGAGCCGGTCCAGCTCGGCCTGGAGGTCGTCCTTCGCGATGCCCGTCGGGTCGTCCAGGGCGCCGGAGGCCATGAGCTCGTCGAGGGCGCCGGCGCGGGCCTGGAGCTGGGCCGTCTTGTCCTCGGCGCGCTGGATGGCCAGGCCGACGTCGCCCATCTCCTCGGAGATGCCCGAGAAGGCCTCGCCGATGCGGGTCTGGGCCTGGGCGGCGGTGTAGGTGGCCTTGATCGTCTCCTTCTTGGTGCGGAAGGCGTCGACCTTGGCCTGGAGGCGCTGGGCCGCGAGGGTGAGCTTCTCCTCCTCGCCCTGGAGCGTCGAGTGCTGCGTCTCCAGATCGGTGACCTGCTGCTGGAGGGCGGCGCGACGGGAGAGCGCCTCGCGGGCGAGGTCCTCGCGGCCGAGCGCGAGCGCCTTGCGGCCCTGGTCCTCCAGCTTGGTGGACTGCGACTGCAACTGGTTGAGCTGGAGTTCGAGGCGCTTGCGCGAGGTCGCCACGTCGGCGACGCCACGGCGGACCTTCTGGAGCAGCTCCAGCTGCTTCTGGTACGAGTAATCGAGGGTTTCGCGCGGGTCCTCGGCCCGGTCAAGGGCCTTGTTCGCCTTCGCGCGGAAGATCATCCCCATACGCTTCATGACACCGCTCATGGGCTTCGCGCGCCCCCTTCTGACGGACTCCGGTCCAGCCTTGCGACAGAACCCACAGTACGGGCCCTGCATCCATTGACGCACTGTTCGGGGACGGATGCGCTCATCCCCAAGGACGACTGACCAAGCCCTTGCTCCGGCGTAGGGAGTAGGTGACCTTCAGGGTGAGCGTCAGGTCACTGTGTGTCCCTTCTCCCGCGCTCTTGGCCGGTCTGTCCCCTCTGGAGACGACTGGTGTTGCCGGATCGTTCCCCTCCGGGCTGGGGTCCATGCCCCGGAGCGCTTACCCTTGGGTTTTGTGTTCCGTAGCCGTGCCAAGGAAGAGAAGGCCCCCGCCGACGCGGTGGCGACCGACTCCAAGCAGACCCGTGACCCTCAGGCGAAGAAGGGTCGGCCCACGCCCAAGCGCAGTGAGGCCCAGCCCCAGCGCCGCAGCGTCGCCAACACGACGACGTCGCGCAAGGACGCCGCCAAGCGTCAGCGCGAGGAGCGCCGCGCCCAGCTGGACCGGCAGCGCCAGGCGCTGGCCGGGGGCGACGAGCGGTATCTGCCGGCCCGTGACAAGGGTCCCGTGCGCAAGTTCGCTCGTGACTTCATCGACTCGCGGTTCAACGTGGCGGAGTTCTTCCTGCCGATGGCCGTGATCATCCTCGTGCTGAGCATGGTGCGGGTGGGCTCGCTGCAGACCATCGCGCTGCTGCTGTGGCTGGTCGTGATCGTGCTGATCGTGCTGGACTCGTTCGTCACCGCGTTCCGGCTGCGCAAGCAGCTCGCCGAGCGCTTCGACGGGCAGAACCGGCGGGGCGCGGTGGCGTACGCGCTGATGCGCTCGCTCCAGATGCGTCGCCTCCGGCTGCCCAAGCCGCAGATCAAGCGTGGAGCGCGGCCCTGAGCGCTGCGGCCTTCTCCGGGGGAGCGGCCGAGGCCTGGCTGAACAGGCTGGGCGGGCTGCGTGACGTCGTACGGCAGGAGCTGGTGGCCCGGCAGCTCGACGAGCAGATAGCGGGGCGCTACCCGGTCGGGCAGCGGCTGCGGGTGCTCGACGTCGGCATGGGGCAGGGCACGCAGGCGCTGCGGCTGGCCCGGCTCGGCCATCAGGTGACGGGTCTGGAGCAGGAGGCGGCGATGGTCGCCGCGGCCCGTACGGCCCTGGCCGGCGAGCCCGACGGCATCCGGGAGCGGGTGCGGATCATCGAGGGCGACGGCCGCGACACCGGGGTGCACTTCCTGCCCGGCAGCTTCGACGTGGTGCTGTGCCACGGCGTGCTCATGTACGTCGAGGAGCCGGACGCGCTGCTGGCGGGGCTCGCGCGGATGCTGGCGCCGGGCGGACTGCTGTCGCTGCTGGTGCGCAACGCGGACGCGCTGGCCATGCGGCCGGGCCTGTCCGGGGACTGGGCGGGCGCGCTGGGCGCCTTCGACACCACGGCCTATGTCAACCGGCTGGGGCTCGATGTGCGCGCGGACCGGCTGGCGACGCTGACCGGCGCGCTCGCCGGGATCGGGGCGCCGCTGCAGGCCTGGTACGGCGTGCGGGTCTTCACGGACACGGCGGCGGACGACGCGGAGATCCCGGACGACGTCGAGACCCTGCTGTCCGCCGAGGAGCGGGCCGGGCGGACGGACCCCTACCGGCAGGTGGCGGCGCTGCTGCATCTGTGCGGAGTGCGCGGCTGAGCCTGCCTCGTTCCCGTTGTTCACTCGTTCGGGTGAGGGGCGGACGGGGTGGAGAGGCCCGGCGGTCGGGGTGACCGGGCCGCGGCCACCCCGACGCGACGGTGCGAGCGGTTACGACTCGTTCGCGTGCAGGTTCATCGGGCCGTAGATCTCGGTGGAGTCCTCGAAGAGCCGCACCTGGTCCGCGCCGCCTTCGACGAGGTCCTTCCAGATCTCCCCGATCCACGACTCGGCGTCCCCCTGCGTGGTGAACTCCTCGGGCTGCACCGCGGGTTCGACCTCCGTCCCGTCGGCCTTCTCGAACCGCCACGTCCATGCCGCCATGTACGCCTCCCAGCTGTGACCACGTGCAGAGCAGAAGCCGGATCAAGGTCCGGCTTCTGCGCTCAGCCTAAGCGCTCCGCTGGAAGTGCCGCGATGGGCCGTCGTTCAGCTGCGGCGCCATCGTGGCCGGTCGCGCAGTTCCTCGCGCCCCTTCAGGGCGCTGCCGAACCGCCGCCGACTTCGCCCGACCCGCTCAGTCGGGTGCGCAAGACCAGGTCGGACGCGCGAAAATCGGCATCGTGGAAGTCACTCTGCTCGGAACCGGCGCCCCCGCGGGGCTGCCCCGCCCCCACTGTTCGTGCGCCGTGTGCGCGGTCTCGCTCGGGGTGCACGCGCGGGCGGCGACCGCGTTGCTCGTGGACGGGGCCCTGTTGCTCGATCTGACGCCGGGTGCGGCGTTCGCGGCCGCGCGGGCCGGGCACTCGCTGGGCGGGGTCGGGCAGGTGCTGCTGACGCATCCGCACGACGGGCCGCCGGTGGAGGTGCCGGCCGGGCTGCCGCAGCCCGGCCGGGTGCCGGACGGGCGGGAGTCGGCGCTGCTGACGGGGCATCGGGTGCGGGCGGTGGCGATGGACGCGCCGGGCACCGGGTACGCGGTGACCGGGCCGGACGGGCAGCGGCTGCTGTATCTGCCGCCGGGGGGCGCGCCGGCCGGCCTGGAGGAGGGGCCGGAGCCCGTCGAGCGGTACGACATGGTCCTCGCGGACGTCGTGGGGCGGCCGGACGCGCTGGCCAAGCTGCGCGCGGTCGGCGCGGTCGGGCCGACGACCGATGTGGTCGCCGTCCACCTGGACCATGACGTGCCGCCGGGCGCGGAGCTGCGGCGACGGCTCGCGGCGGCGGGCGCGCGGGCGGTGCCGGACGGGTCGACGCTGACCGTGGGCGTGTACGAGGACGTCCCGGACGTGCCGCGCCGGACGCTGGTGCTGGGCGGCGCCCGGTCGGGGAAGTCGGTGGAGGCCGAGCGGCGGCTGGAGTCCTTCCCGGACGTGCTGTACGTGGCCACCGGGGGGACGCGGGGCGGCGACACCGAGTGGGCGGCCCGGGTCGCCGCGCACCGGGAGCGCCGGCCGGGGTCGTGGCGCACGACGGAGACCTGTGATCTGGCGCCGCTGCCGGCACAGGACGGGCCGCCGCTGCTGATCGACTGTCTGTCGCTGTGGCTGACGGACGTCATGGACTCGGTCGGGGCATGGGACGACGCGGTGTGGGCGGACGGCGGCGAGCGGGCGCTGCGCTTGCGGGTGGCGGAGTTGGCGGCGGCGGTGCGGTCGGCGCGGCGGACCGTCGTACTGGTGTCCAACGAGGTGGGCTCTGGAATCGTCCCGTCCACCGCGTCGGGCCGACGGTACCGCGACGAGCTGGGCCGACTGAACGCAGCGATCGCAGCCGAATGCGAACAGGTCGTACTGGTGGTGGCAGGCCAGGCACAAGTGCTGCGCGGCTGAAAGCGGCCTGCTGCGGGCGAGCGCGGGCAAGTCGTGCTGGTGGTGGCGGGGCAGGCGCTGGTGCAGTGCGGCTGAGAGCGGCCCGCCGCGGGCGAGCGGGGGCAGGTCGCGGCTGAGAGCCGCAGGTCGCGGGCGAGTGCGGGCAAGTCGCGACTGAGGACGGCCGGCCGCGGGCCTGCGCGGGCAAGTCGTGCTGGTGGTGGCGGGGCAGGCGCCGGCTGCGGGGGATTCGGGGGTCGTCAGGGGTGTTGCGCGATGATTCGGTAGGCGTTCGAGAAGCGGGTGCGGCGCAGGGCCGGGGCCAGCAGGTGGTCGAGGGCCGCGGCCAGGGCGGTGAGCGGCCTGGCCGCCGGGCGCAGGCGGCTTCGGTCGGCGTAGAGGGAGACGGCCGCGGCCAGGTCGTGGGGGGTGTGGGCGGCCTGGCGATCCGTCACGACGATCTCGCAGCCCTGGGCCTGAAGTTCCGCCCGGAGGTTGGCCGGCGGGATCAGGTGCAGATGGCGCGGCTGGTCGTAGGAGTGCCACCACTTGCCGAGGACGGCCGCGGACGCGCTCGCGGGGTCGGGGAGTTCCAGCAGGAGATGCCCGCCCGGCCGCAGGGCGGTCAGCGCCGCCGCGAGTTCCGCTCTCGGGTCCCGGGTGTGCTCCAGGTGATGGAGCATGCTGACGACGTCGTAGCGGCCGCGCAGCCGGGACAGGACCTCGGGGGCCGTCAACCGGCCGACATGGGCCTCGTCGAGCCGGCCGGCCGCCTGCGCCCGCTCCACGCGCGAGGTCGGGTCCAGCCCGTCGAACGCCGTGTAGGCGAACAGTTCCTTCGCCGCCTCCGGGAAGGGCGCGTCCCCCGTTCCGACGTCCAGCCAGCTCTCCGGCTCGGGGAAGGGCAGCATCGCCCGGGCCGTCGCCCTGAGCTGTCTGCGGGCGACGGCGCGTCGGTCCCCGTCCGTCGGGTACAGCTCCAGTCCTTCGACGGTCAGGCGCGGGTTCTGGAAGGCGTGTGCGCAGTCCAGGCACTCGTCGACCACGAAGGTGCCCGGCCTGCGGTGGCGCAGATCGGGTGCGCGCAGCCGGGTGCGCAGCCGCTTGGAGCCGCACCAGGGGCAGTCGTCGCGGCGCGGCTCGTGGACGGGCCTGGGGGGCATGAGCGGCTCCGGGGAGGGCGGGGAGGGGTGCGAGGGCGAGCGGACGAGCGGACGACAATCTGCAGCAAAATGGAACGTATGGGATCCCGATCTTGGGCGCAATGACGTCACGCGGGTGTGGTGGCGACGGGGCGCGGAACTGTTCGATCGGTGCCGGTACTGTTCGGCGAATGAGCTCGCTTAATCTCGACGACTTCACCGATCTGATCGAGCGCCCGGACGGCGGCGTCCGCCGTGACGCGGAGGCCCGCCGGGAACGTCAGATCGTGCCGCCCGGATCGCTGGGGCGCCTGGACGACCTGGGTGAGTGGCTGGCGGCGGCGCAGGGCTCGTCGCCCGTGCGACCGGTCGAGCGGCCGCGGGTGGTGCTGTTCGCCGGCGACCACGGCATCGCCGAGCTCGGCGTCTCCGCCCGACCCGCGGGCAGCGCCGCGGAGTTGGTGCGCGAGGTGCTGGAGGGGGGCCGTCCGGTCTCCGTGCTCGCCCGCCGCCTCGATGTGCCCGTGCGGATCGTGGACATGGCCCTGGACTGCGATCCGGAGACCTTCCCCGAGGACGTCGTGCGGCACCGGGTGCGGCGCGGCAGCGGGCGGATCGACGTCGAGGACGCGCTGACCGTGGAGGAGGCCGAGGCGGCCTTCAGGGCGGGGATGGCCGTCGCCGACGAGGAGGCCGACTCCGGTACGGATCTGGTCGTGCTCGGCGATGTGAGCGTCGGCGGGACGACGGCCGCCGGGGTGCTGGTGGCCGCGCTGTGCGGGACCGACGCGTCCGTGGTGACCGGACGGGGCGGGGAGGCGATCGACGACCTGGCGTGGATGCGCAAGTGCGCCGCCATCCGGGACGCGCTGCGACGGGCCCGGCCGGTGCTCGGGGAGCAGTTGCAGCTGCTGGCGACCGTGGGCGGGGCCGACCTCGCGGCCATGACGGGCTTTCTGCTCCAGTGCGCGGTACGGAAGTTGCCCGTCGTGCTGGACGGCGTCGTGGTGGCCGCCTGTGCGCTCGTCGCGCAGCGGATCGCGTTCCGGGCGCCGGACTGGTGGCTGGCCGCGCACAAGAGCGGTGAGCCTGGCCAGGCCAAGGCGCTCGACCGGATGGCGCTGGAACCGCTCCTCGACCAGGGCGTGAAGGTCGGCGAGGGCGCGGGCGCGCTGCTGGCGCTGCCGCTGGTCCAGGCCGCGGCCGCCCTCGCCGCGGAACTTCCCGAGCGGAAGCCGGCCGCCGAGGAGCCGGAGGAGAAGCAGGAAGAGGAGCAGGGCGAGGAGCAGGACGTGGCGCAGGAAGTGGAGTAGTCCGCGCGAGCGGGGGGTACTGGGCGGCGTTACGGGGAGGGAAAGGTATGGGCCCATATGATCAAACCTTATGGGATATGCCCGATTCGCCGTCTGGTATCTGCGTGCCGTCGCCTTCGTCAACCTCCTCAGCGCGGTGTGGGTGTCCCTGGGACAGGACGTGCGGCGGCACAACCAGGAGGATCTGTTCACGCCGTATCTCCTGACCGCCGGCTTCGCCTCCGGCGTGTTCACCGCGTTTCTGGCGATCACCATGCGGCGTCGCAAGCACGCCGCCTGGATCCTCAACCTCGGGCTCGGCGGGGCGTTCCTCGCGCTGCTCGCCTTCGCGATGGTGTTCCCGGAGATCCGGCGGCACCCGCAGAACTGGGTCTCGCTGGCGCTGACCGCCTCCTTCGTGGGGGCGCTGGTGCTCGGGCGGCGGGAGTTCTACGCCAAGGGTGACCGGGCCAATCCGAGGCTCGCCGCCGTCGTCGGCGTCGGCGGGCTGCTCGTCGCCTCGCTGTTCGCCGCGGTGCTGGTGACGCTCACCGACCAGGCCCGGGGCCACTCCACGTTCGCCGAGCGCTGGCGGTACGGAACCCTCCAGCTGGTCTCGATCTCCGACTTCCGCGCCTCCGGCATCACCACGCCGAACTGGGTCGACGTGGCCGTGAACGTGCTGAGCACCGCGCTCGTCCTCGCCGTCCTGTACGCCGCGTTCCGCTCCCGGCGGGCCGTCGACCCGCTCACCGACGACGACGAGAAACGGCTGCGGGAGCTCCTCGACCGGCACGGCGAACGGGACTCGCTCGGCTACTTCGCGCTGCGGCGGGAGAAGAGCGTCTGCTGGTCGCCGACCGGGAAGGCCGCCGTCGCCTACCGCGTCGTCGGCGGGGTGTCGCTGGCCTCCGGGGATCCGCTCGGGGATCCGGAGGCCTGGCCGGGGGCGATCGGGCCGTGGCTCGCCGAGGCGCGGGCGCACGGGTGGATCCCGGCGGTGATGGGCGCGAGCGAGGAGGCCGGGACCGTCTACGCCCGGCACGGGCTCGACGCGCTGGAGCTCGGGGACGAGGCGATCGTCGAGGTCGCCGAGTTCACCCTGGAGGGACGCGCCATGCGGACCGTCCGGCAGGCGTACAACCGGGTCCGGCGGGCCGGGTACACGGTGCGCGTCCGACGCCACGAGGACGTCTCCGCCGACGAGATGGCGTACCTGGTGCGGCGCGCCGACGACTGGCGCGACGGGGCCGCCGAGCGCGGCTTCAGCATGGCGCTGGGCCGGCTCGGGGACCCGCGGGACGGGCGTTGCGTGCTGCTGGAGTGCCACGACGCGGACGGTGAGCTGCGCGCGCTGCTCTCCTTCGTGCCGTGGGGCCCGCGCGGGCTCTCGCTGGACCTGATGCGGCGGGACCGGGACTGCGACAACGGCCTGATGGAGTTCATGGTCATCGAACTGCTGCTGAGCGCCCGGGAAGCCCGAAACAACCAGCACGACCGGCACGGCCGGGACGGCCAGGACGGCCGGGACGGCCAGGAGGCGATCACGCAGGTCTCGCTGAACTTCGCGGTGTTCCGCTCGGTCTTCGAGCGGGGCGCGCGCTTGGGCGCCGGGCCGGTGCTGAGGCTGTGGCGGTCGCTGCTCAGCTTCTTCTCGCGCTGGTGGCAGATCGAGTCGCTGTACCGTGCCAACGCCAAGTACCGGCCCGTCTGGGAACCCCGGTTCCTGCTCTTCGAGAAGAGCGCGGACCTGCCCCGCATCGGCATCGCCTCGGCGCGCGCGGAGGGTTTCCTGCCGTGAGCCGGATCGCCCGCCGGGCCCGCGCCGAATGGGGGCCGCTGTACGAGGCCGTACGCGAACCCCTGGCGGAGCGGCGGTGGCGGGCGATCCCGATGACGCTCGGGGCGGTGGGTCTGACCTGGGTGACGCAGATCGTGCAGAACCGGTCGTGGGGCCGGCAGCCGGTCCAGGACCTCGGGGCGGTACGGGCCGAGGACCCCCTGTGGCTCGCCCTTTTGCGCACCCCGCTGTCGCTGTTCGTGCCCGCGCCGGACCTGCCGGTCTGGGGCGCCCTCGCGCAGATCCTGCTGGTGTTCGGGATCGCGGAGCTCTGCCTGGGCCGGTGGCGCACGCTCGTCATCGCCTACGCCGCCACTCTCGCGGGCACGCTGTACGCGCGCGTGGGCATCGCCCTGGGCTGGCTGCCCGCCTCCGACGCCCTGGTGGTGGACACCGGCCCCTCGGCGGCCGTCGTCGGCCTCGCGGTCTTCCTGGGCTGGCGGTATCGCGCCTACGCGACGGCGGCGGCGGTGATCGTCGCGATGGTGGTGGAGGTCCTGCTGAAGAACAACCTGGCGGGCAAGGAGCACCTGGCGGCGATCGCGGCGGTGCTGGCGCTGTGCGCGGTCGCGGGGCGGGTGCGGGCGGTCCGGAGTCGGACGCCTCCGCACCCCTCGCTGAGACACCGCTGAGCACCGCGGGGACGCCGCCGAGACACCGCCGAGACACCATCGGGACGCCGTTCCGGACGCCGTCGAGAGGCCCACCGGGACGCGGTCCAGGCACCGCAAAGGCACAACAGGGACGCCGCCGAGGCACCGCCGAGACGCCGCCGGACGCCGCGGAGGCGGGCCGGGACGCCGGCGAGGCACCGTCGGGACGCGTGTGCCGCGATGTGTCGTCGTTCCGCTGCGGCGCCGTCGTGGTCGGTCGCGCAGTTCCCCGCGCCCCTTGAGGGCGCTCAGGCGCCGTCGGGACGGGGCGGGGGGCCGTTCTCACTTGCGGTCGGCGGGCTCCGTGGGACCTGTGGAACGGGCTAGTTCCGCGGTCGTCTTCCCGCCCAGCCAGTCCCCCACCACCCGGCGTGGGCCGATCCAGCGTCGGTCGTGCCGGTAGGCCCGCAGCAGCGCCCTCGCACGCGCGCGTGGCCGCCTGCGGTAGAAGCGCCGGGCCCAGGGCGAGTCGGGCCGGGCCAGCCGCACCAGGCCCACGAGGCCGAGGAACGGGATGAACACGCTGAAGACGGCCATCTGGGCCTTGCCCTTGCTCAGCACGGCCAGCGAGAACAGGAAGTTGACCACGACCGTCGAGATGACGCTGCCCCGGTCCTGGAGCTCGTCCTGGCTCATGTCGTTGACGCCGAACGGCGAGAAGCCCACCAGCAGCAGTCCGACCAGCGCCGCCGTCAGGACCACGGCCTCCACGCTCTTGCGGCCCGCCTCCGTCCAGTACACGTCGTCGAGATGCAGGATCAGCGCGAACTCGTCCAGGACGAGGCCGGTGCCGATGCCGAAGACCACCGCGAAGGCGTTCGCCCCGAAGCCGTGCCGGCCGCTCGCCACCGCGCCGAAGCCGCCCGTGACGGTCAGCACGACGCCCGGGACCACATGGTGGATGTGCACCCCGCCCGCGCTGCTGATGTTGCCGAAGGGCCCCTTGCCCGCGCGGATGAGCCGGGTGATGATCCGGGTGATCAGGAAGGTGAGCACGAACGCGGCCAGCGCAATGAGCAGCGGGACCTTGCCCGGTTCGACGATGTTGCGCTGCAGCCAGTCGCCCATGTCGACAGTCTTCCGGGGCCGAGGGTGGGCTGCCCGGCGGGCGGGGCGTCCGGGCTACTCTGCCGCGGTGTCCACGACCTCGTCTCTCGACGGCCTCCGCTTCGCCTTCGGCACCCTGAGCGTGTTCCCGGTCCGGGTGACCCGCTGGGACCGTCCGGCCGCGCGCGGGGGCATGCTGGCCGCCCCCCTGGTGGGGCTGGTCGTCGGCGGCTGCGCGGCCGGGCTGGGACTGCTCATGCTGCGCCTGGGCGCGAGCCCGCTGCTGGCCGCCGTCGCCTCCGCCGCCGTGCCCGCCGTCCTCACCCGCGGTCTGCACCTCGACGGGCTGGCGGACACCGCGGACGGTCTGGGCAGCGGCAAGCCCGCCGAGGACGCTCTGCGGATCATGAAGCAGTCGGACATCGGGCCGTTCGGCGTGCTCACGCTCGTGTTCGTGCTGCTCGCACAGGTGGCGGCGCTGGCGCAGCTCTACGACGAGTCCTGGGCGCTGGGCGCGGTGGCCGTCGTCGTCTCGGCGGCCGCCGCCCGGCTCGCGCTGACCCTGGCGGCCCGCGCCGGGGTGCCGGCCGCGCGGCCGGAGGGGCTGGGGGCGGCGGTCGCCGGCGTGGTCCCGGTGCGGGGCGCGGCGCTGGTCGCGACCGCCGTCGTCCTGGCGGCGGCGGGCGCGGGCGCGTACTTCGGGCCGTACGACGTCGGCGGCGGGGCCGTCGCCGTGCTCGGGCCGGTCGCGGCGGGGCCGGGCTTCGAGCCGTACGACGCCGTCCGGCCGGCGCTCGCGGTGCTTGCCGCGCTCGCCGCCGCCGAACTGCTCCTGCGGCACTGCACCCGCCGCTTCGGCGGCGTCACCGGTGATGTGTTCGGGGGCCTCGCGGAGACGGCGGCGACCACCGCCCTCGTGGCGCTGGCGCTGCTCGGCTGACGCCCGACGCCCGACGCCCGGCCCAGCAGGCCTCGCGCTAACAGGCCTCGCGCCAGACGCCGAGTTCGTACTTCTTCAGCAGCGAACTCAGGCGCAGGCGGCGGGAGTCGGCGCAGAACTCGCTCGTGGGCAGTTCGTACTCGACGTGGAAGACGGCCTTGCCCGCTTCGATGAAGGGCGTCAGGTCCTCGCACTCCTCGTACTGGGCGCACTGTTCGTTGACCGCGAAGTCGAAGTCGTCGACGAGCTCGGGGATCTGGTCGAGGTCGTTCTTCAGGCCGACCGACAGGCCCCGGTCGTGGGCGAGTTCGGCGATGAGGCGGTTGTAGCGCAGCTGGTCGGCGGCCTTGAGGGGGAAGCCGGTGGTGTTCTTGTAGCCGTCCATGTTGTCCGGCTCGACGGCGTCGAAGCCCTTGTCGCGGCACATGTCGAGGCGGGCCGCCATGAGCGGTTCGAGGAGGTCGACCCGGCGGATGTCGAGCCAGCGTTCGCCCTCCCAGCCGTTGCCCTCGCCGATCACCGACTCGGGGAAGTCGTCGGCGTCGGGCCGCCAGTCCTCCCAGGCGCCGGTGGACAGGTAACAGATGACCTTGCGGCCGTCCTTGTGCAGGCCGGCGACCGTGGCCTCGGTCTGGTCGAAGCCGTCGATGTCGTAGACCGGGACGTCGACGGAGGTGTCCAGGCGTCCGCTGAGCTGCCACTGCCAGCCGATGCCGGGGGCCGGCTGCCAGCGACCCGCTTCGCCTGCCTCGTCGTCGTCCGGTGCGGCGGCCGTGCAGCCCGCGAACAGCAGGGCGAGGAGGGGCAGCAGCAGGGTCGGGCGTCTCACCGGAGGGGCTCCAGGGGGTGCGGCAACGGACCCCAGCATGATCGCCCATGGCGGACCCGGCGCGTGTGACCCAGTTCATGGAGTGCGAGGATCCAGAAGTGGCTACGACGCCACCGACAGGTGAACACGCGCGTGCATGGGCGAACGCACACGCACGCGTACGCTCATTCCGGGATTCGCCAAGCCGGTTCGCCGCGCCGGTGAGGCAGACCCCCGGATGCGACCGCACCCACGACCCGGATCTAGGGTCGGCTGTCGGGCCCGGTCGACCCACACACTCCGGCCACAGCAACTCCACATCGGAAGCGAGATTTCACCACCGTGACTGCTCTCACTCTCAGCACCGCCGCGGCGCCCGGCCTCCGGGCCGACGCGATCGTGATCGGTGTCGCCAAGGGCGCGAAGGGCCCGATCGTTGCCCCAGGCGCCGAAGCCGTCGAGCAGGCCTATGACGGCCGGCTCGCCGCAGTCCTGGACACCCTCGGCGCCGCCGGCGCCGAGGGCGAGCTGACGAAGCTGCCCGCCCCGGCCGGTTTCAAGGCGCCGCTCGTGCTCGCGGTGGGCCTCGGAGCCGAGCCCGAGAAGGACGCCTCGTTCGACGGCGAGGCGCTGCGCCGGGCGGCCGGTGTGGCCGCCCGCGCCCTCACCGGCGCCAAGAAGGCCGCGTTCGCCCTGCCGGTGACCGACGCCGGGGACATCGGCGCGATCGGCGAGGGCGTGGTGCTCGGCGCGTACGCCTTCGACGCCTACAAGCAGAACGGCAACGATGCCAAGGCCAAGAACGGCAAGGCGCCGCTCGCCGAGGCCGCCCTGCTCGGCGGCAAGCCGCGCGACGCCGCCCACAAGGCCGCCGTGCTGCGTGCCACCGCCGTCGGCGAGGAGCTCAACCGCGCCCGCGACCTGATCAACATGCCGCCGAACGACCTCAACCCCGAGGCGTTCGCCGCGCTGGCCCAGACCGCGGCCAAGGAGCACGGCCTCAAGGTGCAGGTGCTCGACGAGAAGGCGCTCGCCAAGGGCGGCTACGGCGGCATCCTCGGCGTCGGCGCCGGCTCGGCTTCGGCCCCGCGCCTGGTGAAGCTGTCGTACACGTCCGCCAAGGCGACCAAGCACCTCGCCCTCGTCGGCAAGGGCATCACCTACGACTCGGGCGGCATCTCGCTGAAGCCTGCCGGGCACAACGAGACGATGAAGTGCGACATGAGCGGCGCGGCGGCGGTCTTCGCCGCGGTCGTCGCCGCCGCGCGGCTCGGCCTCGAGGTGAACGTCACCGGGTGGCTGGCGCTGGCCGAGAACATGCCGTCGGGCTCCGCCACGCGGCCGGGCGACGTGCTGCGCATGTACAGCGGCAAGACGGTCGAGGTCCTCAACACCGACGCCGAGGGCCGGCTGGTCCTGGCGGACGCGCTGTGGGCGGCCTCCCAGGAGAAGCCGGACGCGATCGTGGACGTCGCAACCCTGACCGGCGCGATGATGCTGGCGCTGGGCAGCCGGACCTTCGGGATCATGGCGAACGACGACGCGTTCCGCACGGCGCTGCACGAGGCCGCCGAGGAGGTCGGCGAGCCCGCGTGGCCGATGCCGCTGCCGGAGCACCTGCGCAAGGGCATGGACTCGACCGTCGCGGACATCGCGAACATGGGCGAGCGGATGGGCGGCGGGCTGGTGGCCGGGCTCTTCCTGCGCGAGTTCGTGGGCGAGGGGGTCACCTGGGCGCATCTGGACATCGCCGGGCCCGCGTTCAACGAGGGCGGGCCGTTCGGGTACACGCCCAAGGGCGGGACGGGGACGGCTGTGCGGACGCTGGTGCGGCTTGCCGAGCTGACCGCGGCGGGCGATCTCGGTTAGTCGCGGTGGGTGCGGGGACTGTGCGCCTGATCACTCGGGTCCATCCGTCGTGTGGCGGGTGCGGGCCGTGTGTGGCTGGTCGCGCAGTTCCCCGCGCCCCTGAGGCACGTCCCCTCACGTGCGTCACAAGTGAACGTGGGACGTCTCACACCCCGGCCCCGCGTCTCGTTCGTCTTCTGCAAGTGCGAAGATGGGGCTCGGCAGGACAGGGCCCCCACCACAGGGCCGAAGAAAGAGCGGCCGGACACCAGCCGCCGCCCGGTCAGCGACGACCGGCGTACGGCGCACATGCATGGAGGACGTGACGTGGCGAACGACGCCAGCACCGTTTTCGACCTAGTGATCCTCGGCGGTGGCAGTGGCGGTTACGCCGCGGCGCTGCGCGGGGCCCAGCTGGGGCTTGACGTCGCCCTGATCGAGAAGGACAAGGTCGGCGGCACCTGCCTGCACCGGGGTTGCATCCCCACCAAGGCCCTGCTGCACGCGGGCGAGATCGCCGACCAGGCCCGCGAGAGCGAGCAGTTCGGCGTCAAGGCCACCTTCGAGGGAATCGACGTCCCCGCCGTCCACAAGTACAAGGACGGTGTCATCGCCGGCCTGTACAAGGGTCTGCAGGGGCTCATCGCGTCCCGCAAGGTGACGTACATCGAGGGTGAGGGCCGACTGTCCTCCCCCACCTCCGTCGACGTGAACGGGCAGCGGATCCAGGGCCGCCATGTCCTGCTGGCGACCGGCTCCGTGCCGAAGTCGCTGCCGGGCCTGGAGATCGACGGCAACCGGATCATCTCCTCCGACCACGCCCTCGTGCTGGACCGGGTGCCGAAGTCCGCGATCGTCCTCGGTGGCGGTGTGATCGGCGTCGAGTTCGCCTCGGCGTGGAAGTCCTTCGGCACCGACGTGACCGTGATCGAGGGCCTGAAGCACCTCGTGCCGGTCGAGGACGAGAACTCCTCCAAGCTTCTTGAGCGCGCGTTCCGCAAGCGCGGCATCAAGTTCAACCTGGGCACCTTCTTCTCGAAGGCCGAGTACACCGCCGACGGCGTCAAGGTCACCCTGGCCGACGGCAAGGAGTTCGACGCCGAGGTCCTGCTGGTCGCGGTGGGCCGCGGGCCCGTCTCCGCCGGTCTGGGCTACGAGGAGCAGGGCGTCGCGACGGACCGCGGCTACGTCCTGGTCGACGAGTACATGCGGACGAACATCCCGACCGTCTCCGCCGTCGGCGACCTGGTCCCGACGCTCCAGCTCGCGCACGTCGGCTTCGCCGAGGGCATGCTGGTAGCGGAGCGTCTGGCCGGTCTGAAGGTCGTCCCGATCGACTACGACGGCGTCCCCCGGGTGACGTACTGCCACCCCGAGGTCGCCTCCGTGGGCATCACCGAGGCCAAGGCCAAGGAGATCTACGGCGCGGACAAGGTCGTCGCTCTGAAGTACAACCTCGCGGGCAACGGCAAGAGCCGGATCCTGAACACCGCGGGCGAGATCAAGCTCGTCCAGGTGAAGGACGGCGCCGTGGTCGGCGTCCACATGGTCGGCGACCGCATGGGCGAGCAGGTCGGCGAAGCCCAGCTGATCTACAACTGGGAGGCGCTGCCTGCCGAGGTCGCGCAGCTCATCCACGCCCACCCGACGCAGAACGAGGCGCTCGGCGAGGCCCACCTGGCCCTGGCGGGCAAGCCGCTGCACTCGCACGACTGACCCTCGGTCGACGAAGCGACGACTCAGACTTCCGCAATTCGTTAGGAGCAACCGAAACCATGGCGGTTTCCGTAACCCTTCCGGCGCTCGGCGAGAGCGTCACCGAGGGCACTGTCACCCGCTGGCTGAAGGCCGAGGGTGAGCGCGTAGAGGCCGACGAGCCGCTGCTCGAGGTGTCGACCGACAAGGTCGACACCGAGATCCCCTCGCCCGTCTCCGGCATCCTCGCCTCCATCAAGGTCGCCGAGGACGAGACCGTTGAGGTCGGCGCCGAGCTGGCCCTCATCGACGACGGCAGCGGGGCCCCCGCTGCCGCCCCCGCCCCGGCGGCCGAGCCCGTCGCGGCTCCGGCCCCGGCCCCGGCTCCCGTGGCCGAGGCGCCCGCCGCGCCTGCCCCGGCCGCCCCCGCCGCTCCGGCTCCGGCCGCCGCCCCCGCGGGCGCCGCGTCCGGCACGGACGTGGTCCTGCCCGCGCTCGGCGAGTCCGTCACCGAGGGCACCGTCACCCGCTGGCTGAAGTCGGTCGGCGACAGCGTCGAGGCCGACGAGCCGCTGCTCGAGGTCTCCACGGACAAGGTCGACACCGAGATCCCGGCGCCCATCTCCGGTGTGCTGCTCGAGATCGCGGTCGCCGAGGACGAGACCGCCGAGGTCGGCGCCAAGCTCGCCGTCATCGGCGCCCCGGGCGCCGCTCCGGCGGCTGCTCCGGCCCCCGCCGCCCCGGCTCCGGCGCCCGTCGCCGCTGCCCCGGCGCCGGCCCCCGTCGCCGCTGCCCCGGCGCCGGCCCCCGTCGCCGCTGCCCCGGCGCCGGCTCCGGCCGCTCCGGCTCCGGCGCCCGCCCCGGTCGCCGCCGCCCCGGTCGCTCCGGCCCCCGCGCCGGTCGCTCCGGCTCCGGTCGCCCCGGCCGCTCCGGTCACGCCCGCGCCCGCCGCGCAGGACACCGACGAGGGTGCGTACGTCACCCCGCTGGTGCGCAAGCTCGCTGCGGAGAACGGTGTGAACCTGGGCTCCGTCAAGGGCACCGGCGTCGGCGGCCGCATCCGCAAGCAGGACGTCCTCGCCGCCGCCGAGGCCGCGAAGGCCGCCGTCGCTGCCCCGGCTCCGGCCGCCGCCGCGCCGGCTGCCGCGAAGAAGACCCCGAAGCTCGAGGTCTCTCCGCTGCGTGGCCAGACCGTCAAGATGCCCCGCATCCGCAAGGTCATCGGCGACAACATGGTCAAGGCGCTGCACGAGCAGGCGCAGCTGTCCTCGGTCGTCGAGGTCGACATCACCCGGCTGATGCGGCTGCGCGCGCAGGCGAAGGACTCCTTCGCGGCGCGTGAGGGCGTCAAGCTCTCCCCGATGCCGTTCTTCGTGAAGGCTGCGGCCCAGGCGCTGAAGGCCCACCCGGCCGTCAACGCCCGGATCAACGTCGAAGAGGGCACGATCACCTACTTCGACACCGAGAGCATCGGTATCGCGGTGGACTCGGAGAAGGGCCTGATGACCCCGGTCATCAAGCACGCGGGCGACCTGAACATCGCCGGCATCGCCAAGGCCACGGCCGATCTGGCGGGCAAGGTCCGCGCCAACAAGATCACCCCGGACGAGCTGTCCGGCGCGACCTTCACCATCTCCAACACCGGTTCGCGCGGCGCGCTCTTCGACACGATCATCGTGCCGCCGAACCAGGTCGCGATCCTCGGCATCGGCGCCACGGTCAAGCGTCCGGCCGTCATCGAGACGGAGGAGGGCACGGTCATCGGCGTCCGCGACATGACGTACCTGACCCTGTCCTACGACCACCGTCTGGTCGACGGCGCCGACGCGGCCCGCTACCTGACCGCGGTCAAGGCCATCCTGGAAGCCGGCGAGTTCGAGGTCGAACTCGGCCTGTAACCCCAGGTTTCAGCAAACAGGCACCCCCGCCCGGAGCGTTCCGGACGGGGGCGCTTGTTTTTCGCGTCGGCCGACCGGACCTCGAAGGGGAGGGCGACACTCCGTAGGCGCCGCCCCGCGGCAGGACGGAGCAGGTTGCGAGGCGCGCTCCGTCCGGAGCATGTAAGTCTCGTCTCACCTGCGTAAAAGCCAACCCGCGCGCCCCTGCAGAAAGCGCTCACGGCCGTATTGTCTAAACGTCAAACGCCCCGGGGCCCATGGGCGGCCCCTCCTTAAGGAGCCCTCATGACCGCGCCCGTCGTCCACTCGCTGCGCGAGCAGATCCGCGAGCACATCGTGGAGGGGATCGTCAGCGGGCGCTGGAAGCCGGGCGAGCGGATCGTGGAGCGGCGGATCGCCACCGAGCTGGAGGTCAGCCAGACGCCGGTGCGCGAGGCGCTGCGCGAGCTGGAGTCGCTGCGGCTGATCGAGTCCGCGCCGAACAAGGGCGTGCGGGTGCGGAACCTGACCGCGGCCGACCTGGAGGAGAGCTATCCGGTCCGGGCCGGTCTGGAGGCGATCGCCGCGGAGCTGGCGGCCCAGGCGCTCGCCGAGGACTGCTCGGCGCTGGAGCCGCATGTCGCGGCGCTGTACGAGGCGGACCGCGCGGCGGACGGCACGGCCCAGGTGCGGCACACGGTGGGCTTCCACCGGGAGCTGGTGCGGGCGGCCGGCAACTCGGTGCTGCTGCACACCTGGGAGGGGCTCGGCATCGAGGTGTTCACGGCGCTGTCGATCCGCTGGCTGGGGACGCGTCAGCAGTCGTACGCCGAGGAGCACGAGGAGCTGGTGGCGGCGTTCAAGCGGCGTGATCCCCGGATCGCCGAGCTGGTGAAGGCACACGTTCTGGGGTGCGCACCGAGGGCGTGACGCAGTCGCGTACTCCCCGAGCACTCCTCGCGGACTCCCCGAAAACGCCTTGAGCACTCCCCGGGCGCTCCCCGTGCACTCCCCCGAGCGCTCCCCCGCTCACCTGCGAAAACGGCCCGAATACGCGGCACCCCGTGCCCACCCAAAAGGCACCCCGTGCCTACTTTCTCGCAATCGAGAAGTTTTGCCTTGAACCCTTTGATCGATCATCGATCAGGGAGTTATTGTCGCCGATGGGCCGCACGGCGGAGCCGTCATCACGGCACCGCACCGAAGCCCCACGCCCTGTCCTGCCAAAGACCTAGGGCAACCCCCGAACCCTTGAACCCCTGAGGGAACCCCCTTCGACTGAGGGAGGCGGCGACATGACCGACCCCAACGCCATCCAGCCGAGCGCGCTCGACCAGCTCCCCGACCGGGACCCGGAGGAGACCGCCGAATGGCAGGCCTCGCTGGACGCGGTCGCCAAGGCGGCCGGGCCGCACCGCGCGGCATACCTGATGCGCCGCACGCTGGAGCGTGCCGAGGGCAACGGCATCGCGCTGCCCAAGCTGCTCGAGACGGACTACGTCAACACCATCCCGACCGCCGCCGAGCCCGCCGAGCCCGGTGACGCGGAGCTGGAGCGGAAGATCACCGCGTGGAACCGCTGGAACGCGGCCGCGATGGTGACCCGCGGCAGCAAACACGGCGTCGGCGGCCACATCGCCACCTTCGCCTCGGCCGCCTGGCTCTACGAGACCGGCTTCAACCACTTCTTCAAGGGCAAGGAGGCCGACGGCTCGGGCGACCAGCTCTACATCCAGGGCCACGCCTCCCCCGGCATCTACGCCCGCGCCTTCCTCGACGGCCGGCTGACCGAGCAGCACCTCGACAACTTCCGTCAGGAGGCGGGCGGCAACGGCCTCCCGTCGTACCCGCACCCCCGCCGCCTGCCCTGGCTGTGGGAGTTCCCGACGGTGTCGATGGGCCTCGGCCCGCTGTCGGCCATCTACCAGGCGCGCTTCAACCGCTATCTCACCAACCGCGCCATCAAGGACGTCTCGGCGTCCCACGTCTGGGCGTTCCTCGGCGACGGCGAGATGGACGAGCCCGAGTCGACGGCGGCCCTGGCGCTCGCCTCCCGCGAGGGCCTGGACAACCTGACCTTCGTCATCAACTGCAACCTGCAGCGCCTCGACGGCCCGGTCCGCGCCAACTTCAAGATCGTGCAGGAGCTGGAGGCCCAGTTCCGCGGAGCCGGCTGGAACGTCATCAAGACGCTGTGGGGCGGTGCGTGGGACGAGCTGTTCGCGCTCGACGTCACCGGCGCGCTGGTACGACGGCTGCGCGAGGTGCCCGACGCCCAGGTGCAGACGTACCAGACGCGTGACGCGGCCTACATCCGCGAGGACTTCTTCGGCAAGGACCCGGCGCTCGTCGAGATGGCGAAGCTGCTGAGCGACGACAAGATCCTCGAGTGCTTCCACCTCTCCCGCGGCGGCCACGAGGCGAGCAAGGTGTACGCCGCCTACAAGGCCGCGGTCGAGTTCAAGGGCGCGCCGACCGTCATCCTGGCGCAGACGGTCAAGGGTCACACCCTCGGCCCGGGCTTCGCGTCGAAGAACGCCAACCACCAGATGAAGAAGCTGACGGTGGACGAGTTCAAGTCGATGCGCGACCTGCTGGAGCTGCCGATCAAGGACAGCGACTTCGTCGACGACGTGGTGCCCTACGGCCACCCCGGCGCCGACTCCGCCGAGGTCCGCTACCTCCAGGAGCGCCGCGCCGCGCTCGGCGGCCCGGCCCCGGCCCGCCGTACGCACGCGCTGGCCCCGCTGCCCGCCCCGGCCGAGAAGTCGTTCGCCGCCTTCGACAAGGGCTCCGGCGCGCAGAAGATGGCGACGACCATGGCCTTCGTCCGGCTCGTCAAGGACCTGGTCCGCGACAAGGAGACCGGCAAGCGGTGGGTGCCGATCGTCCCGGACGAGGCGCGCACCTTCGGCATGGAGAGCCTGTTCCCCTCCCTCGGGATCTACTCCCCCAAGGGCCAGACGTACGAGCCGGTCGACCGCGACCAGCTGATGTACTACAAGGAGGCCAAGAACGGCCAGATCCTCAACGAGGGGATCACCGAGGCCGGTTCGATGGCCGACTTCATCGCCGCTTCCACCGCGTACTCCACGCACGGCGAGGCGATGATCCCGTTCTACATCTTCTACTCGATGTTCGGCTGGCAGCGCACGGCCGACCAGATGTGGCAGCTCGGCGACCAGCTCGGCCGCGGCTTCCTCGTCGGCGCGACGGCCGGCCGGACGACCCTGACGGGCGAGGGCCTCCAGCACGCCGACGGCCACTCCCCGGTCATCGCCGCGACCAACCCCGCCGCCCTGTCCTACGACCCGGCGTTCGCCTACGAGATCGCGGCGATCGTCAAGGACGGTCTGCGCCGGATGTACGGCGAGGCGGCCCCGGGTGAGGACCCGGACGTCTTCTACTACCTGACCGTCTACAACGAGCCGATCCCGCAGCCCGCGAAGCCGTCGGCCGCCGGTGTCGACGAGGGCATCGTCAAGGGCCTGTACCGCTTCAACACGGCGGAGTCGGCGGGCGTGAACGTGGCGGCGGCCAACGCCCCGCGGATCCAGCTGCTCGGCTCGGGCACGGCGATCCACTGGGCCCTGGAGGCGCAGCGGCTGCTCGCCGAGGAGTGGGGCGTCGCCGCCGACGTGTGGTCGGCGACGTCGTGGACGGAGCTGCGGCGCGACGCGCTGGAGGCCGACGCGGCCCTGCTGCGGGGCGAGGAGCGGGTGCCGTACGTCCGGCAGGCGCTGCAGGGCGCCGAGGGCCCGGTCCTCGCGGTCTCCGACTACATGCGCCAGGTCCCGGACCAGATCGCGCAGTGGGTCGAGCAGGACTGGTCCTCGCTGGGCGCGGACGGCTTCGGCCTCTCCGACACCCGCGAGGCGGCCCGCCGCCACTTCGGGGTCGACGCGCAGTCGATCGTCGTCGCGGCCCTCGCCCAGCTGGCCCGCCGCGGCGAGGTCAAGGCGACGGCGGTGAAGGAAGCCCGGGAGAAGTACGGGCTGTAAGCCCAGCCCGTGTATATCGGCGCTGGAGGGGGACGGTCGCGGCCGTCCCCCTCCAGCGTCTTTTGGCCGTGCGAAACCTGCGGCCCGGTTGTGGCTGGTCGCGCAGTTCCCCGCGCGCCTGACGGGGCACGCCTCAGCGGACCGGTCTTTTCAGGGGCGCGGGGAACTGCGCGATCGGCCCCCACGCAGCCGCACCCGATCACCCGGCAAGATGAACCCATGCGCGCTGCCCGTCTCATCAAAATGGTGTTGCTGCTCCAGAACCGGCCGACCATGACCGGCGCCGAGCTCGCTCGGGAGTTGGAGGTGTCGGAGCGTACGGTCACGCGGGACGCGCAGGCGCTGTCGGAGGCGGGCGTGCCGGTGTACGCCGAGCGCGGGCGGGCCGGCGGGTACCGGCTCCTCGGCGGGTACCGGACCCGGCTGACCGGGCTGGCCCGCGGCGAGGCCGAGGCGCTGTTCCTGAGCGGGGTGCCGGGGGCGCTGCGCGAGATGGGCCTGGAGGACATCGCCTCGGCCGCGCGGCTGAAGCTGTCGGCGGCCCTGCTGCCCTCCCTGCGGGACGCCCCGCGCGCGGCGGCGCAGCGGTTCCACCTGGACGCGCCCGCCTGGTTCCGAGAGCCGGAGGCGCCCGCGCTGCTGACGGTGATCGCGGACGCGGTGTGGGACGACCGCTGCGTCCGGGCGCGCTATCGGCGCGGGGACGGCGAGGTCGAGCGGGAGTTGGAGCCGTACGGGCTCGTGCTCAAGGCGGGGGTCTGGTACCTGTGCGCCCGGGTCCGGGAGGCCGGGGTGTTCCGCACGTATCGCATCGACCGGTTCGTCACCGTCGAAGCCATCAAAGCCGTCGAGGCAGCCGGGGCAGCCGGGGCGGTCGGGGATCTGAAGGATCGTTTCAGCCGGGAGGTGGACTTCGATCTGCCCGGGTTCTGGGCCGAGCAGGCGGAGCGGTTCGCCCGCTCCATCCTGCGGGCCGAGGCGGTCGTGCGGCTCTCGGCGGCCGGCGTGCGCGCGCTGCCCCACGCCGTGGACCCGGTCGCCGCGCGGGACGCGCTGGCCGCGGCCGAGGAGCCGGACGAGCGCGGGCGGACCACCGTCACCTTGCGGGTCGAGTCCGAGGACGTGGCGTACACGCAGCTCACCGCGCTCGGGCCGGAGGCCGAGGTGCTCTCCCCGGCCACGCTCAGGGAGCGGTTCGCCGCGGACGCGATGCGGCTGACGGCGCTGTACGGTTCCCGGGAGGGATGACCTTCCGGTGCCCTCCGGCGACATATCGGCCACATTCCCGTCGAACGCCCTGGAATACCCGCCACTCCGGGTGCGTCCCGCACCTTGAGGCACGATGCTGGACGCGTGATGGACGAGACGGAGTTCTGGGAGCTGGTCGACGCCTCCCGCGAGGCCGCGGAGGGTGACCCCGAGGAGCAGGCCGACCTGCTCGTGGAGCGGCTGCTCCGGCTGGACCCGGAGTCCGTGCTCGACTTCGCCCGGCACTTCGAGTCCCGCTACAACCGCGCGTACCGCTGGGACCTGTGGGGCGCCGCCTGGCTGCTCCTGGACGGGGCGAGCGACGACGCGTTCGACTTCTTCCGGTGCTGGCTGATCGGCCAGGGCCGGGAGGTCTTCGAGGGCGCCCTGCACGCCGACCCGGACTCGCTCGCCGACCTGCTGGACGACTTCGACGAGGAGATCGACGGGGACGGCGAGGAGCTCGGTTACGCGGCCGACGAGGCCTACGAGCAGCTCACCGGGACCGTCGCCCCGGACCTGGGCATTCCGCCCCCGCCGTCCGAACCCGAGGGCTCGCCCGTCGACTTCGAGAACGAGGGGGCGCTGGCCGAGCGGTACCCCCGGCTGTGGCAGCGCTTCAAGGAATAGATCCGGCCGTCGTCAGACGGCGAGCTTGCGACGGGTGGTGTCCGTCGGCAGGTAGGCCTGCGTCTGGTCGATCCGCACGGCGTGGTGGTGGTGCATCGGCGCGCTGTTGGCCTGCTCCAGGGCCGACGCGGTGGCCGCGGCCGGGCCCAGGACGACCGCCGCGACGGCGCAGAGCACGGTCCAGGGGCTGCGGGCGGCCTTCGTCCAGCCCGCGCCCTGCTCGGTGGTCCGGGTGGTCTCCGTGGACCGCGTACGACTGCTGTTCATGATCCCCGCCTCTGGTCTGCTCGTCCGCCGGTTGTTCGCCGGTCTGCTGCTTCGCTTGTGTTGTGCACGACCGTAGGACGCGGGAATGGGAGAACCCTGAACGCCGCCTAAGGCGTTCCTGTGAGTGCCTGGGCGGCCGATCTGCCCTGGAGGCGGGCGGCACTCTCCCGGATCTCGGGGAGGCGCGCGGTGAGCGCGGCGCCGGGGCAGCTGGTCATGAAGCCGTCCCGGTGGCCGGCCAGGGCGGGGAGGGCAGCGGCGGTGCCGGTGGCGTACCGGCTGCGGCTGTTGCTGGAGACGAGCCGGACGGTCGTGCGCGGGTCGATGTCGGACAGGCCGAGTTTCCAGGCGGTCACGGCGGCGATGGCGTCGACGACCGGCTGCGGCACCGGGACGCCGTGGGTGAACGTGCCGACGGCGGCGATGCCGGTGGTGCGGTGGTTGAAGCCCTGGGTGTGGGCGCCGGTGACGGGGCGGTCGACACCGCCCGCGCGGCCCTCGTAGATCGTGCCGCAGCGGTCGACGAGGAAGTTGTAGCCGATGTCGTCCCAGTCCCGGGCGCCGGTCTGGCCCGTGTACAGGTCGCGGATGATGCGGGGCGCGTCCGCGCAGTCGTAGCCGTTGGGCGAGTCGGTGTGGTGGACGAAGACGGCGACGACCTTGTCGTCGTAGCGCGGGGGCGGCTGCTCGCGCCGGGCGCTGGCGTCGAGCCAGGCGGCGCGGGGCACGACCGGAGGCCGGGCCGCCTGGTGCGCGACGGCGGGACGGGCGACCGCGCGCGGGGCGGCCTCGGCCGAGACGGCGTTCTCGACGCCGTTCGCGCACAGCCCGAGGGAGGCGACGGCGGCGAGCCCCGGCAGGCAGCCCAGGAGCACGAGGAGCGGGCCCGGTGTCCCCGCCGGGAGCCGGCCCCGCGTTCCCCGCGGACCGCGGGAGGCCGCTCGGAGGGCGCACATGTACCCACTCTCGGCCGGTTCCGCGCCGGGCGCGATGTGTGCTGTGCCACCTGGTGGAACCATCCTCCCGGTCCATGACGTTTTTCGAGGTACGCGTGTGCGTGGCCGGTTCTGGTCGCACTCGCGCGCGTGATCCATGGGTAGCTGATCACTGGGCCCTTCCCGCGCGTACTAGGGGATCCGAGAGAAAGGGGGCCGTGTGGACCTGCTCGACATCCTGCTGGCGCTGGTGATCCTGGCCTACGCCGGTTCCGGCTACCGGCGTGGGCTGGTGGCCGGCTGTGTCTCGCTGGCCGGGTTCGTGGGCGGCGCGGCGATCGGCGTGTGGGTCCTGCCGTGGCTGATGGATCTGGTGACGCCGGGGACCACGGCGGCCACCGTGACCGCGATCCTCACGGTCCTGACGCCGGCGGTGGTCGGGCACGAGCTGGCCGGGCGGCTGGCGCTGCGGCTGCGCAGAGAGCTGGACCGCGGGCCGCTCAGGGTGGCGGACGGCATCGGCGGGGCGGCGGCGAACGCGGTGGCGGTGCTGATCGTGGCGTGGGTGGCGGCGAGCGTGCTGGGCGCGTCCTCGTCGCCGGTGGTCACCTCGTCGATACGGGACTCCCGGCTGCTGGGGGCCGTGCAGGACGCGATGCCGGACACCACGCCCACCTGGTTCTCACGGGCCACGTCGGCGCTGACCGAGGCGGGCTTCCCGCAGGTCTTCAACCCCTTCGAGAGCGAGTCGACGGCGGAGGTCGCCAAGCCCACCGGTGACAGCGTCACGGCGAGCGCGACCAGCGCGGCCAAGCTGAGCACGGTGAAGATCGAGGGCTCCGTCGGCACCCAGGGCCGCGAGGGCAGCGGTTTCGTCTACGCGAGCGAGCATGTGATGACGAACGCGCACGTGGTGGCGGGCATCGACGACCCGACCGTCCGGATCGGCGGGGTGGGCGAGTCGTACGACGCGCGCGTGGTGCTGTTCGACCCGGCCAAGGACGTGGCGGTGCTGTACGTGCCGGAGCTGAAGGCGCCGGTCCTGAACTTCGACGACGACGCCTCGCGCGGGGACTCCGCGGTCGTCGCCGGCTATCCGCAGGACGGCGATCTGAACCTCCAGGCGGCCACGGTCGCGAACCGGGTGAAGGCGACCGGCCGCAACATCTACAACGACGAGATCGTCACCCGCGAGATCTACTCGATCCGCTCGACCGTGCGCCCCGGCAACTCCGGCGGCCCGCTGCTCACCACCGACGGCCGGGTCTACGGCGTGGTGTTCGCCCGCTCCACCTCCGACGACGAGACGGGGTACGTGCTGACGGCGGCCGAGGTGGCCGCCGACGCCGAGCGGGCGGCGAAGGCGACGCAGGCCGTGGACACGGGAGACCTGGTCAGCTCGTGAGCCCCCGCCGCAGGGCTACAGCGGGCGGCCCATGAAGACGTCGTCCACGTACTCGCCGCCCAGCAGGAACTCCTGCGGGAGGACGCCCTCCACGGTGAACCCCTCGGCCGCGTAGAGCGCCCGGGCGGGCGCGTTGTGGCCGAGGACGCGCAGGGTGAGGCGGCGGGCGCCGCGGCGGCGGGCCTCCTCGACGGCCGCGCGGACCAGCGCGCGCCCCACGCCCCGGCCGCGCGCCTCCTCGGCCACGGCGAGGCCCTGGATCTGCCGGACGTGCGCATTGCAGGCGAGCGAGGTGGGGAAGCCGAGGCGGATATAGCCCACGACGCGGGCACCGCTCCCGGCGCCGCTGCCGACGTCGGTCTCGGTCTCGGCGACCAAGTGGTCCTCGGGGGCGTGGCGTTCGTCGAAGAAGGGGGCGTAGGGCGGCTGCGGACGCGGCATGACCGCGTGCAGCTGCGACCAGGTCAGCCGGTCGACGAGGGCGAGCGCCTCGTCGTCGGCGGGCAGCGCGGTGCGTATGCGAAGCGTGGAGGGCTCGGGCATGGCCGTCACCCTATGGCTCGGACGCGCCCGTCTGACCGGGGTTTTATCCGGACGACGGGCAGGATGACGGCATGGAACGTACGCGAATCGCGGTGGCCGGCGCGTCCGGTCTGATCGGCAGCGCCCTGGTGCGGTCTCTGACGGCCGACGGGCACGAGGTGGTCCGGATGGTGCGGCACGCGCCCCGCAGCGCGGACGAGGTGCGCTGGGACCCCGAGAAGGGGCAGGTGGACACGGCGGGGCTGGCCGGGTGCGGAGCCGTGGTCAATCTGGCCGGGGCGGGGGTCGGCGACCGGCGCTGGAGCGAGGCGTACAAGCGGCGGATCCACGACAGCCGGGTGCACGGCACGACGGCGCTGGCGAAGGCGGTCGCCTCGCTCGACGAACGGCCGCGGGTGTTCGTGAACGGCAGCGCCATCGGCCGGTACGGCGAGACGGGCGAGCGGGTCGTGGACGAGAGCGCGCCCGCCGGCAGCGGTTTCCTGCCGGAGCTGTGCGTGGAGTGGGAGCGGGCGGCGGCGCCGGCCCAGGACGCGGGCGTGCGGACGGTCTTCACCCGGACCGGGCTGGTCGTGGCGCGCGGCGGCGGGGCCTGGGGCAGGCTGTTCCCGCTGTTCAAGGCCGGGCTCGGGGGCCGGATGGGCGACGGCCGGCAGTACTGGTCGTTCGTCTCGCTGCACGACGAGGTGGCGGCGATCCGGCATCTCCTCGACCGTGACGACCTGTCGGGGCCGTTCAACCTGACCGCGCCCGAACCGCTGACGAACCGTGAGATCACCGCGGCCATGGGCCGGGTGCTGCACCGGCCGACGCTGTTCGCCGTGCCGGCGCCGGTGCTGCGGACGGTGCTGGGCGAGATGGCCGGGGATGTGCTGGGCAGTGCGCGGGTGGTGCCGAAGCGGCTGCTGGAGTCCGGGTTCACCTTCGCGTTCCCCGGGATCGAGGATGCGATCCGGGCAGCCTGATCCTCCGCGTGACCGCATGCGACCGCCGTGCGACCGTGCCCTGCTCATGCGCGACTGTTCCTGACCGATCACGGCCCTACCCTCGATCCGAACTCGGGTATCCGGGACGGCCGTCGGGGGCATGACGTCTCCACCGGCCGCGCAACCTCGAGGAGGGGCACGTGCTAGAGCCCGCGTACCAGGCAGACGTCGTCGTGGTGGGAGCCGGAGTCGCCGGACTCTCCGCCGCGCACCGGCTGACCAGCGCAGGAGTAACGACCGCAGTCCTGGAGGCCGCCCCTTGCGTGGGCGGCCGCATGGCGACGGAGAAGATCGACGGGTTCCGGCTCGACCGCATCGGACAACTGCTGTCCACGGCGTATCCCGAACTGGCCCTGACACCGGGGCTGGACGCGTTCGTCATGCGTCCGTTCGCGCCGGGGGTCCTGCTGCACAGCGACGGGCGACATCACCGCGCGGGCGCGCAGGCGGGCGCGGGGAGCGCAAGGGGCGCACTGCACGCCGTACGCGCCCTCGCGAGCACTCCCCGGCCGGGCGGGCTGCCCAGGCCGCGCGCGGGCGGCTCCCTGCCCGCACCGGGCCGTCCGACGGCCCCGCCCAGGGTCCGGGCGGGCGCGCCGCTGGGCACCGCCGTCGACCAGGCCCGGCTGGGCGCCGCGCTCACCCGGCTCGCGACCACCCCGGCCGAACGGCTGCTGCGCCGCCCGGAGCTGCCGGCCGCCCAGGCCCTCGCGACCCGCGGTCTGCCGGCCCGCACGGTCGACGGGTTCCTGCGACCGCTGCTCGCCGCGCTGCTCTGCGACCCGGACCTCACCACGTCCAGCCGGTGCGCGGACCTCGCGCTGCGCGCCTTCGCCTCGGGCCGGCTGTCGCTGCCGGAGGGCGGGGCGGAGGTGCTGCCGGAGTTGCTCGCGGGGACGCTGCCGCCGGGCACCGTGCACACCGGGGTGCGGGTCACCTCGGTCTCCACCACCTCGGTGACCACCGCGGGGCACGGCGAGTTCCGCTGCCGCGCCGTCCTGGTGGCCACGGACGCGCGTACCGCGGCGGAGCTGCTGCCCGGGCTGCGGGTGCCGGACTTCCACCCGGTGACGGTCGTCCACCACACCACGGACGAGCCGCCGGGGACCGGCGCCTCGCTGCTGCTGGACGCCGACCGGGGCGGGCCGGTCGCGCACACGGCGGTGGTCAGCGAGGTCGATCCGACCCGGGCGCCCGCGGGCCGCGCGCTGATCTCGTCCACGGTGCTGGGCACCCCGCCGCCGGGCGTGGACACGGCCGTGCGGATGCATCTGTCGCGGCTGTACGGCATGTCGACCGCGCGGTGGGAGACGCTGGCCGTGCATCACACCGCCGAGGCCGTGCCCGCGATGCGGGCGCCGCACGATCTGCGGCGCCCGGTGCGGTTGCTGGCGGGGCTGTACGTGTGCGGCGACCACCGGGACACGAGCACGGTGCAGGGGGCGTTGCACTCGGCTCGGCGGGCCGCTTCGGCGATCGTCTCCGACCTGCGCGCCGCGGGTTCGCTGCACCCGGCGGAGCCGTTGCCGACGGCCCGTCAGCAGCAGGCAGCCGCGTGACCCACCCGCCCCTGGGGGCTCCGCCCCCAGACCCCCGGCCTATGCCCACCCACCGCCCGACTCGGTGAGTCGAAAGGCGAGGGCCAGGCATCTCAGCCCGTCCGGCGATTGAGGACGAGGCCCGTTCAGGGCCGAAGCGGGGGTCTGGGGGCGGCAGCCCCCAGGGGGCCGCGGTCAGCCCAAGGCCGATACCTTGTCGCGGTACGTGCGGGCCGGGGCCGCGTCGCGGTACGGCTCCAGCCTGCGCTCGAAGTCCCGGACGTACTCCAGCGCCCGCACCGACCGCATCTCCGCCGCCTGCCCGGCGGCCTCCGCGGCAAGCTGGCACGCCTGGTCGAGCTCGCCGAGGCCGAGCCGGGCCGAGGCGAGCACGACGCGGCAGAACAGCCGGCTCCGGGCATGCGCCGCGGGACGCAGCTGCAGCGAGCGTTCCGCATGTTGCGCGGCCGCCCGGAACTGCTGGAGGTCGCGGTGGCAGTGCCCGAACTCGTCGGCGAGCTGCGCCTCGTCGAAGAAGCGCGCCCAGTGCGGCACCTCGTCGCCGGCCTTGGCCGCCTCCAGCGCGCGTTCGGCCCGCACGAGCGCGGCCGTGGAGGCCCGCACCTCGCCGAGCACCCCGTGCCCGCGCGCCTCCGCCGAGTGCAGCAGCGCCTGCACGACCGGCGGCGCGCCCGTGCCGACGCCCTGCTGGGCCACCCGCGCGAGCTGTACCGCCTCACGGCCGTGCCCGAGATAGACGGCCTGGCGGCTCATGGTGACGAGCACGAACGAGCCGTACGCCCGGTCCGCGGCCGCCTGGGACAGGCGCAGGGCCTGGACGAAGTAGCGCTGGGCCAGGCCGTGCGCGGCGATGTCGAAGGACGTCCAGCCGGCCAGGCGGGTCAGATCGGCGGCCGCGCCGAAGAGGCGGCGGCCGGTCTGTTCGCCGTAGGCGCCGCGCAGCATCGGCTCGCACTCGTGCTCCAGGTAGCGCACGAGGGCCTGGCGGGCATGGCCGCCGCCGTACCGGTCGTCGAGGGTGCGGAACAGCTCGCCGACCGAGCGGAGCGCGGAGATGTCGCCGCCGGTGACCCGCTGGCCGGGGCCGCGCTCGCTGCCCTGGCCGCGCTGCCGGGGTACGGCCGCGAGCCCTGGCATCACCTGGGCGGGCGCCGTCGCGGGCGGGGGCGACGCCGGCTGCTGGGGTACGGCGGGCCTGGCCGCCGGGCGGGTCTGGACGGGCACCCGGGCGGGCGGTTCGCTGCGGGCGACCTTCTCGTCGGCCCGCCCGATCAGCCAGTCGCGGCTCGGCACCACGAGCCCGGCCGGGGTGAAGGCGATCTTGCGGAGCTCGGCGTGGCTGCCCGAGTCCTTGCGCCAGAGCCCGCCGACGATGTCGATGGCCTCCTCGGGGGTGCCGGCGAACTCCAGGCCCGCGTAGACGGGGGCACAGGCGTCCAGGCCGAGGTCCTGGGCGGTGAGGCGACGGCCCAGGCGCCGGGTGAAGACCTCGGCGATCAGGGCGGGGGTGGTACCCCGGGGCTGCTGCCCGCGCAGCCACCGGGTGACGGACGTCTTGTCGTATCTGAGATCCAGCCCGTGCTCGAGGCCGAGCTGATCGACGCGACGGGCCAGTCCCGCGTTGGAGAAGCCCGCTTCTGCGATGAGCGCGGCGAGCTGGCGGTTGGGATTGCGCTGCGCGGGTCGTTCCGTCATCTGCGGTGCGGTCTCCTGCCTTCCGGGCGTCTGACGTGCCCGGTTGAAGTGCCGTGGTGGGTGTGAGCAGCCCTTTTGGCCTCGTGAACGGCGCGAATGTAGCGGAGCGTAGCCACTCGGTCGCATATCTCCACGTTCATTCATCCGATCGTGTGAGGATTGGCCGTGCGGCTGACGCGGAACGCGCGGACGTACAGTGGCTTGGGCGTGCGACGCGCCTGACGACTTTCCAGGGAGGCGCTTGCCGTGAGCGAGCTGCGGTTCGTGCGGATGGGGTTCGGCGAGGACGCCGTCGAGTACCAGGAGGCGTGGGACGAGCAACGCCGGGTGCACGCGGCCCGGTTCGCCGACGAGGTCCCGGACACCGTGCTGCTCCTGGAACACCCGCCGGTCTACACGGCGGGCCGGCGCACGGCCGACGACGAGCGCCCGCTGGACGGCACCCCGGTCGTGGACGTGGACCGCGGCGGCAAGATCACCTGGCACGGCCCCGGCCAGCTGGTGGGCTACCCGATCCTCAAGCTGCCGCGCCCGGTGGACGTCGTCGCCCATGTGCGACGGCTGGAGGACGCCCTGATCCGGACCTGCGCGGAATTCGGCCTGGAGACCTCCCGGGTCGAGGGCCGCAGTGGGGTGTGGGTGCTCGGCGATCCGCTGGAGCGGCGCCCCTCGCTCGGCGGCCTGGCGCTGGACTTCGACCCCCGGCTGACGGACGACGAGTTCGACCCGCGGCTGAACGGCCCGGAGTACGCCCCTTCGAACGCGGGTCAGCGGCGCGAGGACCGCAAGATCGCGGCGATCGGCATCCGGGTCGCCAAGGGCGTCACGATGCACGGCTTCGCGCTCAACGTGAACCCGGACAACAAGTGGTTCGACCGGATCATCCCCTGCGGGATCCGGGACGCGGGCGTCGCCTCGCTCGCGGGCGAGCTGGGCCGGGACGTGACCATCGCCGAGGTGCTGCCCGTGGTGGAACGGCAGCTGACGGACGTCCTCGAGAACGCGGAGCTCAAGCCGCGGGCGATCGAGACGACGCCGGCCTGAGCAGCCCGTCCGGCGCAGGCGAGCACCAGCGTCGGGTTTCAGATCGACGGGCGTACCCTTGAGGACGCCGAAGAATCAATCGCTAGGGAGCCGGTCTTGTCCGCAGTCGCCCCCGACGGACGCAAGATGCTGCGCCTTGAGGTCCGCAACGCCCAGACCCCCATCGAGCGCAAGCCCGACTGGATCAAGACCCGCGCGAAAATGGGTCCCGAGTACACGAAGATGCAGAACCTCGTGAAGAGCGAGGGGCTGCACACCGTCTGCCAGGAAGCCGGCTGTCCCAACATCTACGAGTGCTGGGAGGACCGTGAGGCGACCTTCCTCATCGGCGGCGACCAGTGCACCCGGCGCTGCGACTTCTGCCAGATCGACACCGGCAAGCCCGAGGCGCTGGACCGCGACGAGCCGCGCCGGGTCGGCGAGTCCGTCGTCACGATGGACCTGAACTACGCCACCATCACCGGCGTGGCGCGGGACGACCTGGCGGACGGCGGGGCGTGGCTGTACGCCGAGACCGTCCGGCAGATCCACCTCCAGACCGCCGGGCGCGAGGCCGGGCGCACGAAGGTGGAGCTGCTCGCCCCCGACTTCAACGCGGTCCCGGAGCAGCTCGCGGAGGTGTTCTCCTCGCGGCCCGAGGTCTTCGCGCACAACGTCGAGACCGTCCCGCGGATCTTCAAGCGGATCCGGCCCGGCTTCCGTTACGAGCGTTCGCTGAACGTCATCACGGCCGCCCGCGACTACGGGCTGGTCACCAAGTCGAACCTGATCCTCGGCATGGGCGAGACGCGCGAGGAGGTCAGCGAGGCGCTGCGGCAGCTGCACGAGGCGGGCTGCGAGCTGGTCACCATCACGCAGTACCTGCGGCCCTCCGTGCGCCACCACCCCGTGGAGCGCTGGGTCAAGCCGCACGAGTTCGTCGAGCTCAAGGAGGAGGCCGAGCAGATCGGCTTCTCCGGCGTGATGTCGGGTCCGCTGGTACGGTCCTCCTACCGCGCCGGACGCCTGTATCAGATGGCCGTCGAGAAGCGCGGTTCGTTCATCGCCACCCAGGCCGTCTGACACGACGTCACCCGCCTTGCGCCGTACGGCCGCAAGCCGAGTGTGTGAATTCGCGCACAAGTTCCTACTCGCCAGTAGTGACCGAAACGACGCGGCCCCGACCGTCCTCGCAGATGAGGGCGTGCGTCAGGGCCGCGTCAGCGTTTCGGCCCCCCGCATCAAGGCTTCATTCGCGTTTGACCGGTCGGTCACGCACTGGTAACACCAATCAGTGACACTCGTATCACACCACGTAGAACCATGCCGAAGCCCTACGAGGGGGACGTTCACCATGCAGGCCGCGCCCGTTCACGCCACCGCGATCCCGACCTTCACCAACGCACTGCGCGCCGTCGAGTCACTGCTCCTGAGCAGCGGCCAGCGCACCGCCCGCCGCAACGCCTGGACCTCCGTGCTGGAGGACCGTCGTCGTGCCAAGGACCGGTTCGAGGCGCAGCGCGTCCTCGAAGAGGTCACCTCCGCCCGTTCCTGACCCACCCGCCGCTGCGTACCCCGTACGCGCCCCCGCACCTCCCCTCCTGCCGTCGAAGGCGCTTCCGAGGCCACGTAGACTTCGTGGCATGGCGAGAAGTGACAGCGCGGCGGACGCCGCTAACCCCGGGCGACTGAAGCAGATCGCCCTGACGTACAAGATGACCCGCAAGGCCGACAAAACGATCGGCCTCGTGCTCGCGGGTGTCTTCCTCCTCACCTTCGGCGTCTTTCTCGCGATCGGTTTCCTGATCGACCACCCGGTCTACCTGGGCATCCTCGGCTTCCTGCTCGCCTTCCTCGCGACGGCGATCGTGTTCGGACGCCGGGCCGAGCGGGCCGCCTTCGGTCAGATGGAGGGACAGCCCGGCGCCGCCGCGGCCGTCCTCGACAACATCGGCCGTGGCTGGACGACGACCCCCGCCGTGGCGATCAACCGCAGCCAGGACGTGGTGCACCGGGCCGTCGGCAAGGCCGGCATCGTCCTGGTCGCCGAGGGCAACCCGAACCGGGTGAAGTCCCTGCTGGCCGCCGAGAAGAAGAAGATGAACCGCATCGTCGCGGACGTCCCGGTGCATGACGTGATCGTCGGCACGGGCGAGGGCCAGGTCGCGCTGAAGAAGCTGCGCACCACCATGCTGAAGCTCCCGCGAGTGCTGGCCGGCCCCCAGGTGACCGCCACCAACGACCGGCTGCGCGCCATGGGCGACCTGATGAGCAACATGCCCCTGCCGAAGGGGCCGATGCCGAAGGGCATGCGCCTGCCGAAGGGCGGCAGCCCGAAGTCCCGCTGATCTTCACCTCTGCTGATCTTCAGCATTCACGTCGATGGGGCGCCCGGATCACTCCGGGCGCCCCATCGACGTATTCAGCCGTTCGTTCAGCCGCTCAGGCTCAGATCCGTACTTCCACCGTGCGGGCCAGTCGGTCGTGCAGGCCTCGGCCGTCGCGGTCCCAGATCAGGGCCGGGAGAGCCAGGCAGAGCAGGACCGTGCGCAGCACGGAGCGCAGCGGGTTGACGGCGCCGGTCTCGACGGAGACCACGCGCAGGCCGAAGAGGCGCTTGCCCGGGGTGGAGCCGACCGTGCCGACCGTCAGGACGCCCAGCACGAGGAAGATGAGCAGGGCCCAGTTGCTGGTCGCGGGCCGGTAGCCGTCCGTGATCAAGCTGTATGCGATCAGAACGCAGAGGCCCCAGTCCAGGGCCAGGGCGCCGAGCCGGCGGCCGGGGCGGGCGATCGAGCCCGGCCCCTCCTCCGGCAGACCGAGTTGCTCGCCGCGGTACCCGAAGTCGGCACCGGCGTCTTCCATGGCCTGACGGGGTCCGGAGAGCCAGGATCCGAGTGCTTGCCTGTTGTCCACCCGTCCACGGTACTGCGCACCCATATGACCGGTGACGGGTGGGGGTGGCGACCTGGTGTGTCCGGGCTACGGTGGACGATGGGCCGGTTAACTTGTGCGAAACAAATGGGTCACGCCCGAGAAATCACCCGTCCCTAGGGTCGTCGACAGCGTGTGCCACCGCACTGGCCGCACGAACGAACTACCACCCCGGCTCGACGGTCGGGAGTAGGAGGAGCTGGATGTTCCAGAACGCCGACGAGGCCAAGAAGTTCATCGCGGACAAGGACGTCAAGTTCGTCGACGTCCGATTCTGCGACCTGCCGGGCGTCATGCAGCACTTCACGCTGCCCGTCGAGGCGTTCGACCCGGACGAGGAGCTCGCGTTCGACGGCTCGTCGATCCGCGGTTTCCAGGCCATCCACGAGTCCGACATGGCCCTGCGCGCCGACCTGTCGACGGCCCGTGTCGACCCGTTCCGCCGGGACAAGACGCTCAACATCAACTTCTTCATCCACGACCCGATCACGGGCGAGCAGTACTCCCGTGACCCGCGCAACGTGGCGAAGAAGGCGGAGGCGTACCTGGCGTCGACCGGTATCGCCGACACCGCGTACTTCGGCCCCGAGGCCGAGTTCTACGTGTTCGACAGCGTGCGCTTCCAGACCTCCGCGAACGAGTCCTTCTACCACATCGACTCCGAGGCCGGTGCCTGGAACACCGGCGCGGTCGAGAACAACCGCGGTTACAAGGTCCGCTACAAGGGCGGCTACTTCCCGACCCCGCCGGTGGACCACTTCGCCGACCTGCGTGCCGAGATCTCCCTGGAGCTGGCCGCGTCCGGCCTCCAGGTCGAGCGCCAGCACCACGAGGTGGGCACGGCCGGCCAGGCCGAGATCAACTACAAGTTCAACACGCTGCTCGCCGCGGCCGACGACCTCCAGCTCTTCAAGTACATCGTGAAGAACGTGGCCTGGCGCAACGGCAAGACCGCGACCTTCATGCCGAAGCCGATCTTCGGCGACAACGGCTCGGGCATGCACGTCCACCAGTCGCTGTGGTCGGGCGGCTCCCCGCTGTTCTACGACGAGGCCGGGTACGCGGGCCTGTCGGACATGGCCCGCTACTACATCGGCGGCATCCTCAAGCACGCCCCGTCGCTGCTGGCCTTCACCAACCCGACGGTGAACTCCTACCACCGTCTGGTCCCGGGCTTCGAGGCGCCGGTCAACCTGGTCTACTCGCAGCGCAACCGCTCCGCGGCCATGCGTATCCCGATCACGGGCTCCAACCCGAAGGCCAAGCGCGTCGAGTTCCGCGCGCCCGACTCCTCCGGCAACCCGTACCTCGCCTTCTCCGCCCTCCTCCTGGCGGGCCTGGACGGCATCAAGAACAAGATCGAGCCGGCCGAGCCGATCGACAAGGACCTCTACGAGCTGGCCCCCGAGGAGCACGCGGGCGTCGCCCAGGTCCCGACCTCCCTCCCGGCCGTCCTGGACCGCCTGGAGTCGGACCACGAGTTCCTGCTCGCCGGCGACGTCTTCACGTCCGACCTGATCGAGACGTGGATCGACTACAAGCGCGCGAACGAAATCGCCCCGCTGCAGCTGCGCCCGCACCCGCACGAGTTCGAGCTGTACTTCGACGTGTGATCCGCGGATTCCCCGCATGGCGAAGGCCGCCGCCCCATCGGGGTGGCGGCCTTCGCCGTGCGGGCGGGGCCGTGCGTGAGTCGGGCGGTTCTAGTCGGCGGGGGGTTCGGGGACGCGCCAGACGAAGCGGAAGCGCTGGTCGGGCGGTAGCCCGAATCTGCCCACCGGGCCGAACGACTTGATGAGATAGCCGAAGATCTGATGATGGGCCTTCACCCTGCGGGCCGGGTCCGCGCCCGCGCCCCTGGCCGAGTTCGTCCAGCAGGTCGACGACCGGGTCTGGTTCACCACCGAGGTGATGCGGGAGCAGGGCTGGCGCGCGGCACTGCTGCACAGAGCTCTTACGGCCGCGCTCCGCGCACCCCACCATTTCGGCCTGCCGGGCTGGCCCGGCGCGGTGCGCACCGCGATGCAGCGGCTCGCCGCACTGGACCGGTCGGACGCACCGGGGACGCTGGCCGATCTCACGGCCGTGGAGACGGCGCTGCTCGAAGCGCCTGACGAGTTGGGCGCGGAGGCGCTCGACTGGATCTCCCGTCAGGCGCTGTTCGCCGGATACCGTCCCACCCCTGGGGACGTGCTGTGAAGTGGGACGATGTGACCCTGGTGATCCTCGCCACGTTCGGCTGCCTGACGCTGCTGCTGACCCAGATCAGCGAGGTGCTGTCTCGGCTGCCGCAGATCATCCGCGCGTGGCGGCAGGTCCGGAACGAGCTGAACGGTGGTGCCGAGCCAGGCGCTCGGAATCACTCCGGGTCCGACGGCAGCCGGGGCGAAAGCTGATCCTGTCGTGCAGGACGAATGCGTACGGGCGTATGTTCTATTCAACGGGATCAGGCACACGGGGGTGGACCAGCGATGACCGAGCGCGGTCAGGACGACGTCGAGCGGGAGTTCGACATCAAGTGGGCGGATGACGCCGCATACAAGGAGCCCTCGGCTCGGGCCCGGATGTTGGCCGCGCGGTGGAAGGAGAATCCGCCGGAGGCGGTCCCGTTCCGGAGCGATCCGCGGCCGGTGGCGCGGACTCGTTCGTCGTGGATGTCGACGACGCTCGTACTGGCGGGCGTGGCCGCGTTGATCCTTTTGCTGGGGTACATACGGTTCCGTGCGCCGTACTAGGCGGGTCCCGCCGCACCGCACAGGGACCTTTTGCTCCGTCTAGGGTCGTTACGGACCACTCCATGGGGCTGGGGCGGTGCACACTGGCAGTGGGGCGAGTGCCTGACTGCGGGGTGATGCAGATGCAGAGCCGTTTCCGGAGCGACCGGCGACTGACCGTGCGGATGACGGTCACGTTGTTCCTGCTCGGGCTGCTGTACGTGGCGTTCGTCGCCGCGTTGATCGTGTTGCTGAAATCGTGGGTGCTGGTCGTCGTGCTGATGGCGGCGATGTTCGTCGCGCAGTTCTGGTTCTCGGACCGGATCGCCATGTTCGCGATGCGCGGGCGGGTCGTCGAGCGCGAGGAGTATCCCGAGCTGCACGCGGTGGTCGACCGGCTGTGTGCCCTGGCGGACATGCCCAAGCCGGTGGTCGCCGTCTCCGACCTGGGCATGCCGAACGCGTTCGCGACCGGGCGCAGTCCTGAGCACGCGGTGGTGTGCGTGACGACGGGCCTGCTGGGGCGGCTGGAGCCGGCCGAGCTGGAGGGCGTGCTCGCGCACGAGCTGTCGCATGTCGCGCACAAGGACGTGGCCGTGATCACGATCGCCTCGTTCCTGGGCGTCATCGCGGGGCTGATCGTGCGGTTCGCGTTCTACTCGCAGCTGTTCGGCGGCGGGCGCAGGGACCAGAACACCGCGGTCGTCTTCGCCGCCGTGATGGGTGTCTCGGCGGCCGTATACGCGATCAGCTTCCTCCTCATCCGGGCCCTCTCCCGGTACCGGGAGCTGGCGGCGGACCGGGCCGCGGCGCACCTGACCGGCCGCCCCTCGGCGCTGGCTTCCGCGCTGACGAAGGTCTCCGGCGACATCGCCCGGATCCCCAACAAGGACCTGCGGACCGCGCAGGCCTTCAACGCCTTCTACTTCACCCCCGCGACCGGCAAGGAGCCCGGCCTCGAGCAGTACTTCTCCACCCACCCGAGCCTGGAGCAGCGGCTCGACCAGCTGGGGCGGATCTCCGCCGAACTGGGCGAGGCGGCCACGCCCGGGAAGGCGGGCTGACGGACATGGGGCTGCTGGACATCCTGCTCGGCCGGACGAAGCCGGTCGTGCCGGACCTCGATCAGCTGTTCGCGCTGCCCTCGGCGGCGGTGACGCTGGAGGCGGCGGCCGGGTTCACCCCGACCGGGCAGGGCGCCGTGTGTTTCGCGACCGTCGAGGGCTCGGCCTTCGAACAGACGCACCGTGAGGTCCAGGCGCTCCTCGACGCGGACACCGAGCGCACCGGTCCCCCGGTGCGACTCCAGCGGGACGACTTCGGCTACTCCTGGCTGGTCTCCGAACGCACCCCCGACCAGCTGTCGCTGCTGGTCAACGACCTGCACGCGGTCAACAGCGCGATGGAGGTCAACGGCTTCGGGCCACAGCTGCTGTGCTCCCTCGCCGGGTTCGAGGACACGGGCGCCAGACGGCTGGCGCTCGTGTACCTCTACAAGCGCGGCACGTTCTATCCGTTCGCGCCGCTGCCCGGTGCGGGGCAACGGCGCGACAACGCGCTGGAGTTGCAGGTGAAGGCCGCTCTCGGGAACGACCTGCGGCTCGAACAGGACCTGAGCCGCTGGTTCCCGGTGTGGGGAGCCCCGGGTCTGTAGGGCTCCCCGGCCCGTGAGACCGGGGGCCCGCAAGACCATGGGCCCATAACCATGGGCCCGTAAGACCGTAGGTCCGTGAGACCGTAGGCCCGTTACGGCTGCTTGCTGCGCTCGCGCTCCTGACGGCGGTACTCCAGGGGGCGCTCGCGACGGTAACGCCGCTCCCACTTGGCCTGCGTGTCACGGCGCTTGCGGTACGCCTTGTACGTGGTCGGCGCGGGTCCCGCACCCTGGGCGGGGCCGGGGACGGACGGCGACGACGACGCCGAGGACGTCGAGGACGCGTCGAGTCCGTAGCGCACGTACAGGAAGAGCACGGCGACGGCGGCGAGCCAGTAGAGCGGGTTTCCGAATCCCAGGACCACCAGGACGACGGTCCCGGAGAGAACGACGGTGCCCATGGCGTGCCTCCTTCCTGGGCAGAGATGAGTGACTGTGCGTAGCGGTTGGGGCCGGTTGATGCCTCCAGCGTACGGAAACCGTCACTCAACGTGCAGCTGCTTTTTCGGAGAGCTCGGCTGTCAGACGCCCGGCGCCGCCGTCACCACTCCGGCCGCGACCGCTCTGCCCAGGGTCGCGTGGTCGGCGGCGGTCCGGTCCGCGTAGGCGAGGGCGAAGTCGGCGACGGCCCGTTCGAAGGTGTCGGCGCCGCCGAGGTAGCCGGCGATGGCGAACCGGTCGCCGGACCGGGCGTGGGCGCGGGCCAGGGCGGTGCCGCAGAGCCGGGCGTAGGCGAGGAGCTCGGCCGGGGACATGCCGGCGACGTCGGCGGAGCCCTTCGTGTCGCGCAGCTGGCGCCAGTAGAAGGCGCGCCCCTGGGGCCCGGTCATCCAGCCGAGGAAGACGTCGCCGGCGGCCTGCAGCAGCCGCTGTCCGGCGACGACCCGGTGGCCGGGATGGGCATAGGGGCCGTTCGGCAGGTGCGCCTCCAGGACGGACGCGCGGGCCTCCTTGATCTGCAGGAACAGCGGATCGTCGGTGTCCCGCCCGGCGAGCAGCACGATGAAGCAGCGGGTGCCGACGCTGCCGACGCCGACGACCTTGCGGGCGACGTCGACGAACCGGTAGCGGTCCAGGAGCACCCGGCGCTCCTCGGCGAGGGTGGAGCGGTAGTCGCAGAAGATCTTGCGCAGGGCCGCGCTGTCGGAGACGCCGGCGGGTTCGAGCAGCGGTGGGTCGTGGACGATGCGGGGGCGTCCGTCGACGACCTCGGTGAGCTTGCCGAGGGCCTGGAGGCTGGTGCGGCGGCGGGCGCGGGTGAGGCTGGCCCCGGCCTGTCCGCGGCGCCGGGCGGAGCGCAGCAGGGGCAGGAGCCGTTCCGCGTCGATGCGGTCGTGCCAGACGGCGAGTTCGCCGAGCCGGGACAGCCGCCGCATGGCGGTGCGGTAGGCGGCGACGGTCTCCAGGGCGGCGCGGTGCACCCGGGGCTCGACGTGTCCGTTCTCGCGGGCGGCCACGGCCACGGAGGCGGCGAGCCGTTTGACGTCCCACTCGAAGGGGCCGGGGAACGTCTCGTCGAAGTCGTTCAGGTCGAAGAGCAGGGCCCGCTCCGGGGAGGCGTAGACCCCGAAGTTCAGCAGGTGGGCGTCGCCGCACAGCTGGACGGTCAGTCCGGTGTGCGGCTGCGACGCCAGATCGGCGGCCATGACGGCGGCCGCGCCGCGCAGGAAGGCGAACGGCGAGGCGGTCATCCTCCCGTACCGGATCGGCAGCAGCTCGGGCAGCCGGTCCCGGCCCTGCCGTTCCAGGACGGCGACGGGGTCGGGCCGGTCGACGGGCGGGAGCCAGCCGGCGTGGGCGGACCGGGGGACGCGTCTGCGGGCGTGCTTGCCGCGCGCGGCCCGTTCGGCGGGGGTGGTCATCCGCGTCGCCTTCGCACCACGTCCGCCTCCCGTTCCACGGCACTCCCGGCGTTCCCTGTGCTCCCTGTGCTCCCTGTGCTCCCTGTGCTCCCTGTGCTCCCTCTGTTCCCTCTGTTCCCAGCACTCCCTGCATTCTCTGCGTTCCCTGCGATCCCAGCGTTCTCTGCGATCCGTGCGGCCTCCTGTTCGCAGTGAAGGCCCGGACGGGGGTGGCCGCATGCCGGGTACGGCAAACAGGTGAGGTCCGGGGGCCCCGTTGTCAGTGGTGTCGGGGAGGATGCAAAGGGCGGAGAGACGACGAGGCGGACGAGGGGCGGAGAGGCTTGCATGGGTGACGGACTGCGATACGTGGGGGTCGCGGAGCGGCGGGCCAGGCTGGCGCTGCGGCACCGGCTGGCGCCGCAGGCACGGGCCGCGACGCCCGAGGCGGTGGCGGACTCGCTGCTCGCCCTGCACGGCTCGGACCCGGCGACGGTGTATCTGGCGATCGGCGCCCGGCTCGCCGACCCGGCGGTGACCGTCCCGGAGACCGACCGGGCGCTGTACGCGGACCGGACCCTCGTCCGCATGCACGGGATGCGGCACACCGTCTTCGTGTTCCCGACGGCGTCGACGGCCGTCGTGCACGCCTCGACCGGTCTCGCGGTCGCCGCGCGGGAGAGGGCCACGCTGGTGAAGGACATGGCGAAGGCCGGCGCCCCGGACGCGGTCTGGCTGAAGGAGGTCGAGGAGTCGGCGCTGGCCGCGCTGGCCCGGCTCGGCCAGGCGACGGCGGCCGAGCTGGCCCGCGAGGAGCCGCGGCTGCGGGAGCAGTTCGTGTACGCGGCCGGGAAGTCCTACGAGGGCGTCCACACCGTCGTGACCCGGCTGCTGAAGGTGCTGGGCGTGGAGGGCAAGGTGGTCAGAGGGCGTCCGCTGGGCTCGTGGACGTCGAGCCAGTTCCGCTGGGCGCTCGCCCCCGAGCACCCCGAACTGCCCGCGGCGGACGCCCAGTCGGACCTGCTGCGGCACTGGCTGCGGGCCTGCGGCCCGGCCACGGAGGCCGACCTGAAGTGGTGGACGGGCTGGCGGGTGACGGACGTCCGGCGGGCGCTGACCGCGATCGGGGCGCGGGCGGTGACGCTGGACGAGGGCACGGGATACGTCGTCGACGGCGATGTGGATCCCGTGCCCGGCCCCGAGGAGCCGTGGGCGGCCCTGCTGCCCGCCCTGGACCCGACGGCGATGGGCTGGCAGGGCCGGGACTGGTATCTGGCCCCGGAGCTGCGCCCCGCCCTGTTCGACTACAGCGGGAACGTCGGGCCGACGGTGTGGTGGGACGGCCGGGTGGTGGGCAGCTGGGCCCAGCGCGCCGACGGGGAGATCGTCTGGCGGATCCTGGACGGGGAGGGGGTCGGCGGCGAGGCGAAGGCGGCGATCGAGGCGGCGGCGGAGCGGCTGGGGGCGTGGGTCGGAGAGACGCGGGTGACGCCGAGGTTCCGCACACCGGTGGAAAAGGAGCTGGCGAGCTGAGCTCCGAGGGGGCGAGAGGCAAGGGGGGCGGAAGGGAAGCGTCCGCCCCGACGCTGGCGCCGTCGCATACGAACGGCACCCGGCACCACGGCACCCCGGCCCGCCAGCCCCACAGCACCCGGCACCCGGCACCCGGCACCCGGCACCCGGCACCCGGCACCATGGCTCAGCGCTAGGCGCTCAGCGCGAGTAACGCAGCAGTGCCCGCACCATGCGGCACCTCGTGTCCGACGACGGATGGACGCCGATCAGCTCCGCCCCGACGCCAGGCACCGTCGCAAACGAACGGCACCCGGCACCCCGGCACCCTGCGCCACGGCTCAGCGCCGAGCGTTCAGCGCGAGTAGCGCAGCAGTGCCCGCACCATGCGGCACCTCGTGTCCGACGACGGATGGACGCCGATCAGCTCCGCCCCGACGCCGGGCGCCGTCGCATACGAACGGCGCCCGGCACCCCGGCGCCATGGCTCAGCGCTCAGCGCCGAGCGTTCAGCGCGAGTAGCGCAGCAGTGCCCGCACCATGTGGCACGTCGTGTCCGACGGCGGATGCACGCCGATCAGCTCCGCCGTGCTGCGGATCTTCTCGTTGCGGGCCTGGTTCGGCAGATACACGCCCAGGTCGAGCAGCGCGATGGCCAGACGCATGGCCTTGAGACGACGGTTGTGCATGACGTACCAGTCGCGCGGCCGCCCGGGCGGCAACGGCCGCTTCTGGACGGGCACATAGGGCAGATCGAGCTGGACGGAACGCTTCGCGGTGGACTGGGTCGCGGACGGCTTCGGCTTCAGTGCGGCAGCGGGCACAGGCATCCTCCTGTCGCGGTCAGGGCCCGACCCGGAACCTCCGGCGGACCCTCGAACACTGCTTCTATTCTACTGCCGACCACTGACAATCGCCCCTGATCACAAGGGCTTTCGGGTCGCTTTGGCGCTACCGTGACGGGCATGGAGATCTGGATCAACCCCGCCTGTTCCAAGTGCCGCAGCGCCCTCACGCTCCTCGACGCCGAGGGGGCCGACTACACCGTCCGCCGCTATCTGGAGGACGTGCCGAGCCGGGACAAGATCAGGGACGTCCTCGACCGCCTCGGTCTGGAGCCCTGGGACATCACCCGCACCGCGGAAGCGGTCGCCAAGGAGCTCGGCCTCAAGGAGTGGGCGCGGGACGCCGGTTCACGCGAGCGCTGGATCGGCGCGCTGGCCGAGCATCCCAAGCTCATCCAGCGCCCGATCATCACCGCGGACGACGGCACGGCGGTGGTGGCCCGCACCGACGAGGCCGTACGCGATGCCGTGACGCGCGTCACACCGAACGGCCGCCGAAACCCCTGAGTAACCGCGTTCGGAATCTCGTACATACCGGCGTACGCTCCCCTAGGTTCCAGGAGGCGCGCATGTCGCGCAGAAGAACAGTCGGCACGAAGAAGAAGATCGCGCTGCTCGTCAGCGCGGCGGCGGTGGCGGGCGGTGGCGCGTTCGTCATGGCGACCACCTCGAACGCCTCCCAGCCGGCGCACAACGCGAACACGCTGTCCGCGGCGAACTCGACGGCCTGCCAGGGGTTCGCCACCGCGCTCGGCGAGACCCAGAAGTTCATCGCCGACCAGCGGGCCGCTCCGGACGCGCAGTCGGAGGCCCGGATCGCCAACCGCGAGGCCGTCATCGCGCAGATCAAGGTGCAGCAGCAGGCGTCGGGGTGCGTGGTGGGGGAGTCGGCTCAGGGCTCCCAGCCGACGCAGCCCTCGCAGGCCCCCTCGGCACCCGCCGCATCGGCGCCCGCGCCCTCGGCCCCGGCCGCTTCGGCTCCGGCCCAGAACCCCGGCAACGGCGGCGGCTCCGGTCAGCAGGTCTGCAACGGCTCCACGGTCACCCTCTCCGGGGAGGCCGGCGCCCCGGCCGCCTCCAGCAATCAGTTCCCGGTGGGGACCAAGCTCAAGGTGACCAACCTGGACAACAACAAGTCCACGACCGTCGAGGTGACCGGCCCCTCCGGCAGCTGCGCGCTGTTGAACAACGCCGCGTTCGAACTGGTCCGTGAGCCCGGCAAGTTCCTGATCCGCCGGGCCCTGATCGAGAAGGTGGGGTGACGCTCGGCTGCCGAGAACCCACGTACGTGTCACCGGTCCTGTCGCTCGCGGCCACGAGCGGCAGGACCGCCGTATTTCCGGGGGCGACACCGCATTCACCGGGGCCGGCACCGTACTTTCCGGGCTCACACCGTGAGCCGCGCCACAGAACCACCAGGTAACACGGGGTTCACATTCGAGCAATGATCGGGAAATCGCCTGTTGACAAGCTTCCGGGCAAACAGGCGGCGCCCCAGTGCCGCAGCGCCGCAGCACCCGCAAAGTGCGTCAGACACACCCCCGAAGGAAGTGGCCCGTGACCTTCAAGGCTGAGTACATCTGGATCGACGGCACCCAGCCGACCGCCAAGCTCCGCTCCAAGACCAAGATCATCGCGGGTGAGCCCGCCGGTCTGGACGCGCTGCCGATCTGGGGCTTCGACGGGTCCTCCACGAACCAGGCCGAGGGCCACTCCTCGGACCGTGTCCTCAAGCCGGTCTTCACCTGCCCCGACCCGATCCGCGGCGGCGACGACATCCTCGTCCTGTGCGAGGTCCTCGACATCGACATGACGCCGCACGAGTCCAACACCCGTGCCGCGCTCACCGAGGTCGCCGAGAAGTTCGCCGCGCAGGAGCCGATCTTCGGCATCGAGCAGGAGTACACGTTCTTCCAGGACGGCTACCCGCTCGGCTTCCCCAAGGGCGGCTTCCCGGCCCCGCAGGGCGGCTACTACTGCGGCGTCGGCGCGGACGAGATCTTCGGCCGTGAGGTCGTCGAGGCGCACCTCGACAACTGCCTCGCCGCCGGTCTCGCCATCTCCGGCATCAACGCCGAGGTCATGCCCGGCCAGTGGGAGTTCCAGGTCGGCCCGGTCTCCCCGCTGGAGGTCTCCGACCACCTGTGGGTGGCCCGCTGGCTGCTCTACCGCACCGCCGAGGACTTCGGCATCTCCGCCACCCTCGACCCGAAGCCGGTCAAGGGCGACTGGAACGGCGCCGGCGCGCACACCAACTTCTCCACCAAGGCGATGCGCGAGACGTACGAGGCGATCATCACCGCCGCCGAGTCCCTCGGTGAGGGCTCCAAGCCGCTCGACCACGTCAAGAACTACGGCGCGGGCATCGACGACCGTCTGACGGGCCTGCACGAGACCGCCCCGTGGAACGAGTACTCCTACGGCGTCTCCAACCGCGGCGCGTCGGTCCGTATCCCGTGGCAGGTCGAGAAGGACGGCAAGGGCTACATCGAGGACCGCCGTCCGAACGCCAACGTCGACCCGTACCTGGTGACCCGCCTGATCGTGGACACCTGCTGCTCGGCGCTGGAGAAGGCCGGCCAGGTCTGATCCGGCAGGTCTGATCCGACGGGTCTGATCCGTCCGTCCGACCAGTTCGCACGCAAGGGGCGCCCGCCTTTCCGGTGGGCGCCCCTTGCGCATATCGTGCGCCCTCATGGGGATGGAGAACGGCTCGACGGGACCGGTGCGCCCGTACGGCCTGGCGGGGGACGTGCCCGGAGTGCTGCGCGCGATGGAGTCCACGGACGAGGCGGTGCGCGAGGAGGCGATGGCCTGGCTGCACTCCCTGCTGTGCTACCGGGACGAGACGCGCACCTCACCCGCGGTGCCGCCGCTGATCCGGCTCGCCCTGCACGGCCCCGGCCATCGGGCCGAGCTGCTCGAACTGCTCGCGAACCTCGCGAACTGGGCCGGGCCGACGGACGAACAGGAGCGGTGCCGGCGGACCACGGCGCAGTCGCTGCCGTCCCTGCTGCAGCTGACGCGGGACGCCGACCCGGCCGTCCGCGAGGCGATGGCGGTGCTGATCGCCGCCTGCGGACAGCAGGACGCCCCGGCGCCCACGCCGCTGCTGCGGGACCGGCTGGCGGCGGAGACCCACCCCCTGGTGCGCGCCCGGATCGTGACCGCGCTCGGCCTGCTGGAGCCGGCCGACGGCGACTGGCGGCGCGCCCTGCTGACCGACCCCGAGCCCCGGGTCGCGCTCGCCGCCGCCGAGGACCTGCTGCGCACGACCGAAGCGCCGCTGCCGGACGCACTGGTCGACGCCTGCGCGGCCGCGTACAGCGCGCAGCCGCCGGACGAGCGGGAGGCATCCGAGACGGAGAGCCATCTGTGGCCGGAGTCCCACCGGACGTTCAAGGAACGGCTCCTGGCGGAGCCCGAGGCCGCGCTGCGGGCCCTCTCCGGTGGCATACCGCTCGCCTTCGAGATCACCGCGCACTGGCGGGACCGCGAGACCGACGTGCTGCCCTGGGCCCTGCACGAGGCGTTCGGCGAGAACTGGGACCTGTACCAGCTGGCGCAGTTGACCTGCGCGCTGCCGTCGGAGCTGCACGCGCGCGTGGCCGAGCAGGTGCTGCCGTCGCTCGCGGACGACGACCCGGCGGTGCGGGCGAAGGCGGTCACCGTGCTGGCCCGCGCGCGCGTGCCGGTGGCGGTCGAGGAGGCGGTGCGGCTCGCCGAGGAGACGCCGGGGGCGTACGACACCGTGCGCGCCGTCCAGGCGGTGGCCGAGGAGTTCGGGGCCGCCGCGCTGCCCGTGGGGCGAGCGGTGGCCCGCCGGCTGGAGAACGTCCGTGCGGAACTGGTCAAGGCGCTCTCCCTGTTCCCCGCGACGGCCGAGGACGCCGTCGAACAGCTCTCGGAGCTGTTGACACGCACCGGCACCGGCTACCCGTCGGCCGCGGTCGCCGTGCTCGCCGGGCTGGGGCCCGCCGCGGGCGACGTGGCCGAACGGGCGCTGCGCGACTGCGTGGCCACGAGCGGCCACTCCTCGGTCACGGTGGAGGCCGCGATGGCGCTCCACGCCGTCGCAGGCGACCCCGAGCCGGCGCTGTCCCTCCTGCGGGGGGAGATGATCGCCGGGGCGTCGGCCTGGACGACGATCGTCGCGGCCCGGCTCGGCCCCGCCGCCGCACCGCTGCTGCCGCTCATCGAGCCGCTCCTCGCTCCGAGCCCCTTCTCGGGCACCCGGGCCACGGCCGCGCTGGCCGTGTGGCGCATCACGGGCCGGACCGAGGACACCGTGGAACCCCTGGCCCGGCAGGCGCTCGAGTGGAACAAGATCTACCCCGACCCGCAGCACCCGGTGCTCACGCTCACCGAGATGGGCTTCCTCCCCCGCTTCGCCGAGGCCCCGCTGCGCGAGGGCGCCGAGTCACCGCGCCGGATCATCACCGACCACATGCACGGCGACGGACCGCACCCGGACGACGTGGTGCGCGCCGCCGTACGCACGCTGCTGGCGACCGCCGCAGTCGTCGACTGACGCCGGCCTCGCCTTTCGGCCACCTCGTCTTTCGGCCACCCGTCAAGGATCCGTCCAAGCTGTGAGAGGAGGCTCCTGCAACGGGCCGGTGTCTGCTTCAATGGGGCCATGGCCAGCTTCCAGAAGTACACCGCGACAGGTCGCCACGACCTCGAGCCCTTCTGGCCGTCCCGTCAGCACCACGACTTCGACCGGGTGTGTTGCCGCGCGGTGAACGCGCAGGCCCTCTAAAGCCGTACACCCCGGCCTTCGGCCAGCGCGCACGACGTACGTCCCTCGATGACGAACCCCTCGCGCGAAAGAGCTGACCTCTCATGGCGACCACCCGTTCTCTGTCCTCCGCTCCCTCCCTCAACGCACCCGCCCCGACCGCCCCTTCGGGCCCGCCCCGGCACCGGCTGCGCGCCGTGGACCGGGACGAGGTGGTGGACGTCGCGGACCTGCTGCCGCCGGGCGCGACCTGGCTGCCCGCTCCCCAGCACACCCTGCCCACGCTGCCGGGGCAGCCGCCGATGATCGGCTACCTGGTCCTCGTGCCGGCCGACCAGCAGCCGCCGTTCCTGCCCGTGGCGGTGCCCGACCAGCCGGCCGCCGACCGGGCCGAGGCGGCCGGCGAACCGCTCGTGCGGATCGACTCCGCGCAGCGCACCGCCGCGGTCGACGGTCAGCAACTCGACCTCACCTACCTGGAGTTCGAGCTGCTCGCCCATCTGGTGGCGCACCCGAACCGGGTGCACACCCGCGACCAGCTCGTCACCACGGTGTGGGGCTACGGGCATGTGGGCGACGGCCGCACGGTCGACGTCCACATCGCGCGGCTGCGCCGCAAGCTGGGCGTCCGGCACCGCCAGTCGATCCAGACGGTGCGCCGGGTCGGCTACAAGTACACCCCGCCGACCGGCCGTTGACCCGGCGCTCTGCCGACGGCAGAGCGCGGTTCCCTCCCGCGTCCGCACGGGGCACAGTCACCGGTATGAGACTTCTGGTGCTGGGCGGTACGGAGTTCGTGGGACGGGCCGTCGTCGAGGCGGCTCTCGGGCGCGGCTGGGAGGTGACGGTCCTGAACCGGGGACGGCACGCGCCCGTCCCCGGCACGCGGTCGCTGTCCGGCGACCGCACCGCGCCCGGGGGCCTCGACGCGCTGGCGAAGAGCGGGGACGACTGGGACGCCGTCGTCGACACCTGGTCGGCGGCGCCCCGCGCCGTGCACGAGGCGGCGCGCCTGCTGCGGGGCCGCGCCCGCCGGTATGTGTACGTGTCGAGCTGCTCGGTGTACGCCTGGGCCCCGCCCGCCGGGTTCGCCGAGGACGCGCCGGTCGTCGAGGGCGCCGAAGCCGACGCCGGCCGAACCGACTACGCCCGGGACAAGCGCGGCGGCGAGCTGGCCGCGGTGGACGCCTTCGGCGCGGACGCCTCCGTCCTCGTCCGGGCCGGGCTGATCCTCGGTCCCTACGAGAACGTCGGCCGGCTGCCCTGGTGGCTGGCCCGGATCGCGCGCGGCGGCCCGGTCCTCGCGCCGGGCCCACGCGGGCTGCCCCTGCAGTACATCGACGCCCGCGACCTCGCCGCGTGGATCCTCGGGGCGGCCGAGCGGGAGCTGAGCGGCCCGTACAACCTGATCAGCCCGCAGGGGCACGCCACGATGGGCGAGCTGCTGGAGGCCTGTGTGTGGGCCACCGGCTCGGCCGCCGAACTGCGCTGGACCGCACCGGAGATCGTCCTCGACGCGGGCATCGAGCCGTGGACCCAGCTGCCGGTGTGGGTGCCGCCGGGCAGCGACCTGCACGACGCCCTGCACGCGGCCGACGTGTGGCGGGCGGTGGCGACGGGGCTGTCCTGCCGGCCGGTCCGGGAGACCGTCGCCGACACCTGGAGCTGGCTCACGTCGATCGGCGGGACAGCGCCGCAACGCCCGGACCGCCCGCCGATCGGCCTGGATCCGGAGGTCGAGGCGAAGGTACTGGCGGGGTCGGGGGGTGTAGCTGGCACCACCCCCTGACCGGGGGCCTCGGGCCAGTGACCGCCGGCCCGCGCCTCGGTCAGACTGACGCCATGAACACCAACACGAAGAGCGGCGACGGCGGTTCGAGGGCACGCGGGATGGTGCTCGCGGCCGGGCGGGGGCTCGCGCTGGCCGTCGTGTCGCTGCCGCTCAGCATCCTGGCCCTGTGCCTCTCCCTCGTGTCCCTGGCCCTGATACCCCTCGGGGTCGGGGCCCTCACCACGCCCTATGCGGTGAAGGGGGTGCGTGCCTACGCCGACCGGCGGCGGGCGCTCGCCGAGCGGTGGGGCGGGGTGCGCATCCCGTCGGCGTACCGGCCGGCCCCCGCCACCGCCAACCCGTTCCGGCGCACCTACGCGCTGCTGCGCGACCCGGCGACCTGGCGGGACCTGCTGTGGCTGCTGGTGGACCTGCCGGCCGGGTTCGCGACCGCCCTGCTGCCCGCCGTCCTGGTCTTCTCGCCGCTGGAGGGGCTGGCGCTGCCGGCCGGGCTGTGGCGGGTGTACACGCGGGCGGAGGACGGCGCGTACTGGTACCTCTTCGTGCCGGTCAGCGACCAGACGTCCGCCTTCGGCGCCGGGGCCCTGGGCGCGGTCCTGCTCTTCGTCGCCCACCGATACGCCGTGCGCGTCTTCCAGGTCCACTTCCTGCTCACCCGGGCGATGTTGACGCCCAGTCAGGCCGAACTGGCCGAGCGGGTCCGGGTGTTGACGCAGACCCGGCGGGACGCGGTGGACACCTCGGCCGCCGAACTGCGGCGCATCGAGCGGGATCTGCACGACGGCGCCCAGGCCCGGCTGGTGGCCATGGGCATGGACCTCGGCACCGTCGAGATGCTGCTCGACAAGGACCCGGCGAAAGCCCGGGCGTTGCTGGCGCAGACGCGCCGGTCGTCCGCCGAGGCGCTCTCCGAGCTGCGCGATCTGGTGCGCGGCATCCATCCGCCGGTGCTGGCCGAGCGCGGACTGGGCGACGCCGTAAGGGCGTTGGCGCTGCGCCTGCCGCTGGCCACCGAGGTGAGCGTCGAACTGGAGGGCGGCCGCGCGGACGCGCCCGTGGAGTCGGCGGCCTACTTCGCGGTGAGCGAGGTGCTGACCAACGCGATCAAGCACTCCGGCGCCGACCGGATCTGGGTCGATCTGCACCACGGCGACGGCCGGCTGCAGATCTCCGTCACCGACAACGGGCAGGGCGGCGCGAGCACCGGCGCCGGGTCGGGCCTGGCCGGGGTCGAGCGGCGGCTGGGTACATTCGACGGCGTCCTGGCCGTCAGCTCTCCAGTGGGCGGTCCCACCATGGTGACCATGGAGATCCCTTGCGTGTTGTCCTAGCCGAAGACCTCTTCCTGCTGCGCGACGGTCTCGTCCGGCTGCTGGAGGCCTATGACTTCGAGATCGCCGCGGCGGTCGAGACCGGGCCCGAGCTGTCCCGGGCGCTCGCCGAACTGGAGCCGGACGTCGCCGTGGTCGACGTCCGGCTCCCTCCTACGCACACGGACGAGGGGCTGCAGTGCGCGCTCGAAGCCCGCCGTGCGAAGCCGGGGCTGCCGGTGCTCGTCCTCTCCCAGCATGTCGAACAGTTGTACGCGCGCGAACTGCTCGCCGACGGCAGCGGCGGGATCGGCTATCTGCTGAAGGACCGGGTGTTCGACGCGGACCAGTTCGTGGACGCCGTACGGCGGGTCGCGGCGGGCGGCACGGCGATGGATCCACAGGTGATCCAGCAACTGCTGGCCCGGCGCTCCGGCGACGGACAGGGGCCGGTGGACCGGCTCACTCCGCGCGAACGGGAGGTTCTGGAGCTGATGGCGCAGGGCCGGTCGAACACGGCCATCGCCGCCAAACTGGTCGTCACCGAGCGGGCGGTCGCCAAACACACCGCGAACATTTTCGTGAAGCTGGGTTTGGAGGTCGCCGGCGACGACAACCGCAGGGTACTGGCGGTGCTGGCCTATCTGGACCGAGATCGGTGAACACCCCAACTACTGGGCCATGTGGGGGTGTTGTGGTTGTTTTGTCGTACGGAGCTCTCATCAATTTCTGAGGACGCTGAACACCTCCGGGGCGGCGTGCGTAAGTGAGGGGGCAGCTTCACTCCTGTCGGGCGCCTCGATGCTGCCCCGCAAGGAAGTCAGAGGAGTTCCATGGGACGCAACATACGTAAACGCCGTTCGTCGATGGCCACGAAGGCCGTGGCAGCATCGGCGGCCCTAGCGCTCGGTGGGGGCGGGCTGATCTGGGCGAACTTCTACGCTTCGGCGCACGAGTCGAACAGCTCGGGCCAGAACCAGACGAAGGCCGCCAACGCAGCCGCGCAGGTGGCCACCATCTCCTGCCCGGATGTGGGGCAGAAGCTGACGAACGTGCCCAAGGGGGCGAAGCAAGGCGTCGCGACCGAGCTGGCCAACCTCGACAAGCAGATCACCGAGGCGTACACCCGGCTCGCTTCGACCCGCCAGGCCCAGGCGGGTGACGCCAACTTCGTCACGAACTCGATCACCGGCCCCCTCAAGGAAAAGCGCGCCGCGACGATCGACCGGATCCGCATCAACATCACGCGCTCCGGTGGCCAGTTCGACAACGCGTTGAGCCAGCTCGCGGCCTGCACCACGCAGGGGAACAACACCAACGCCGGCCAGGGCAACGGCAACGGCAACAACGGTGGCCAGAACGGCGGCCAGCAGAACGGCGGCCAGAACGGCAACAACGGCGGCCAGCAGAACGGCGGCCAGGGCAACGCCAACGCCGGCCAGGGCAACGCCGGTGGCCAGAACGGCGGCCAGGGCGGCAACAACGGCGGGAACAACGGCGGCCAGAACGGTCAGGGCGGCAACGGACCCGTCGCCGCGGACTTCGTGGACATCACGAAGGTCCAGGGCAACGCCGCGCTGGGCGTCGGCCAGAACGGTCTCGCCGCGAACGGCAACAGCGGTTCGAGGGGCACCTTCACCTCCAGCTGCGGCACCAACGGGAACGACAACCACAACACGGACAACGTGATCGTCGCCCCCGGTGTCACCAACGGCGCCCACCACCTGCACGACTACGTGGGCAACCAGAACAACGACGCCTTCGCGAGCGACCAGGAACTGGCCGGTGCCGGCACCAGCTGCCAGAACCAGGGCGACAAGTCCTCGTACTTCTGGCCGGTGCTGCGTCTCCAGGACGGCACGCAGGACTTCGACCAGAACAACGACGGCGGTGGCAAGGAAGGCAACGTCGGCAAGATCCTGCAGCCCGCCCAGGCGCAGCTCAAGTTCGTCGGCAACAAGAAGGGCAACGTCGTCGCCATGCCGACGGCCCTGCGCATCATCACCGGTGACGCGAAGGCCTTCGTCAACGGCAACGCCAACGCCAACGTGAACTGGAGCTGCACCGGCTTCGAGAACAAGGTGCAGCTGAAGGACAAGTACCCGATCTGCCCGCAGGGCAGCCAGGTGGTCCGCCTGTCGAACTTCCAGAGCTGCTGGGACGGCCAGAACATCGACTCGGCCAACCACCGCACGCACGTGTCGTTCGTCCAGGCCGACGGCACCTGCGCCAACGGTTTCAAGGCGATCCCCCAGCTCCAGGTCCGGCTCGTCTACAACGTCCCGGCCCCGAAGCTGCAGAACGGGACGGTCGTGAACCCGTACGCGGTGGACACCTTCCCGGAGAACCTGCACAAGCCGATCACCGACCACAACGACTTCATCAACTTCTTCTCCACGAACGTGATGAACCAGATGGTCAACTGCATCAACACCGGCAAGAAGTGCAAGTGACCCAGGCAGTGATCCACTGAGTAGGGTCGACTGAAAGAGCCGGCGGTGAGGATTCCTCACCGCCGGCTCTTTCGTGTGCATGAAGTTGTGTGGAGTGGTGTGCAGCCGCTGCGTGGTGCGCAGCTCGGTCAGTGGCTGGAGCCGGAGTGGGTCGCGCCGTCGGAGGGCTCGCCCTCGACGTGCGCGGAGTGGTCGGTGCCCTCCTCGATGTCACCGCCGAGCGTCTTGCGCAACGCGTCGACGGTGCTGGTCTCCTCGCCCACGGCCACCCACTTGCGGCCGACCAGGTAGTGGCCGCCGTAGTCCTTGGCCCCGTTGATCCACTCGCGCTGACCGCGGTCGGTCGCGAAGGTCACCAGGATGAACTTGCCGGCGGCGACCTTGCAGATGGCCTGCCGGAGTTCGTCGGCGTCGGTCTGCATGTCGGGCGTGCACTTCACCTTGGCGGCCAGTTGTTCCAGGCTGCCGGTCGCGGCCACCGGCACGGTCGCGGCGGCCTTCGTGGCCTCGCCGGAACCACAGCCCGTCAGCACCAGCGCCGCCGCGGCGGCGGCCGCCGCGAGCATCGGTCGGGTCACCTTCATCTGTTCCTCCCTGCAAGAGCCTCGCCCTGGATACGGCTCCCACGCGCGGTGCGCTCAAAATACCGGCGCCCCGGCGGGCGCACCCGTGCGAGAGTGAGCCGGTGACCGAGGACTGGGAAGACCGCGTGACCGCCGCCTGGGCGACCTTCGACGAGTATCCGCAGGAGGCGGCGGCGGACTTCCGGGCCGTGATCGACGCGCTCGTCGCCGAACTCCCCGAGGGCAGTCCGCTCGGCCTGTTCGAGCAGGCCTGCGCCTGGGACTCGACCGGCCACTCGGACCGGGCCGCCCCGCTCTACCAGGACGCCCTCGCGCGCGGCCTCGGCCAGGTGAGCGGCTACAAGGCCCGACGCGCCAGGATCCAACTGGCCAGCTCGCTGCGCAACGTCGGGCGGGCCGAGGAGGGCGTCCAACTGCTGACCCCCGAACTGGACGGCCCGTCCGACGAGTTGGACGACGCCGTACGCGCGACCCTGGCCCTGTGTCTGTCGAGCCTGGGCCGCGACCGCGAGGGCCTGTCCCTCGTCCTCGGCGCGCTCGCCCCTCATCTGCCGCGCTACCAGCGATCGATGGCCAACTATGCGCGAGCGCTCGTCGCGGACGGACCGAAGGACTGACCACACGGCGGTCGTGACGGCGGCGACGGCAATGACGGTGGCAGCGGTGGTACCGGTGGTGACGGCGGTGACCATCCACCGTCTCACTCGTTTGCCTGGACGTGCAGTCACAGGATGTCGCCCCGCGCCCCGCAGCCGGATCCTCCGCCGACCGGATCGTCGACGTCGAGCAGGCCGAAGCCGCGCTCGTCGAGCACTACCCGCGTCTCGTCCGGCTCGCCTATCTGGTGCTGCCACCCGGCCTCGGCCGCGGTCGGCGGGTCCTGACCGCACACGCGCTCGCCCAACGCGCCCTGCCCCGCGGCCGCGCCTGCGCACCCGTCATCCCGGCCCAGTCCACCGGCCGGGACGGCGACCCCGGGTACGCCTACATCCGCCTCCAGGTGGTCCGCATGGCGCTGGAGGCGGGGCTGCCGCTGCGGCTGCGGGCCTGGCCCAAGCGGGCCCAGCTCCCGCCGCCGCTCCCCCAGGTGTGGGGCCTGCGGCTCTTCCCCCGCTCCGGCGGCGCCGAGGAACTCGCCCTCGACCAGCGGCTCGCCGCCCTCTCGGGCCCGGCCCGCGCCGCCTACGTCCTGCGCGGTCTGGAGAAGCTCCCCGACGGCGATGTGCGCGAGGTGCTGACCGCGTCCGGCGTCGAGGACGTCGCGGCGGCCCTGCGCGAGGCCGGTGAGCTCCCCACCGCGCAGTACGCGCTGCTCGACTCCCCCGAGTTCGACGCCTGCTCGCTGCAGGCCCGGCCCACCGATCTGATGCACCGCCGCCGGCACACCAGGGCCGCGCTGGCCGCCGCGGCCGCGCTCGCCGTGTGCGGCGTCCTCGTCGCGCTGCCCGGCGGCGGCTGGGGACCCGACGGCGCGGCCGCCCCGGCGTACGCGCAGAACCCGGCCGCCGAGGCCGCCCTCGACCCCGGGCGGCTGGTGAAGCTCCCCCCAGCCGCCTGGAAGACCTCCGCCCGCACCGACTTCTCGGTCTGGCCCGCGCGCGGCCCGCTCACCCGCGACACCGCGCTGCTGCGCCGCGCGCTCGCCGTCTGGGCCCGCCCCGGCGAGACGGTCCGGGTCTCCGCCACCCCGGACACCCCCACCGGCGGCCCGGCCGGACCGCCGCAGCTGCTCTACGCGGGCGAGGTCGACGCCGCCCGCGTGGTGATCCTCTACGACGGTCTGCGCATCGCCCGCTACGCCGAACCGAAGGACGGCACGGAGGGGGCGGCCCTCGACTTCGCGCGGGTCGACGGCGCGACCCGCGCCGAGGCGGGCGCACTGGTCCTCGGCCGCTCCGACGGCAACGTCCGCTATCTGACGGCCCCCTGGGTGACGAAGGCCGGCGAGCGGGATCTGTCGAAGCCGGGCGCGGGGATGTTGGAGCTGACTCTGAACGACGGGATCACCTCGCCGCTGTCCAGCCCGGCCACCCGGACCGGGACCTGCACGAGCTGGAACGTCCTCCAGCTCACCGACGCCTCGGGCAGCCAACTCCTCAGCGACCTCGGCGAACTCGTCCCGGCCCGGCTCACCGCGGGCCGCCCGACCTCGCCCGCCGAGGCCACGGGCGCGGAGGCGCTGCGGACCTGGGCGCCGTTCGCCTGCTCGCTGGCCGACGCGCGCGGACAGGGCGTACGGACGGTCAACGCCTGGGGCTACACCCGGCAGCAGCTGCCCGACGCGAGCGGCTCGGCGGCCTGGGTGTGCACCCGGGCCGAGACCTGGCGGGGCGACGGCAACCGGGTGCTGGCCCAGTTCCACACGCCGGGCGGGCCGTTCGGGGCGGCCGTGGCGAAGGCCGGGGACGTGCCGGCGTGCGGGGCGCGCGATCCGCATGTGCTGGCCGGGGTGCTGTGGAAGTCGAAGGGCGGCGACTGGTACCTCCTCGCCGCCGGCGACAAGGACACGGCGTCCATCCGCTCGACGGGCGGGGTGACCGGCTCCGGGCAGGGCAACCTGCTGACGGTGCCGGCGAAGCAGGGCGCCCAGGCCGGCCTGGAGGGCGAACTGACGGACGGCCGCCCGATCAACGGCCTGCGCTGATCGACTGCCCGTCCGATGCCCGTCCGATGCACGTCCGATCGGGGTGAACACCACGGCCGATCCGGTCCGTTGGAGTCCGGATCCGATCGGTAAGGTGTTCGTATGACTACCGGGGTTCGTCGCAGAATGGGAGTCGAGGAGCGTCGGCAGCAGTTGATCGGCGTCGCCCTCGAACTGTTCGCCCAACGCTCGCCGGACGAGGTCTCCATCGACGAGATAGCCGCGGCCGCGGGGATCTCACGCCCCCTCGTCTATCACTACTTCCCCGGCAAACTCAGCCTGTACGAGGCCGCGTTGAAGCGGGCGTCGGAGGATCTCGCAGGTCGGTTCGCCGAGCCGCGCGACGGCCCGCTGGGCGCCCGGCTGCTGCGCGTGATGCGCAGGTTCTTCGACTTCGTCGACGCGCACGGCCCGGGTTTCTCCGCGCTGATGCGCGGCGGCCCGGCGGTCGGTTCTTCGACCACCAACGCGCTCGTCGACTCCGTACGTCAGGTCGCCTACGAACAGATCCTGTCGCATCTGGACATCACCGATCCGCCGCCGCGGCTGGAACTGATCGTCCGGTCCTGGATCTCGCTCGCCGAGTCGACCGCGCTGATCTGGCTGGACGGGCGGCGCATCCCGCGCGAGGAGCTGGAGCTCCAGCTCGTGCACGACTTCGCCGCGCTGACGGCCGTCAGCGCGGCCTACGACGACGAGCTGCGCACCCTGCTGCGGCCCGTACTGGGCGGCGAACCGGCCGACGGCCCCTTCGGCAACCTGGTCACCCGCCTCATCGCACTCGCGTCCTAGGGCCTAAGCGGTTCGGCAGCGCCCCTGAAGGGGCGCGGGGCGCTGACATCTGCGGCTCCGCCGCGATGGGGGTCCCCCCGCTCGAGCGCAGCCGAGAGTGGGGGAGCGACCAGCCACGACGGCTCCGCAGCGGAACGACGGCACATCGCGGCACCCCCAGCGGAGCGCCTAGCCCTCGTACTTGCGGTAGGACGGGTCCAGGTCGCGGACCTCGGCGGAGGCGTGCACCGCCGAGACGCCGTCGGCGGGCCCGATGTGCTTGCGCAGCAGGTCCAGTACGGCTTCGGTGAGCCGGGCCTTCGTCTCGTCGGAGCGGCCGGCGAGCAGGGCGAGGGTGACGTGCACGATGGCGGGCCCGCCCTGCTCCGTCGCTCCCCGCACGTCTCCCACCACTTCGTCCTCGGTCCGCAGGACCCGCGTCTTGCAGCCTTCGAGTCGCGCGGCCGCCACCTCGACCACCACCGGGTGCAGCGCGAGCGCGAACGCGTTCCAGTCGACGTGGTCGAGCGCCGGGGAACGTTCGACGGTGATCTGCGGCATGGGTACTCCTGTTCTAGGTCTCAGCGCTCACCCTAGTCGCCGCATCCCCGTCGAGCCGCAGCGCCAGCATCGCGATGTCGTCGTCCCGGTCGTGGTCGAAGCAGGTGAGGAGCGTGTCGCACAGGGCGTCCAGGCCCGGCATCGCGCCGATGGCCGCCGCGCGCAGCTGCTCCATCGAGACGGCGAGGTCGACGCCCCGGGTCTCGATCAGCCCGTCGGTGACCATGAGGAGCCGGTCGGTGGGTTCGAGGAACAGCTCGGTCGGCGCGGGGTGCGGCACGCCCAGGCCGAGCAGCGGGCCGGCCGCCTTGACGTAGTCGGCGCTGCGCGTGTCCCGGACGATCAGCGGCGGGATGTGCCCCGCGTTGGCGATCCGGGTGCGTCCGGTGCCGGGGTCGATCAGGGCCAGGCAGACCGTCGCCGTGACCTCGGGATGGTAGAGCTGGAGCATCCGGTCGAGGCGTCCGGCGAGCACCGCCGGGTCGCTCTCGTCGACGCAGTAGGCGCGCAGCGCATGCCGGATCTCGACCATCACGGTGGCCGCCTCCAGCGAGTGCCCGACCACGTCGCCGACGACGGCCAGCACGCCTTCCCCGGTGCGCAGGGCCGCGTAGAAGTCGCCGCCGATCTCCGTCTCCCGGGACGCGGGCACATAGCGGACGACGACGTCGACGCCCGGCAGCTCGGGCAGCCGGTGCGGCTGCGGCAGGAAGCTGTGCTGCAGGGTGAGGGCGACGTGCCGCTCGATCTGGTACATCAGCAGCGGCTCGGCGGCCAGCACGGTGGCCTGGGCGAGCCGGGCCAGCAGCGACTCGTTCGCCGGGTCCACCCTGCGCACCCCGCGGGTGGGGGTGGCCAGACACACCGCCGCCCGGCCGTCCTGGGTGGGCATCAGCACCAGCCGGGCGTCGTGCTGCACACCGGGTCGGAAGAACCCGGCGGGCCACAGCGGCGCGGGCACGGTGGTGATCCGCACCCCCGCCTGACCGTGGGCGAGCCGCCGCAGCAGCGCGGTCACGGTCCGATGGGCGCCCGCGTCCGGCAGCGCCAGCGAGGTGCGGTTGCGTGAGGTGCCGCGGTAGAGCTCGTCGTCCGGTCCGAGGACGAAGACGGCGGCGGTGACGCCGGTGAGCCGCGCGGTGCCCTCGGCCGCCGCGTCGGCCAGCTCCTGCGGGGAACGCGCCGACTGGATGGTGACGATCGCCTCCGACAGCAGCGTCAGCCGCCGCGCCGCCGCCTGGTCGTCGGCCCGCAGCCGCGCGGCCCGGACGGCCGCCCGGACCACCGCGTCGATCTCCTCGGGCTCGGCCGGCAGCGCGAGATGGGACTCGCCGCCCGCTTCCAGCCCCTGGCCGAGGTCGCCCGGGGCGGCTTCGGCCGCCGAGAAGTGCACGACGGGCAGCCCGGACATGTGCGGCCGGGCCTTGAGCCGACGGCACAGCTCGAAGCCGGTCATGTCCGGCAGCTCCACGTCGACGAGGGCCACGTCCGGCAGGGTGCCCTTGCGCAGCCGTACGTCCAGCTCGACGAGTGCCTCGTTGCCGGTGCCGACCGCGACGACCTGGTGACCGGCGCGCCGCAGCACGCCGCCCAGGGCGAACCGGCCGGCCGCCGTGTGGTCCACGACCAACACGGTCAGGTCCGTCCGCCTGCCGTTGACGCTCATGTGTCAACCCTCGGACTCCCCGGTGGAGCAGACCGAGTTCGAGGCCTGCTCCACCAAGGTAGTGCCCCTGTCCAGAGCGTCTCCGTCAGCGCGTCGTGCGGGCGAACACCGCCACGGTCCGGGCCGGGACGGCGAACGTGCCGGACGCCGACGCGTAGGAGGCGGACTTCACGGTGGCGTCCTTCCCCGCCGCCTGCACGGGGTGCAGCCGGTATCCGGTCCCGGCGAGCGCGGAGAGCGTCTGCCGCTGGGCGGTCGGCGTCGCGTTGAAGACGACGACCAGGTCACCGAGTTCCATGGTGATCACCCCGGGCGTCTCCTCCTTGCCGGACAGCGGGAAGGACAGCGCCGACTGCACCTGCGCGGCCGTCCCGAGGGAGAACGCCTTCTCCGTCGTACGGATCTTCAGCAGGTCCTGGTAGGCGGCGCCAGCCGCGGTGATCTGCGGGCAGCCCACGCCCGCCGTCGCCGTGGTCAACAGGAGCTTGGCATAAGGCCACTTGGCCGCGTTGTCGGCGGCCGGCGGCAGCCCGCGCCCGAAGCCGTTGCCGGCCGAGCAGTTCCAGTGGATCCCGTTGAACCAGTCGCCGCTGTCGTAGGAGTTGCGGTCCAGGGACTTGGAACGCAAGCGGTCGGCGCCCGCCTGGGAGAGCGCCGGGCCCTGGGAGAGGGTCGCGGTCGCCAGGGCGAGGACCTGCATCCGGGCCCGGTCGTCCGCGCCGGTCGTGGCGGGCAGCTTGTACGTCAGCGCGTCGAACAGCGACTCGTTGTCGTGCGCGTCGGCGTAGGCGAGGGCGTCGCCGGGCGCGTCCGCGTAGCCGGCGGGGACGCCGTTGTAGTCGACCTCGGCGCCGGTGACCTCCTTGCCGCCCGTGTCGGTGAAGCGGTACGCGGCGAGGTTCCCGGACAGGCCGACCTTGATGAGGTCCTGGTAGTGCAGCAGCCGGGCCTTCTGCTCGGCCGAAGTGCCATTGTTCGTGGAGGAGTTGGGGTCGGTGTACAGACCGGAGGCGAAGCCCTGGACGCCGGGGTCCTCGTCGAACGGCCCGCCGCCGCGGACGGCGTCGCGCGCACGGTCGGAGAAGGTCGCGATGCCGGTGCCCGCCATGTTCTTCTGCGTGGCCTGGACGAAACGGGCGTCGTCGGCGACCTCGCCGAAGTTCCAGCCCTCGCCGTACAGGATGATCTTCTTGCCGTCGACGCCGTCCTCGGCGAGGGTCAGCGCGTCCAGGGCCTTGCGCACGGCGAGGATGTTGGCCTTCGGGTGGTGGCCCATGAGGTCGAAGCGGAAGCCGTCGACCTTGTACTCCTTGGCCCAGGTGACGATCGAGTCGACGACCAGCTTGCCCATCATGGCGTTCTCAGGCGCGGTGTTGGAGCAGCAGGTGCTGTTCGCCACCGAGCCGTCGGCCAGCAGCCGCTGGTAGTAGCCGGGCACGATCCGGTCCAGGACGCTCGTCGCCGCCTGGCCGCTGGACGTCGTGTGGTTGTAGACGACGTCCATGACGACCCGAAGGCCGTCCTCGTTCAGGGACTTGACCATCTGGCGGAACTCGACCGTACGGGCCGTGCCGTCGGGGTCCGTGGCGTACGAGCCCTCCGGGACCGTGTAGTGGTACGGGTCGTACCCCCAGTTGTAGGCGTCCTTCGCGGCGATCGCGGCCACGCATTCCTGCTGCTGGTCGGAGTCGGCCGCGTAGGAGGCGAGGTCGCAGTCGGTGGTCGCCTGGTCGGACTTCTTCTCGGGGATGGTGGCGATGTCGAAGGCGGGCAGCAGGTGCACGTACGACGTGCCCGACTTGGCAAGCTCCTTGAGGTGCCGGGAGCCGTCACTGTCCTTGTCGGTGAAGGCGAGGTACGTACCGGGGTCGGTGGCCGTCTTGTCGGCGACGGAGAAGTCCCGGATGTGCAGCTCCTGGATCTGCGCGTCCTTCAGCGGCACGGCCTTGGGCTTGGGGTAGGTCGACCAGCCGCTCGGGGCGAGGGACTTGTCGTCCAGGTCGACGACGAGGCTGCGCTCGGAGTCGGTGGTCAGGGCGACCGAGTAGGGGTCGGTGACCTTGTTGGTGACGATCTTCCGGACGCTGGGCGCCCAGACCTTCACCACGTACCGGTACTCCTTGCCCTTCCAGGACCTGGGGCCGGTGACGGACCAGACGCCGGTGGTGGCGTTCCGCTTCATCTTCACCGTGGAGCCGTCGAGCTCCAACGACACGCTCTGCGCGGTCGGCGCCCAGACGCCCAGCGTCGGACGGCCGCTCCTGTCGAACGTCGGCCCGAGGTCGGCCTTCGTGGCGGCCGGGTGGAGATCGTCGAGCACGCCGGCGATCTGTACGCCGGTCGCCGCGAGCACGGCGCCGTTCGCGGCCCGCTGGGAGGCGACGACCTGCCCGGTGAGGGCCTCGCGGACCCGATCGCGGTCGCGCGGGTCGACGGACCAGGCGGTGTAGTCCTTCAGGTGCGGGAACTTCGCCTTCTGAGCGTCGGTGAGGGTGGTCTTGGACAGGCGGAGCCAGCGTCCGTCGTCGCTGGTCAGCGCGCCGTCCTGCGCGACGATCGAGCCGTCGCGGCTGTACAGCAGCTGGGTGGAGGCGGCCGTCGCGGAGCCGTTCCAGGCGACCGTGTTCCGGTCGATCCAGACCGCCTTGGAGGTGGTCAGGTCGAGGGCGGCCGCCGACCCCGCGGGCTGCGGGAGCAGGTACTTCTCCTGGCCGTTCAGCAGCCACACCTCGTGGCCGTTCGCCGTGAGGTCGAGCGACTGATCGCTGGGCAGGTCCTTCTCGTCGCCCTTGTGGAGGATGTAGCTGAGACTGGTGGCTCCGGCGCTGAGCGGTACCTCGAAGACCGCGCCATAGGCATCGGTCCGCACCGGTTCCAGGGGCTTCGACCAGTCGGTGGGGTTCGCCGCGCCGGTCCAGACGTGCAGCCCCCAGCCGTCGTAGTTCCCGTCGGCCCGGTGGTAGTGCAGGACGGCCTTGGTCTTGTCCTGCGCCGGGTACTCCGGCCGCTCGGTGCGGACGTCCGCCTTGCCCTGCTCGATCCAGATCTCGCCGGTCTTGGTGACGTCGATCGTGCGGTCGGCGGAGACGTCCTTGTTGCCGTCCTTGTCGATGACGAGGAAGCCGACACCGGAGGCGCCCGGCTTCAACTTGACGTAGGCGAAGGCTCCGTAGGCGTCGCGGCCGATGAAGGGGTGGCTTTCCGGCCAGGTCGTGGACTCGCCGTCGGCGAGATCGCCCCAGGCGTACAGGCCCCAGTTCGCGTAGTCGCCGTCGGTGCGCTGGTAGTGGACGATCGCGTAGTCGCGGGAGGAGACGGTGGGGATCTCCTCGGCGGGCGGGGTGCCCGTGGTGGAGGCCGCTGTCGTGCTCGCGGTGCGGCCGGCCGAGTCGATCACAACCGCCTTGTAGCGCAGGGCGGTTCCGGCCGCCACGTCGTCCCCGATGGTCTGGGTGACCCTGTAGGGGGCGTGGTCGGCGGAGCCGAGCGTCTGCCACTTGCCGTTGCCGACCTGCGCGGCGAAGACGACCCGGTTCAGCTGTCCGCCCTCGACGTCGGCGCTGATCTCGACCGTGCCGGTGGCGCCGGTGGCGGGGGCCTTGAGGGTGAGCGTCGGCGCGGTGGCGGGCTCGGCGAGCTTGCCGGCCGCCTTGAGGACGACCGCGGAGCCAGCCGGGACGGTGACGGTGATCTTCTTGTCGCCGCCGGACGTCACCGTGCCCGAAGTCCCGTAAATGCCGGAGAACTTCATGTCGGCCGAGCCGGTCGCGAAGGTCGCCGACTTCGCCTCACCGGCGTTGTTGAAGGCGACGACGTACTCGGTCGTGTCCTTGCCGGTCCCGTTGCGGGAGAAGGCGTAGACGCCGGCGCCGTCGGCCGCGTAGCGCTCGGTCTGGACGCCGTCGGTGAGGGCGGGGTTGGCCTTGCGGAGCTCGGCCAGCGCGGCGATCTGCCGGTACAGCGGCGCGCTCGTGTCGTAGGCGTCGCTCGCATGCGTGCGGTCGGTGCCGATCTCGTCGTCGTCGAGGTAGTCGGCCGTGCGGGAGGCGAACATCGTCTGGCGGGCGTCCTTGTCGCCGCCGGAGCCGGTGAAGCCCTGCTCGTCGCCGTAGTAGACGACCGGGTTGCCTCGGCTGAGGAACATCAGCTCGCCTGCAAGCTTGTCCTTGGCGAGGAGTTCGGCGTCGGTCGCGTTCGGGTTGTCCTGGTTCAGGAAGTGGCCGATGCGGCCCATGTCGTGGTTGCCGAGGAACGTGACCTGCTCGTACGCGTTGGCCTTGTAGGTCGTGTACTTGTAGTCGTCGCCGAAGACCTTCGAGAGCGTCTGCGCGCTGCCGCCCTGGGAGGCGTACTGCCGGGCCGCCTCCTGGAAGGGGAAGTCGAGGGTGGCGTCGAGGCGGCCCTGGGTGACGTACGGGGAGGTGATCGACGTGTCGGCGGAGTAGACCTCGCCGAACATGAAGAAGTCGTCCCGGCCGTGCTCGGCCGCGTAGGCGTCGAGGGCCGTGGCCCACTGCGTCCAGAACTCCATGTTCACGTGCTTCACGGTGTCGATCCGGAAGCCGTCGATGTCGAAGTCCCTGACCCACCGCTGATAGATCTTCTCCATGCCGCTGACGACCTCGGGACGCTCGGTCCACAGGTCGTCGAGCCCGGAGAAGTCACCGTAGGTGGAGTTCTCGCCGGCGAAGGTCGAGTCGCCGCGGTTGTGGTACATCGTCGGGTCGTTGAGCCAGGACGGGACCTTGGCGTTCTTCTTCTCGGACGGCACGGTCGGCGTGCGCGGGAAGGAGGCGGCGGAGACCGCCGGGAACTTCTTCGTGCCGTTCGCGTGGTCGGCGTCGTCGAAGGGCTCGCCGTCCTCGGTCAGATAGGGGAAGGCGCCCTTGGAGAGATAGTCGTAGGACTTCTCCTCGTAGTCGACGACGTCCGCGGTGTGGTTGGTGATGACGTCGAAGAAGACCTTCATGCCCTTGGCGTGCGCCTTGGAGATCAGGGTCTCCAGGTCCTTGTTGCTGCCGAAGTGCGGGTCGACCTGGGTGAAGTCGGTGATCCAGTAGCCGTGGTAGCCGGCGGACGCGTTGCTCCCCGTCCCCTGCACGGGCTGGTTCTTGAAGATCGGGGCCATCCAGATGGAGGTGGTGCCGAGGCCCTTGATGTAGTCGAGGCGCTGGGTCAGGCCCTTGAGGTCGCCGCCCTGGTAGAAGCCCTTGTCGGTGGGGTCGTAGCCGGTGCTCAACCGGGAGCCCGTGAGCCCGCCACGGTCGTTGGCGGTGCTGCCGTTGGCGAAGCGGTCCGGCAGGACGAAGTAGAACTGCTCGCGGGTGTCGTCGTGCCGGGCGGGCGCGGCGGCGAGCTTGGCGTCGGACGGCGGCGGGGGCGGGCTGTCGGCGTGGGCCGCGAGGGGCTGCACGAGGGCTGCCGCCAAGGCGGTCACGGTGACGGCCGCGATCCGTCTGCCCTGCGCGGTGCGTTTGCGCTGCGCCGTGCGTCTGCTCTGCGCGGTGCGGTTCGCCGGGGGCGCCGGCCATCTGGTGGTCACAGGCGGGAACTCCTTGCGCTTACGGCTTACTTGGGTCCGACCCCGCGCGACCGTATCGCTAACGAAAGCTTTACAGCAAGAGTCTTGCAATTCATGGAAAGAACTTTCACCCAGACCTTGACGGCCCTTCTCAACTGCCCCACGCTCACGGGTTGTTGAACCCCGCAACCCCCTCCGGAGCCGCACATGACTGCCAGACACCGCCCCCGCCCCCCGGGCGTCCTGCGCCGCACCGCCACCACCGTGGCGGCCGCCGCGCTCGCCCTCGCCGGGGCGATCGCCCTCCCCGCCGCCCCCGCCCGGGCGGACGCCACGGCATCCGGCGATGTGATCGCCAACCTGTGGGAGTACAACTGGAATTCGGTCGCGTCCGAGTGCACCGACGTCCTCGGCCCGAACGGCTACGGCGCGGTGTGGGTCGCCCCGCCGTCGGAGTCCCTGAAGCAGTCCAACTACTACTGGTGGGACGTCTACCAGCCGTACTCCTACCGCCTGAACGGCCGCTTCGGGACGGCGGCCCAGTTCGCGTCGATGGTCACGGCCTGCCACGCGGCCGGCGTCAAGGTCTACACGGACGCGGTGATCAACCACACCGCGGCGCAGACCGGCGTCGGCTACAACGGGACCACGCTCACCAACAAGTACGACACGGCCGACTGGGACCCGGACGACTTCCACACGTCGGCGGAGTGCAGCGACTCCGACCTGATCATCGACGACTGGTCCAACCTCAACGAGATCCAGAACTGCGAACTGCTGGGCCTGCCCGACCTGGAGACCGAGGACGACGACGTCCGCTCGGGCATCGCCGCCTTCCTCAACCAGCAGATCGCCCTGGGCGTGGACGGCTTCCGCATCGACGCCGCCAAGCACATCCCGGTCGCGGACCTGAACGCGATCTGGGCGAAGCTCTCCGACACGTCCTCGGGCGCGGATCCGTACATCTTCCAGGAGGTGTACCCGGGCTCGACCCCGGCCGCCTCCGACTACTACGCCTCGGGCGACGTGCTGGACTTCACCTACGCGAGCAGGCTGAAGTCCGCGTTCCAGGGCAACGTGAGCGACCTCGCCTCCCTGTCCTCCTCCGGGATCCTCACCCCCGCGAACGCGGTGTCCTTCGTGACCAACCACGACACCGAGCGCAACGGCCTGCACATGAGCTACAAGGACGGCGACACCTACCGGCTCGCCAACGTCTTCGAGCTGGCCTACAAGTGGTCGACGCCGACGATCTACTCGGGCTTCGAGTGGTCGTCCTCCGACCAGGCGCCGCCGAACTCGGGCGGCTTCGTGACGGACACGAACTGCTCCGGCGGCTGGTACTGCCTGCAGCGCGACACCGCGATCACCGGCATGGTGAAGTGGCACAACGCGGTGGGCTCGGCAGCCGTGGCCAACTGGTCCACGAAGTCGTCGAGCGTGATCGGCTTCGGCCGCGGCACGGGCGGCTACATCGCGCTCAACAACGGCTCCTCCGCGGCCACTCACACGTTCGCGACGGGCATGGCCGACGGCACGTACGCGAACGTCGTCGACAACGGCTCGACGACGGTGACGGTGTCCGGCGGCACCGCCACGCTCACCGTCCCGGCGAAGAGCGCGATCGCCTTCTACGACGGCGAGTTCATCCCGTGCACGACCTGCGAGGGCGGCGGGGACGACGACCCCGGCTCGACGGTGACGGCGACCTTCAACGCGTACGCGGCCACCAGCACCGGCACGAACGTCTACGTCGTCGGCTCCATCGCGGCGCTGGGCAGCTGGGACACGTCCAAGGCGGTCGCGCTGTCGTCGTCCGGGTACCCGATCTGGTCGGGCCAGGTGAGCCTGCCGATCAACACGTCGTTCGAGTTCAAGTACATCAAGAAGGACGCCTCCGGGAACGTGACCTGGGAGTCCAACGCCAACAGAACGGCGGCGACCACGACGTCGGCGCTCGCCCTGAACAACTCCTGGAACGTCGCGAACGCGAGCGCCACCGACGTCACCTTCAACGTCAACGCGACGACGACCGTGGGCACGAACGTCTACGTCGTCGGCTCGATCGCCTCCCTCGGCTCCTGGAGTCCGACCGACGCGATCCCGCTGTCGTCGGCCTCCTATCCGACCTGGAGCAGGTCGGTGATCGTCCCGAAGAGCACGGCGTTCGAGTACAAGTACATCAAGAAGGACGGCTCCGGGAACGTGACCTGGGAGTCCGGCGCGAACCGCTCGTACACGACGGGCAGTTCGTCCGGATACTCCGCGAGCGACACCTGGAAGTAGGCGCGACTCAGCAGCTGCTCTTGCCGGCGTAGATCGCCAGCGCCGTGTCGGCGGCGAGCGTGGCGGTGAACTGCCCACCGGAGTTCACCGCCACGCTCGTGTTGCTCTGGACGTTGCAGTACGTGCCCGCGGGCAGGGAGGTCTGGTACGTCCGGCTCAGGCTGCTCGACTCGTGGTTGATCGCCACATAGCCCTTCGCGCCCCTCCCGAAGGCGATCGCGTCGGCGCCGTTGTCCCACCAGTCGGTCATCGACGCGCCGCGGGTGGCGTTACGGAAGGCGACCATGCGCAGGATCTCCGGCCAGGCGTGCTGGCACTTCCAGCCGTCCTGCCAACAGGCGGTCACAGCACCGCTCTTGGGCGGTCCGGCGTCCGCGTCCGACCATTCGTAGCCGGAGTTGACGTCCGGGGCGCCGTACGGGTGGGCGAGCATGAAGACGTTGGCGAGCGTGTAGTTCGCGCCGTCCTTGTAGTTGAGTGTCGAGCCGTTGCGCTCGGTGTCATGGTTGTCGACGAACACGCCCGCGACCGAGCTGCTCAGGTACCCCCAGCCCTCGCCGTAGTTCTTCAGGTAGGCGAGGTTCTCGTTGTTGAGGACGCGCTTGAGGTCGTAGGCGTAGCGGAACTCCTGGACGTCCCCGTTGCCCGTGTACTCGGTGGGCTGGACGGCCTCGCCGCTGCCGTGGATGACCTCCTGCTTCCAGTACGCGGAGGGGTTGCTGAGGCGCGACTTGATGTTGGCGAGGTCGGCCGTGTCGATGTGCTTGGCCGCGTCGATGCGGAAGCCGTCGACGCCGAGGGTGAGGAGGTCGTTCAGGTACCCGGCGATGGTCTTGCGGACGTACTCCTCGCCGGTGTCCAGGTCGGCGAGGCCGACGAGTTCGCAGTGCTGGACGTTCCAGCGGTCGCTGTAGTTCGTGACCTGGCTCGTGCAGTCGTCGAAGTCGGAGGAGGAGTAGAGGCCGGGGTACTCGTACTTCGTGTACGAGGAGCCGCCGGTGCCGGTGCCGGAGCCCGCCGACATGTGGTTGACGACGGTGTCGACGACGACCTTCACGCCCGCCGTATGGCAGGTGTTCACCATGCTCTGGAAGGCCGTCCGGTCGCCGAGCCGACCCGCGATCTTGTAACTGACCGGCTGGTACGACGTCCACCACTGCGAGCCCTGTATGTGCTCGGCGGGCGGGGAGACCTGCACGTAGCCGTAGCCGGCCGGGCCCAGCGTGTCGGTGCACTCCTTGGCGACCGAGGCGAAGTTCCACTCGAAGAGGACGGCGGTGACGTCCTTGGCGCCGGGCGGGGTGGCGGACGCGGCGGTGGGGGCCATGACGGCGGCCGCGGCGGCCAGGGCGAGGGCGCCTGAAAGGGGGCTGCTGCTTGCCATGTGGGGTGTCCTTCTCCATTGAAGGCTCTTGCTGAAATATTTCAGCAAACTTGCGGTGACGCAGATGTTAAAGGCCCGCTGCCCCAAAGGGCGGCGGGCCGTGTGAAGTTGATGCGGAAACTTGGGAGGCGGAACAGGACCTGTGGGGTCAGACCCGGCGGGTGGGCGCCGCGGCGGTCGGCGGGACCGGTGTTCGGGCGGCCTCGGCGCGCCAGGCGTCGGCGAGCTCGGCCGGGAAGCGCCGACCGCTGCGGGTGAGGACTGCACCGGGGGCGAGTTCGAGTTCGTCACCCGGGCGGAACGGCCGGTCGGCGCCCGGCGGCAGCTTCTCCCAGGGGCCGGGTCCGCCCCGGCGGCCGGCGTGCCGCATCCGGGTCCCATAGCTGCTGACGTCACGGCACAGAACCGTGCCGCCGCGCGCGGAGACGGCCACATGCCTGCGGCTGACCCGCGCGGCGATCTCCGGGGACAGCAGACTGTGCAGGGCGATGCCCTCCGGGCCGGGAAAGCGTCCGACGGACGCCTCGGAACCCTCGTCGAGGGTGTACCGGGCCACGCAGGCGCCGTCGATGACCACCTTGAGCTGGGCACAGGCCGGCCGCTCGCCGACCTCCGTGAGCCGGGCGCCGTGGAGCTCGCAGGTGGGGACGCCGCGGCGGATGCGGGGCAGCAGGATCCGGTCGCCCCGGTGGAGGTCGTAGAGCGTGCAGCGGGGTTCCGGGCAGCTCCAGGCCCGCATGATGACGTCGGTCAGCGGGGTCCGGGACGGGCCGAGGAGCCCCTGCTTCTTCAGGGCCGCCAGCTCCATCCGACGGGAGATCTCGGCCTCCGTGCGCACCCCCATGTCCATCGGCACGAGCGTGACCCTCTGGTCGGAGCGGGGCTCGGGGCGCAGGAACTGCCAGGTGTTGCCCTGGATCCACGGGTGTTCGCCACGATGGTCGACGTACTGGTCGCCGGTGACGACCCGGGTGCCGGTCATCCGGGCCAGTTCGAGGATCCGCTCGTCGGCGTCGCCCACCTCCTCCACCAGGCCGTCGGCGACCCAGCGGCGCAGCCGGCGGACCTCGTCCGGGTCGCCGAACTCCCGGTGCCCGCCCAGCAGACTGGTGTCGGCGACCAAGTACACGGACACGTCGGGGTCGCCGGTGAGTTCCATCAGGGCCCGCAGGACGAGCCCCAGGCGGCGCAGGGACCGGGGTCCGCGCGGGCCGATGGAGGTCTGGCGCACGACGTTGGACAGCTCGACCAGATAGTCGGCGCGCTCCGCGGACGCGGCCAGATGATGTTCCATGAACGCCTCACTGTCCGTGTTGTCCGGGCTGTCCGGGCTGTCCGGCGGCCGAGAGCCGGGGGCCGGGGTTCCGGGGGGCCGGGGGGCCGGGGGCCCTCACGATACGGCCGCCCGCCGGGGCCGTGCCATCGGGAAAAGTCCCGTCAACTCCCGTGTTTCCACCGGGATGCCCCGGTAAGCTCACGCCTCGGCGAGCGGAAGGTTGAAGACTTGAACAGTGCTGGAACCGGCGACCCGCTGAGACCACTGAGCGACGACGACCCGCGGGAGGTGGCCGGTTACCGGCTGCTCGCCCGGATCGGCGAGGGCGGCATGGGGTCCGTCTACCTCTCCCGGACGCGCGGCAACCAGCCGGTCGCCCTGAAGCTGATCCGCCGGGACTACGCCCAGGACGAAGAGTTCCGCCGCCGCTTCGAGCAGGAAGCGACCTCCGCTCGCCGGGTGCAGGGCTACCACGTCGTGCCCGTGGTCGACCACGACACCACCGGTCCCCAGCCGTGGCTGGCCACCGCCTACGTCCCCGGCCTCGCCCTGGACCAGGTCCTGACCGGGCACGGGCCGCTTCCGGTGTCCTCGGTGCTCCAGCTCACCGGCTGCGCCGCGGAGGCGCTGAACGCCGTGCACAAGGCGGGCGTGATCCACCGTGACATGAAGCCGAGCAACATCCTCATCGGCTCCGAGGGCCCATGGATCATCGACTTCGGCATCGCGCGGGCCGCCGACGCCACCCAGCTCACCCGTAGCGGCGGTCTCATCGGCACCCCGCAGTTCATGTCGCCGGAGCACGCCAACGGCGGCGACCTCACCCCGGCGACCGACATCTTCTCGCTCGGCCTGATCGCCGCCGTCGCCGCGACCGGACGCCACCCCTACGGCGACTCCGGGGCCATCACCCTGGCCACCAGGATCGCCAACAGCGAGTTCCGCCCGCCGGACCTGACCACGTATCCCGAGCCGCTGCGCACTGTCCTGGAACGCTGCCTGGCCACCGACCCCACGGCCCGCCCCACACCGTCCGAACTTGCGGCAATATGCCAGGAGTTGGGCGAGCGGCAGGCGCGGGACTTCACCGGCTGGCTGCCCGAGCCGGTCGCGGCGGACATCACCCACCGGGAGCAGCTCGCCCAGCAGTGGCCCGAAACCGAGCCCGCCCCCGAGCCCAGAGCGGACGCCGCGACCGTGCCGCCGAGCGCCACAGGAGCCGGCGGACACCCGCCCACCCACGTCCCCCGCCCCGACGAACCGACCCACCACCCCCAGCCACCGCAGCCACTCCAGCCACTCCAGCAGTCGCAGCAGTCGCAGCAGTCGCAGCAGTCGCAGTACGCTCCGGCCCCGTCTGCGCCGCCGACCGGATCCACCACCCCCGCCCCTCCGGGAACACCGGCCGCCCGCCGCCGGACCCCGCTGGGGGTCGGCGCCGTCGCGCTCGCCGTGGTGGTGATCGCGGCAGCCGCCTGGATCTTCACCAAGGGCGACGACAAGGACAAGGACTCCGAGGCCCAGGGCAGCGGCGCAACAGCGTCCTCGACGGCGACCGGGGACGCCCAGGCCCCCGTCGGCACCCCGTCGAGCCCGTCGTCGGACAGCACCGCCCCGTCCACGGCGAGCACGCCGGGCGGCGGCGGGGGCTACGCAGAGGTCTTCAAGGACAAGCCGCTCACCCTGCGGGCGCAGTTCACCACGGGCCGCAGCTCGTACACCAACGTCGACCTGGACGCGCCGGAGATCGACACGCACGCCTCCAGCTCGACGACGGGGGCGGAGCTGCAGTACGAGGAGTTCGGCGGCAGGTACACCCTGCGCTTGGTGACGACCGTGGGCAAGAGCGCGGGCGCCACCCCCGAGCAGTGCGCCGAGGGCGCGGCGACGAACGCGCTCCCCTCCGAGCTCGCCGACGAGGGCCAGGAGAAGGAACTGACCAAGGACACGCTGCTGTGCACGGTCACCGACAAGGGCAACCTGGCGATGCTCAAGATCAAGGACGTCGTCGTCCAGGAGGACTCGTCCGGCTACAAGGCCCGTGACTACACACTGGAGTTGACCCTCTGGAAGGCTCCCTGAGAACACCCACGAAGGCCCGCCGCTCAGCCGAAGAGCCGGAGCGACGGGCCAGGTGACGGGCCCGGTGACGGGCCCGGTGACGGGCCCGGTGACGGGCCCGGTGACGGGCCCGGTGACGGGCCCGGTGACGGGCCCGGTGACGGGGAAGAACGTCAGGCGGTCGTGAACCACACCGTCGTGTCCGCCGGCAGCTTCGCCTCGCCGCCGTCGGTCTCGGTCACCTCACCGCTCGCGAGCAGCACCCGCCCGTACGCGGGAGTCGTCACCGACTCCCCCGTCGTGTTCGCGACGCACACGAACTCCCCGCGGCGGAAGGCGAGTACGCCCTCCGGGGCCTTCAGCCACTCCACCGAGTCGCCGGCGCCCAGGTCGGACTGGGAGCGCCGGATGCCGAGGGCGGAGCGGTAGAGCTCCAGCGTCGAACCGGCCACGCCGGTCTGCGCCTCCACGCTCAGCTCGCCCCAGCCTGCGGGCTGCGGCAGCCAGCTGCCGCCGTCGCCGAAGCCGTACGACGAACCCTCGCGGGTCCATGGGATCGGCACCCGGCAGCCGTCGCGGAAGCCGTCCTGGCCCGCGCCGCGGAAGTACGCCGGGTCCTGGCGCACCTCGTCGGGCAGGTCGACGACGTCCGGGAGGCCGAGCTCCTCGCCCTGATAGACGTACGCCGAGCCGGGGAGCGCCAGCATCAGCAGGGTGGCGGCGCGCGCCCGGCGCAGGCCGAGGGCGCGATCGCCGGCGGTGCGGATCTGGGTGCCGAGGCCGGGCGGGTTGGCGAAGCGGGTGCTGTGCCGGGTCACGTCGTGGTTGGACAGCACCCAGGTGGCGGGGGCGCCGACCGGGCGCATCGACTCCAGCGTGCGGTCGATGACCTCGCGCAGCTCCGCCGCGTCCCACTCGGTGGCCAGGTACTGGAAGTTGAAGGCCTGGTGGAGCTCGTCGGGGCGGACGTAGTTGGCGGTCCGCTCGACGGTCGGCGTCCAGGCTTCCGCCACAAAAATGCGCTCACCGGAGTACTCGTCGAGGATCAACCGCCACTGTCGGTAGATCTCGTGGACGCCGTCCTGGTCGAAGAACGGCATGACATCGTTGCCCAGCAGCTTGAGTTGTTCGTGCGAGCCGAGGTCGGGGAGGCCCTCCGCCTTGACCAGGCCGTGGGCGACGTCGATGCGGAAGCCGTCGACGCCCATGTCGAGCCAGAAGCGCAGGATCGAGCGGAACTCGTCGCCGACGGCCGGGTGTTCCCAGTTGAAGTCGGGCTGCTCGGGCGCGAAGAGGTGGAGGTACCAGTCGCCGTCCGCGACCCTCGTCCAGGCCGGGCCGCCGAAGATGGACTCCCAGTCGTTGGGCGGGAGTTCGCCGTTCTCGCCCTTGCCCGGGCGGAAGTGGTAGCGGTCGCGCAGCGGCGAGCCGGGGCCCTCCGCCACCGCCCGCTTGAACCACTCGTGCTGGTCGGAGGAATGGTTCGGGACGAGGTCGACGATGATCCGCAGCCCGAGTTCACGGGCCTCGCGGATGAGCGCGTCGGCGTCCAGCAGGTTGCCGAACATGGGGTCGACGGCGCGGTAGTCGGCGACGTCGTAGCCGGCGTCGGCCTGCGGGGAGGCGTAGAAGGGGCTGAGCCACACGGCGTCCACGCCGAGGTCGCGCAGGTACGGCAGGCGGGAGCGTACGCCTTCCAGGTCGCCCATGCCGTCGCCGTTGCTGTCGGCGAAGCTGCGCGGGTACACCTGGTAGATCACCGCGTCGCGCCACCAGTCACGGCGCTTGGCGACGGTGGCGACGGCCGAGGTGGCGGAGGGGGCCGGGGCTGCGGAGGGCTGCTGGCTCATGGCGTCCTTGGTACCTAACGGGGTCATGGGATCAGGTGAAGTAGGGGACGGAGGAGAGGGAGGACGAGGCGGCCGCGATGCCGGCGGGGTCTGGGGGTCCCCCCTCTGGGGGAGGACACCGCGACCACCTCGAGTGTGCGGGGCGCTTAAGGGGCGCGAGGCTGTATCTGATATGCGGCTCCGCCGCGCGGGCGCGACCAGCCACGACGAAAGCCGCAGACAAAAGACGGCCCACGACGCCGAACTGGCGGTCAGCCCTTCGTGCCGCCCGCGGTAAGCCCGGTCACGAGGTTCTTCTGCACGAGGTAGAAGAACAGCGCGGCCGGTATCGCGATGAGCACCGCCGTCGCGGCCATCAGGTTGCGCTGGGCGTCGTGCTCGCTGACGAACGACTGCAGGCCCACGGCAAGCGTGTACTTGTCGTCGCTGAGCATGAACGTCGAAGCGAACGCGACCTCGCTGAAGGCGGTGAGGAAGTTGTAGAAGGCGGCTACCGCGAGGCCGGGCTTGGCGAGCGGGAGGATCAGCCGGAAGAAGGTGCCGAAGGGGGTGAGTCCGTCGACGCGTCCGGCCTCGTCGATCTCGAAGGGGATGGTGTCGAAGTACCCCTTGAGCAGCCAGGCGCTGTACGGGATGACCGTCGTGCAGTAGACGAGGATCAGGCCGAAGTAGTTGTCGATGAGCTGAAGGTCGGACAGGATCTGGTACATCGGCACCATCAGCACGGCGACCGGGAACATCTGGGTGACCAGCAGCACCCACATGAACTTCTTGTAGCCGGGAAAGCGCATGCGGGAGACGGCGTAACCGGTGGTGGCGGCGATGAGCACGCCGATGGCGGTGGTGCCGAGCGTGACGATGAGCGAGCTCTTCAACCAGTCGAAGAACTTGGTGTGTTCGAGGACGAACGTGTAGTTGTCGAACGTCATCTTGCCCCAGATGCCGCCCGGGTGCAGATAGTCGTCCTTGTCCGGGCCGAGGGACAGATAGACGAGCCAGCCGATCGGGAAGAGCGCGATCACGCTCGCGACGATCAGGACGGCGTGCGAGCCGAGCGAGCCGGCGAGGCTGATCTCGCCGCGCCTGCGGGCCCGGCGCGGGGCCTTCGGACGGCTCTGCTCTCCGACGACCTGGGCGGAGGTCTCTGCGGTGGTGGTGCTCATGGGAACTCCTGCCTCAGATCGCGAGCTGCTGCTCGTTGCGGTTCAGCCAGCGGCGGTAGAACGAGGTGAAGACGATCAGGATGGCCAGCAGCAGGATGCCGTACGCGGCCGACTGGGCGAAGTCACGCGGCTGTTGTCCGAAGCCGAGGTAGTACGCCCAGGTGACGAGGATCTGCGCGTCCGGGGCGGTGGTGCCGAACAGCAGGAAGATCACGGCGAACTGGTTGAACGTCCAGATGATGCCGAGCAGGACGACGGTGGAGCTGACCGACCTCAGGCCCGGCAGGGTGACGTAGCGGAAACGCTGCCAGGCGCTCGCGCCGTCCATCTCGGCGGCCTCGTAGAGGGAGCCGTCGATCGCCTGCAGGCCGCCGAGCAGCGAGATCATCATGAACGGCACACCGCACCAGGTGTTGACCATGATCGCGGCGAACCGCTGCCAGAAGGTGTCCTCCAGCCAGAGCGGCGTGGGCAGATGGAGGAGGTCGAGCCCGGAGTTGATGATGCCGCCGTCCGCGAGCATGAAACGCCAGCCGAACACGGTGACGAACGTGGGCACCGCCCATGGGAGGACCAGGATCAGCCGGTACAGGGTGCGCCCGCGCAGCTTCTGGTTGAGGAGCAGGGCGAGGCCGAGGCCGATGCCGTAGTGCAGGGCGACGCAGGACGCCGTCCAGACGATCGTCCAGATGAAGTGCGACCAGAAGCGGTCGTAGGCGGTCGGGCCCCACAGGATGTCGGCGTAGTTGTCGAGGCCGATGAACGTGTAGGTGGCGTCGATGTGGTTGACGCCGATCGTGCGCGCGGTGTTGAGGCTGTTGGCGTCGGTGAGGGTGAGGTAGAGGCCGTACGCCAGGGGGTAGAGCACGAGGACGCCGAGGACGACCGCCACCGGGGCGATCATGGCGTAGGCGTACCAGTGTTTCTGATAGCCGCGCTTGAGGCGTCCGGCGCGGCCGGGTCCTGGCTCACGGTCACCGCGGCGCTTGCCGGTGGCGCGGTCGATGGCGACTGTCATGGTTCGACACCTTCTGGATCTTCACGCTGCGTCTTCGATGGGGCGTACGGCGTACAGGCCGGTGGCCGCCGGATCTCTCCCCCCGCTGTCCGTGGGAGATCCGGCGGCCACGCGGGGCTCACTTGCTGAAGTCCGGCACCAGCTTGGCGATGGCGAGTTCAGCGTTGCTCAGGCCCTTGTCGAGGGTCTCCTTGCCGCCCGCGATCTTGGGCAGTTCGGTGTCCAGCGGGCCCCACAGGGAGCTGTACTCCGGCAGGGCCGGGCGCGGCTGGGCGGCGGACAGGACGGTCTGGTAGCCGGCGATGCCCGGGTCGGCCTTGACGGCGGCGGTGTAGGCGTCGTCGCGCGTCGGCAGCGTGGAGTTCTTCTGCGCGATGGTGGCCTGGGAGCTCGCGGAGGTCATGAAGTTGAGGAACTTCAGCGCGGCGGCCTGGTGGGCCTTGTCGGAGCCGGCGTAGACCGAGAGGTTGTGGCCGCCGGTCGGGGCGCCCGCCGTGCCGGTGGAGCCGGCCGGGACGGTGGCGATGCCGAGGTTGGCCTTGTCGGTGAAGGCGCTGCCCTTGTAGAAGTTCGTGATCTCCCACGGGCCCTGGACGATCGCGGCGACCTTGCCGTTGACGAAGGCGTCCTGGATGTGGGCGTAGGCGTCGGCGGTGGTGTCGGCCTTGTGCAGGCCCTTGCCGTCGAAGAGGCCGAGCCAGGTGCCGTACGCCTTCTTCGCCGCCGCCGAGTTCACGGTGATCTTCTTGGCGTCGGCGTCGACGGTGTCTGCGCCCTCGCCGTAGAGGAAGGACTGGGCGTAGTAGGCCTGGGTGGAGCCCCAGTAGCCGTCGACGCCGGTCTTGTCCTTGATGGTGGCGGCGGCGGTCTTCAGCTCGTCCCAGGTCTTGGGGGCCTCGGTGATGCCGGCCTTGGTGAAGAGGGCCTTGTTGTAGACCAGCGCGAGGGTGTCGGTGACGATCGGCACGCCGTACGTCTTGCCCTCGTACTTGGCCTGCTCGATCAGGTTCGGCTTGAACTCGGCCTGGTCCTTGAGGGCGTCGGTGCCGTCCAGGGGCAGGAAGTAGCCCTTCTTGGCGAAGGCGGGGGTCCAGCCGACCTCGGAGCGCAGCACGTCCGGGGCGCCGGACGCGCCGGCGGCGGTGTCGAACTTGTTCTGCGCCTGGTCGAAGGGCACGTTGACGTACTTGACCTTGACGTCCTTGTTGGCGGCCTCGAACTGCTTGACCAGGGCCTGGTACGTCGGCGCCTCATTGGTGGCGTTGGAGGTGTCCCACCAGGTGATGGTGACCGGCCCGGACGAGTTGTCGCTGCCGCTGTCGTCCCCGCCGCAGGCCGTCGCCGCGAGGGCGAAGGACGCCACCAGCGCGGTGGCCGCTATGCCACGCCGCATGAGTTTCTCCTTGAGGGTGAAAGCCCGTATGAGCCACAGGAAGCGGTCCCGTCCGCAGCCCTGCCGCCTTGCCGACTTGCCGACCGCGCCGATGGGGGCCCCTCCCGCTCGAGTCGGTTCGAGAGTGGGGGACGCAGCCGGGCGACGTGAACGTAACAGCGATGTAAGCGGCACGAAAGACCTTGCAGCAAAAAAGTGCAAGACACCCCCGAAGTTATCCGCACGTGACCCCTGCGTAACCTCCCCTCGACCGCCGTGAGACCGTTGTTGTCGCGGTTGAACGGCCTTGCGGCAGGGCACACGGCTGCTGTGCAAGACTCTGCAAGCTCTTGCCATCACTTTCACGAGGGAGCTCGATGACGCAGCAGCCCGGCGCGAGTCGTTCACCAGGTCGTCCGCGGCGTCCCGTCGGTGTGCAAGCAGGCACCCGACCGGTACAGTCCACCCCTGTGACCACACGGCTTGCCGACATCGCTGCGCAGGCGGGGGTGAGCGAAGCGACCGTCAGCCGCGTCCTCAACGGCAAGCCTGGCGTCGCCGCCACCACCCGTCAGTCCGTGCTCGCCGCTCTGGACGTCCTGGGCTACGAGCGCCCGGTCCGGTTGCGTCAGCGCAGCGCGGGTCTGGTCGGCCTGATCACGCCGGAGCTGGAGAACCCGATATTCCCGGCCCTGGCCCAGGTCATCGGCCAGGCGCTGACCCGCCAGGGCTACACCCCGGTGCTCGCCACCCAGACCCCGGGCGGCTCCACGGAGGACGAGCTGACCGAGATGCTGGTCGACCGTGGGGTGGCCGGCATCATCTACGTCTCCGGGCTGCACGCGGACACCACGGCCGACATGCAGCGCTACGAGCAGCTGCGGGCGCAGGGCGTGCCGTTCGTCCTGGTGGACGGCTTCTCCCCGAAGGTCCAGGCGCCGTTCATCTCCCCCGACGACCGGGCGGCGATGACCCTGGCGGTCACCCACCTCGTCTCGCTCGGCCACACCCGGATCGGACTGGCCCTCGGCCCGAAGCGGTTCGTGCCGGTCCAGCGCAAGATCGAGGGCTTCGTGCGGGCGATGCAGGAGCAGCTGCGGCTGAGCCCGGAGACGATCGAGACCGAGCTGGTCCAGCACTCCCTCTACACCCTGGAGGGCGGCCAGGCGGCGGCCACGGCCCTGATCGACCGGGGCTGCACGGCCGTCGTCTGCGCGAGCGACATGATGGCCCTCGGCGCGATACGGGCGGCCCGCCAGCGCGGCCTCGCGGTCCCGCAGGACGTCTCGGTGGTCGGCTTCGACGACTCTCCGCTGATCGCCTTCACCGACCCGCCGCTGACGACCGTCCGCAAGCCGGTCCCGGCGATGGGCCAGGCCGCCGTCCGCACGCTCCTGGAGGAGATCGGCGGGACTCCCGCGCCCCACAGCGAGTTCGTGTTCATGCCGGAACTGGTGGTGCGCGGTTCGACGGCTTCGGCCCCCGGGGACCGGAATCGTCCGTAAGGCGGAGACGTCGGGGTCTCCCCCAATGCGTCGGTAGCAGACGAAGGCATCCTCCCGCCGTAGAACGTGCGCGGCGAACCCGACCGAGGGATGATCGGCCGAGGGGGCTTATCTGGCAGACTTTATGTCCATGGGTGAATCGACTGTGACGCCACTGGAAGGCCGTGACCAGGCCGTTCCGCAGCCCGTCACGGCCGGGACCCGGCCCCGGCGGCTGGACCGCCTGCGCACCCCCCGCCGCCCTCGCCTCTGGTTCGAGATCCTGCTCGTCGCGGTGAGTTACTGGACGTACTCACTGGTGCGCAACGCGGTCCCCGAGCAACGGGCCGAGGCGCTGCGCAACGCGGACTGGATCTGGCGGATGGAGCACCATCTCGGCCTGGCCGTGGAGGAGTCCGTCAACCACGCGGTGAACTCGGTGACCTGGCTCATCGTGGGCATGAACTACTACTACGCGACGCTGCACTTCATCGTGACCCTGACCGTCCTGGTCTGGCTCTACCGCAGCCATCCGGGCCGCTACGCGGCGACGCGCCTGGTGCTCTTCGCCACCACGGCGGTGGCCCTGGTCGGCTACTACCTGTACCCGCTCGCGCCGCCGCGCCTGATGCCGGGCGGCGACTTCATCGACACGGTGATGGTCCACCAGACGTGGGGCTCGATGGCCTCCGGCGACCTCAAGCACATGTCGAACCAGTACGCGGCGATGCCCTCCATGCACATCGGCTGGTCCCTGTGGTGCGGTCTGACGATCTTCGCGCTCGCGTCGGTCCCGTGGGTACGGGTCCTGGGCCTGCTGTACCCGGCGGCGACCCTGGTGGTCATCGTCGCCACCGCCAACCACTTCTGGCTGGACGCGGTCGGCGGCGTCGTCTGCCTGGCCTTCGGCTTCACGGTGGCCAGTGTCTGGTACGGAGCCCTGCCGTACTCCCTGCCCCGACTGGCTCCGCCGAAGAAACGAAACAAGCCGCTGTCCCTGACCAAGGCATAAGCCTCAGCCACCGCGCACCCCCAGTCACCCTCAGGTAGGCCCGCAGACGACGGGGCCCCACCGCCGCCGCCCGCCACAGCCCGAACCTCAACCGTCCCCTCGATGCACCACACACCCCCCGGTCACCGTCAGCCGCACCGGCGCCTGCGCCAGCTCGTCCGCGGGAGCCTCGACAGGGTCCAGTCCCAGCGCGGTGAGGTCGGCCCGCAGACCGACGGCGACGCGCCCCGCGACCTCGCTCTCCCCCGCGGCCCGAGCGGCATGCGTGGTGCACCCCTCCAGCGCCTCCAGACCTGTCAGCCCCGCCCGCGCCGCAGCGGCGCCGCGCGGCGCCCGGGCGTCGGCCAGCACGCCGCGTACGTCGTAGGGGGCGATGGGCCAGTCCGAGCCGAGGGCGACCGTCGCGCCGGCGTCCCGCAGATCCCGTAGCCGCCAGGCGCGCCCGGCCCGCTCGGCGCCGAGCCGCCGGGACCACTCGTCGGTGCCGTCGGCCCGCGTGTAGGCGGTGTGCGGCGGCTGCATCGAGGCCGCCACCCCCAGCTCGGCGAACCGCGGCAGCACCGCGTCGGGCACGCTCTCGATGTGCTCGACCCGGTGCCGCCCCCGGGCCCCGGCCCCCAGCCCGGCCACCACATCGAGCACATGCCGCACGGCCGCGTCCCCGATGGCATGGGTGGCGGTACGCACCCCGCGCGCGTGCAGCGACCGCACCGCCTCGGCATAGGCCCCGGGATCCGGCCAGAACGCGGCGGTCCCCTGTCCGTGGCAGTCGGCATGCTCCAGCCACGCGGTTCCCCCCTCCACGGTCCCGTCCATGAAGAACTTCACCCCGTCGACGACCCAGTGCCGTCCGCCCCGCCCCTGCTGGGCCACCAGCTCCGCCAGCCCGGCCGCGTCCACGCCCGGCATGCACCAGGGCGCGAACCGCAGCCGCACCGGCAGCACGGTCTCCCGGGCCACCTCCGCGACCAGCTCCGGATCCCCCGCGTCCATGACATGCGCCCCGGTCAGCCCGGTGGCCGCCATCGCGGAGAGCAGCGAGACGAGCCGCTCCCGCCGGGCCGCGTACGAAGGCCGGGGCGCGACCCGCGCCACCAGCTCCACGGCGGCGTGCTCGACGAGATGCCCGGTGGGCCGCCCATCTCCGTCGCAGACCACCTCCGACCGCTGCGCGAAGTCCCGGGCCCCGGTCACGCCCGCCGCGGTCAGCGCCGCGCCGCTGACCAGCGCGGAGTGCCCGTCGTACAGCCGCACAAAGGCCGGCGCGCCGCCGAGGACGTCCTCCACGAGCGCCCGGTCGACGGCCCGCCCCTCGAACGCGTTGTGATCGAGCCCGAACCCGACGACCCACCCGTCGATCCGCTCGGCGCCGGCCAGGGCCTGCCGCAGCCCCGCGAGATCGGCCACCCCCGACAGATCCACGCCGGTCGCCAGGTCCAGCCCCCACACGGGGTGACTGTGCGCGTCGACGAGCCCCGGCACGAGATGGGCGCCCGTCAGGGGCACGACCTCGGTGCCCGACCCGCGCCAGTCGCGTACGTCGTTCTCGTCGCCGACGGCCGCGATCACCCCGTCGCGCACGGCGACGGCGGTGGCGTACGGCCGGGCGGGATCGAGCGTGCGCACGTGGGCGCCGACGAGGATCAGGTCGGGGACGGTCACGAGGTGAGCTCCTCTACGGGTTCGGCGGGCTCGACGGAATCCGCCGGCTCCACAGGCTCGGCGGCGAAGTTCGCGTACACGAGGGGCCGCGTGAGGCGCAGCCACCAGGCCAGCCCGAGCCCCACAACAAAAACGACGGGCGCAAGGACGATCAGCAGCGTGTTCACGGCGTCGGAGGCCCCGGTGAACAGGTCGATATGGGTGACGACGAGCCCTATCGCACCGGCCAGCAGCACGGCGGCGACGACTGACGACGTCAGCCGTCAAACAACGCACCAGCAGACGCGGAGCCGGAGCCGGAGCCATAGCCGGAGGTGCAGCCGGAGCCAGAGCCGGAGGTGCAGCCGGAGCCGGAGGTGGAACCGAAGCCGGAGGTGGAACCGGAGATGGAACCCGAACCGGAGGCGGAGGTGGAACCCGAACCCGAACCGGAGGCGGAGGTGGAACCCGAACCCGAACCGGAGGCGGAGGTGGAACCCGAACCCGAACCGGAGGTGGAGCCGAAGCCAGATCCGGAACCGGAACCGGACCCCGAACCCGAACCCGAACCGGAATCGGAATGGGAGGCAACCCGCAACGCATCGATGAACGCATCCAGGGCGGCCTGTTCAGGTGCCGTCTCCCGAACCACCGCACAGATGCCCCGCACCGGCACCGGATCACGCACCTCCCGCACGACCACCCCCGGATGCCGACTCCCCAGCCCCAGCCGAGGCACGAGACTCACGCCCAGCCCCGCGGCGACGAACCCCTGGGCGGTCACGTAGTCCTCGCTCTCGACGACGAACCGGGGCCGGAACCCGACAGCGGCACAGGCGTCGAGCTGGGCGTCGAGACAGGGCCCGGGCCACTCGCTCCCGACGAACGCCTCGGCGGCCAACTCGACCAGCCGCAGACTCCGCCGCCCGGCAAGCCGATGCCCGCGAGGCAGCACGGCGAGGTAGGGATCGTCCAGCAGCGGAACGACGCGCAGGCCGCTCCCCACCCCGCCCTCCCCCTTCACCAGCAGGGCCAGATCGGCCCGTCCCTCCCGCACCGCGGCCAGCGAGTCCGCGGGGTCGCCGGTCAGCTTCAGATCGATCTGCACCCCGGGATGCCCCGCCCGCAACCGGGCCAGGGCCGGCGCGACCAGCCCGGCCCCCGCCGTGGCGAAGTACCGCACAGAGAGCCGCCCGGTACGCCCGGCCAGCAGATCCGCGAGCGCGGCCTCGGCCTCGGCGACCTGCCGCCCGATGGAGTCCGCGTACTCGGTGAGCAACAACCCGGCGGCGGTGGGCCGAACCCCCCGCCCCACCCGCTCCAACAACACAGCCCCGGCTTCCTTCTCCAGGGCAGCGATCTGCTGACTGACGGCGGACGGCGTATACCCCAGCACACCCGCGGCCCCCGTGACGGACCCACTCCCCACGACCGCCCGCAACACCTGCATCCGCCGCACATCAAGCATGCAGCCCAGCTTAACGAACCATCAAGAACATTTCACTTGTCCTCACACATCGCGCAGCCCACCGTAGAGAGCATGTCCTCCGCCCTCCGCATGGCAGCGCTGGCCCTCTTCTGGGGCTCCGGCTTCCTCTGGATCAAGGTTGCCCTGACCCACGGCCTGACCCCCGCCCAGATCACGATCATCCGCTGCGCCCTGGGCACAGCCGTACTCCTCCTCCTGGCCCACCGCGCAGGCCAACGACTCCCCCGCTCCAGAACCACCTGGCGCCACCTGACGGTGGCCGCCCTGTTCTGCAACGCGATCCCCTTCACCCTCTTCGCCCTCGGCGAGCAACACGTGGACTCAGGCCTGGCCGGCGTCCTGAACGCCACGACCCCCCTCTGGTCCCTGCTCATCGGCATCACCCTGGGCACGGACCGCACCACCCACCCCGCCCGCCTGACCGGCCTCTTCCTGGGCTTCGCCGGCACGGTCCTGATCTTCGCCCCCTGGCACCACGAGGGCCTGCTCACCTGGCCCGCCCTGGCCCTGCTGGCCGCGGCGGCCAGCTACGCGGTGGCCTTCGCCTACATGGCCCGCCATCTGACGACCCAGGACGCCCCCCTGGCCATGTCGGCAGCCCAACTCCTCGCCGCCACAGCCTGGACCACCCTGGCCCTCCCCACGGCCACCGCCTTCCACCCCGACGTCATCGCGCTCCTGACGGTCACGGCCCTGGGCGTGCTGGGCACAGGACTCACCTTCTACCTCAACTACCGCCTGATAGCGGACGAGGGCCCCACCACAGCGGCAACGGTCGGCTACCTCCTCCCGGTGGTCTCCATAGCCCTGGGCGCAGCGATCCTGGACGAACACATCGGCCCCCGAGTCATGGCAGGCATGGCGGTAGTACTACTGGGAGTGGCCCTGACCCGCACAAGGGACCGCAAGGAGTCACCCCCTACGACGCTCACCGGCAAAGCAACGGGAGCGGGCCGTGGCGGTGCGTCGCAGCCCGTCGCTTAGCTCGTCACAGCCAAGTCCGACTGTGGCAGCGGGCAGCAGTACGCCCAACACGCGACGGGCTCGACGCACCGCCACGGCCCCGACCCCCCACTGCCCTCCGCCGCGTAAGCCGAACAACGCGAGCCAGCCACGAAACCCGAGCTACCCCCCATAGAAGAGCTCGTCGACAACCCCCCGAGCCCGCCGAGCGGTACGCCGATAGTCATCGAGCATGTCCCCCACCCGCCCCGGCCCATACCCCAAGTACCGCCCCACCGCGACGAGTTCACGCGCGCCGGACGGAAACGTGTCCCCGGCCCGCCCCCGCACCAGCATCACCGCGTTGCGCACCCGAGTGGCCAGCACCCACGCCTCGTCCAGGATCGCGGCCTCCTCCTCCCCGATGAGCCCGGCCGCCCGCGCAGCGGCCAGCGCGTCACGGGTCCGGGTGGTCCGCAGCCCCGGATGCGTCGCGCCGTACCGCATCTGAACGAGCTGAACGGTCCACTCCACATCGGACAGCCCACCCGGCCCGAGCTTCGTATGCAGCTTGGGATCGGCCCCCCGGGGCAGCCGCTCCGACTCCATCCGGGCCTTCAGCCGCCGGATCTCCCGCACGGCGTCCTCGGAGAGCCCGTCCGCCGGATACCGCAGCGGATCGACGACGGCAATGAACCGCCGCCCCAACTCCTCGTCACCAGCGACGACTTCGGCCCGCAGCAGCGCCTGCGACTCCCAGACCAGCGACCACCGCCGGTAGTAGGCCTCGTAGGAGTTCAACGTCCGTACGAGCGGCCCGGACTTCCCCTCCGGACGCAGGTCGGCATCGACCAGCAGCGGCGGATCGGCGCTGGGAATCTGCAGCAACCGTCGCATCTCGGAGACGACCTTGTTGGCGGCCTCGGAGGCCTCCCGTTCATCGACCCCGTCCCGGGGCTCATGCACGAACAGCACATCCGCATCGGACCCGTAGCCCAGCTCATGACCACCGAACCGCCCCATCCCCACCACCGCGAACCGCGTGGGCAGGGTGTCCCCCCACCCGTCCCGCACCACAGCCCGCAACGTGCCGGCCAGCGTAGCGGCCGTGAGATCGGAGACCGCGCCCCCCACCAGATCCACCAGCGCACCCTGATCGGCCTCGACCGGATGCGCCTCGGTCCCGTAGGAGGCGACGATGTCCGCGGCAGCGGTACGGAACAACTCACGCCGACGAACCCCGCGTGCAGCGGTGACGGCCTGCACCACACCCTCGGCCCGCCCCACCGCAGCAAGTGTCTCCTGCTCCAACTGCTCCCGCCCGCGAGGCTCCAGCCCCCCGCCGTCACCGTCACCGAGCAGCGCAACGGCCTCCGGAGCGCGCATCAGCAGATCAGGGGCGAGCCGCCCGGCGGACAGCACGCGCGCAAGGTTCTCCGCGGCAGCCCCTTCGTCCCTCAACAACCGCAGATACCAAGGCGTCTTGCCGAGCGCGTCGGACACCTTCCGAAAATTCAGAAGCCCCGCGTCCGGATCGGCGGAGTCCGCGAACCAGCCCAACAGCACAGGCAGCAGGGTGCGTTGGATGGCGGCCTTCCGCGTGACGCCGGAGGCAAGCGCTTCAATATGCCGCAACGCAGCAGCAGGATCGGCGTACCCAAGAGCCACGAGCCGCTCCCTGGCAGCCTCCGGACTCAACCGAACTTCCCCGGGCGCGAGTTGGGCGACCGCATCGAGCAACGGCCGGTAGAAGAGCTTCTCGTGCAGCCGCCGCACGACCGCCGCATGCCGCTTCCACTCCCGGGTCAGCTCGACGACCGGATCGGTGCGCAGCCCGAGAGAGCGGCCGAGCCGCCGCAGGTCGCTCTCGCCCTCCGGAACGAGATGGGTGCGCCGCAGCCGGTACAGCTGGATCCGGTGCTCCATGGACCGCAGAAACCGGTAGGCGACGTCGAGCTGTTCGGCGTCAGCACGCCCCACATACCCACCCGAGGCCAGCGCCTGCAACGCGTCCAGCGTCGTACCGCTCCGCAACGAGACGTCGGCCCGCCCGTGCACGAGCTGCAACAGCTGCACGGCGAACTCGACGTCCCGCAACCCCCCGGGCCCGAGCTTCAGTTCCCGCTCGACCTCGGCGGCCGGGATGTTCTCGACGACGCGCCGCCGCATCCGCTGCACGTCGACGACGAAGTTCTCCCGCTCGGCGGCCTTCCACACCAGGGGCTCGACGGCGGCGACGTACGCGGCCCCCAGCTCCAGGTCCCCGGCCACCGGCCGCGCCTTCAACAATGCCTGGAACTCCCAGGTCTTGGCCCAGCGCTGGTAGTAGACGAGATGGCTGCTGAGCGTCCGCACGAGCGGCCCGTTGCGCCCCTCGGGCCGCAGGTTGGCGTCGACGGGCCAGATGGACCCTTCCACGGTGGTCTCGGAGCAGATCCGCATCATGTGCGAGGCGAGCTTCGTGGCGGCCCGCAGCGCCTTGCCCTCGTCGGCCCCGTCCACGGACTCCCCCACGAAGATGACATCGACGTCGGAGACATAGTTGAGCTCATGGCCCCCGCACTTGCCCATCGCGATGACGGCGAGCCGGCACAAGGCGGCGTCGTCGGGAGCGGCGGCCTGCGCCAGACCGAGGGCGGCCCGCAGGGTCGCCGTGGCGAGGTCGGCGAGCTCGGCGGCGGTCTCGGCGAGATCGGTGGTCCCGCACACATCACGGGCCGCGATGGACAGCAGGCAGCGCCGGTAGGCGACCCGCAGCAGCACCGGATCGGTGGCCTCGGCGAGGCCCCGCTCGAACTCCTCGACCCCGGGATGCAGATCCCGGGGCTCGTAGGTGACCAGTGCCTCCCAGTCCCTCGGATGCCGGGCCAGGTGGTCGGCGAGCGCGGCGGACGCCCCCAGGACCCCCAGCAGCCGGTCCCGCAGCGGCTTGGCCGCTATCAACGTGTCGAGCAGTTCCCGCCGGGCGGTGGGCCCCGTCTGCGCCTCCAGCAGCCGGACCAGGCCGTGCAGCGCGAGGTCGGGATCGGCGGTGCCCCCCAGGGCCTCCAGCAGAAACGGATCGTCGCGCACCGGGGACAGTTCGGGCCCGTCCAGGAGCCGCTCGGCGGCGGAGGGGTCGGTGAAGCCGTGCCGCAGCAGTCGGGTGAAGGTGCTGCTCCTGCGCCCCGGCGCCATCATCACAGGCCTCCTCGTGCGATCAAGGTCGTCCGGTCGAGCGTAACCCGCACCTCAGGGTGGCGCGCCGGGCCGGCTTCGGGTTCTGTGGGCTGAGTACGCGCAGTTCGCCACGAAGGAGTCCCGCATGAGCCCCAAGAACGCCATGAACATGACCCTCGAAGTGATCCTGCTGCCGGTGTCGGACGTGGACCGCGCCAAGGAGTTCTACCGGGACAAGGTCGGCTTCCACGTCGATCTCGACGGCGAGGTGATGGAGGGCGTACGGATCGTGCAGCTCACCCCGCCGGGATCGGGCTGTTCGATCGCCCTGGTGGACGGCCTGGAGGTCCCGACGGGCACCCCGCGGCCGGGCACGTACCACGGCATGCAACTCTGCGTGACGGACGCGAAGGCGGCGTACGAGGAGCTGACGGCCCGCGGCCTGGAGGTCACCGAACCCCAGCAGTTCTCGCCCCAGGACGGAGCGACCTTCATGTACTTCAAGGACCCGGACGGCAACGGCTGGGCGATCCAGGAGTACAAGCGCAGGGAGACCGAGCCCCTGCACCAACTGCTCGCCAACCTGGCAGCCCAGTAGCTCCCACGCGAAGGTCCTCCTGGCTCCTACCGAGACTCGCGCCGGGCGCCGGGAATACCCGGCGGCGTCTGCACATCAGCGCTCACCTGCCCGCCCAGGGTCATCACGTTGAGGGTCGCGGAGTTCTCGTTGGCGATGGCGCTCTCCGTACGAGCGACCAAGGTGGTGAACGCTTCGCTCTCCGAGAGCCCCGCGTAGGGCCCCACCTTGGTCTCGAAGTAGATGCGTTCGTGCCCGAGGAGCTGTTCGGTCGACCGGTAGTTCTTCCACTGCTCCCGGTAGCGGTACACGCTCTCCAGTGAGACGGAGCCGACGACGATCAGACTGAGCACCGTGGCGGTGAGTTTCGCGAAGGACAGGTCGAGGTTGACCAGCACAGGGACCAAGGCTCCCCCGACGACGGAGATCGTCCGCATCCGAAGATGCATCGCCTTCGTCTTGACGGCCTTCCTGTCGTACCACTTCTGGTACTGGTCCAGCCTTCCCTCCACGTAGTCCTGCGCCGCGGCGACAGACCGGGAGACAGCGGGGTGAGCTTCGAGCGACTGACCGTCATCCGTCCCTGACATGCCCGCAAGTACATCGGTGACAGATCGACGCAGTCAACCGACCGACGCAACCCCGAACCCCCGCTTCGAACACCACGGGGCCGACGATCCACAACCGTCGGCCCCGGGAACTGCGTCATCGGGCCCCCCGCCCCAACGCACCCCTACAACTACAACTACAACACCGGCAGATTCTTCCGCAGTTCGAACGCGGTCACCTCGGACCGGTACTCGTGCCACTCCGCGCGCTTGTTGCGCAGGAAGAAGTCGAAGACGTGCTCGCCGAGCGTCTCGGCGACGAGGTCGCTGCGCTCCATCAGCGTCAGCGCCTCGCCGAGGTTCTGCGGCAGCGGCTCGATGCCCATGGCGCGGCGCTCCGCGTCCGACAGCGCCCAGACGTCGTCCTCGGCGCCCGGCGGAAGCTCGTAGCCCTCCTCGACGCCCTTGAGGCCGGCGGCGAGCAGCATGGCGTAGGCCAGGTACGGGTTGGCGCCGGAGTCGAGCGAGCGGACCTCGATGCGCGCGGAGCCGGTCTTGCCGGGCTTGTACATGGGGACGCGGACCAGGGCCGAGCGGTTGTTGTGGCCCCAGCAGATGTAGGACGGCGCCTCGCCGCCCGCGCCGGCCGTGCGCTCGGAGCCGCCCCAGATGCGCTTGTAGGAGTTGACCCACTGGTTGGTGACGGCGGCGATCTCGGCGGCGTGCTTCAGCAGACCGGCGATGAACGACCGGCCGACCTTCGACAGCTGGTACTCCGAGCCCGACTCGTAGAACGCGTTCCGGTCGCCCTCGAAGAGCGAGAGGTGGGTGTGCATTCCGCTGCCGGGGTGCTCGCTGAACGGCTTGGGCATGAACGTCGCCTGGACGCCCTGCTCCAGTGCGACCTGCTTCATGACCAGGCGGAACGTCATGATGTTGTCGGCCGTGGAGAGCGCGTCGGCGTAGCGCAGGTCGATCTCCTGCTGGCCGGGGGCGCCCTCGTGGTGGGAGAACTCGACCGAGATGCCCATGGACTCGAGCATGGTGATCGCCTGGCGGCGGAAGTCCATGCCGACGTTGTGCGGAGTGTGGTCGAAGTAGCCGGAGTTGTCGGCCGGGGTGGGGCGGGAGCCGTCGGTCGGCTTGTCCTTCAGCAGGAAGAACTCGATCTCCGGGTGGGTGTAGAAGGTGAAGCCCAGGTCGGAGGCGCGGGCGAGGGCCCGCTTGAGGACGTAGCGCGGGTCCGCGAAGGACGGGGAGCCGTCCGGCATGAGGATGTCGCAGAACATGCGGGCGGTGCCGGGGGCCTCGGCGCGCCAGGGCAGCACCTGGAAGGTGGACGGGTCCGGCTTGGCGATCATGTCGGACTCGTAGACCCGGGCGAAGCCCTCGATCGCGGAGCCGTCGAAGCCGATACCCTCGTCGAACGCCTGCTCGAGCTCGGCCGGGGCCACGGCGACGGACTTGAGGAAGCCCAGGACGTCCGTGAACCACAGCCGTACGAACCGGATGTCGCGCTCCTCCAACGTCCGGAGCACGAACTCCTGCTGCTTGTCCATCTTCCGCTTCCCCATCCTTGCTGGTCAGGCCGCCTGTCTCGCGTCCCACGGAGCGGCGGTCGGGCACCCGAGCATCACACCACAACACCATTTCGTGCGCGTTGCCGACCATGATCGCCTCGGCGACCGGGGCCTGAACGCCTCGCGTCGGGCAGGTGTACTGCTCTGCCGCCCATCTTGCCTGCTCGGACCGACATCCGTAATGCCCGACCCCCTCCGTCTCACCCCGCCCACTTAATTTGCATCTCAGATGCAACTTTAGCTAGTGTCCTGCACAGAGCGCCGGCAGCCCAGACCAGGCCGGCGATGCCAGAGGAGGCCTTGATGCTGTCCGAGCAGTCCGCAGCCACCGTCCGCGCCACGCTCCCCGCCGTGGGCGGCGCGATCGGCGAGATCACGGAACGCTTCTACGGCGACCTGTTCGCCGCCCACCCGGAGCTGCTGCGCGACGTCTTCAACCGCGGCAACCAGGCCTCCGGCGCGCAGAGCCAGGCCCTCGCGGGATCCATCGCCGCCTTCGCGGCCTACATCGTGGACCACCCGGACGACCGGCCCGACGCGATGCTCGGCCGCATCGCCCACAAGCACGCCTCCCTGGGCATCACCCCCGATCAGTACGCCATCGTCTACAAGTACCTCTTCGGCGGCATCGTGGCGGTGCTCGGCGACGCGGTGACGCCCGAGGTGGCGGCCGCCTGGACCGAGGTCTACTGGCTGATGGCGAACGCGCTGATCGCGATCGAGAAGCGGCTGTACGAGGAGAGCGGCAGCGACGGCACCCGGCGTGAGTGGGAGGTCGTGGAACGCATCCAGGAGACCCCGGACGTCGTCACCTTCCGGCTGCGCCCGCTCGACGGCTCCCCGGTCCGGGACTTCCGCGCGGGCCAGTACGTGTCCGTCCGCGTCGAACTCCCGGACGGCGCCCGCCAGACCCGCCAGTACAGCATCTCCGGCGCACCGGGTTCGGGCGTGCGCCAGATCAGCGTCAAGCGGGAGCCCGGCGGCCCGACGACCCCGCAGGGCGAAGTCTCCAACCACCTCCACGCGCGCGTGGACGTGGGCAGCGTCCTGGAGGTCTCCGAGCCGTACGGCGATCTGGTGCTCGACAGCAGCGAGAGCACGCCGCTGCTGCTGGCCTCGGCCGGCATCGGCGTGACGCCGATGGTCGCGATGCTGGCGCACCTTGCGGCGACGGGCCACCAGGCTCCGGTCACGGTCGTCCACGCGGACCGCTCCCCCGCGGCCCACGCCCTGCGCGCCGACCACGAGACCTACGCGGAGAAGCTGCCGGACGCCTCCCTGCACCTCTGGTACGAGCAGGAGGCCCCCGAGCACGCCCGCGCGGGACGGACCGACCTCACCGACGTCCCCGTCGCGCCCGGCACGCGCGCGTACCTGTGCGGTCCGCTGCCGTTCATGCGGGCGGTGCGGGCCCAGCTGATCGAGAAGGGCGTCGCCCCGGCCGACGTGCACTACGAGGTGTTCGGCCCGGACCTCTGGCTGGCGAAGGCCTGAGCCAGGCTCCCTCCAGACCCGGCCGCACTCAGGGCTCGATGGGCAGGCCCGGCGGCCGGGCTGGATCGTAGTGGGCGCGGGCGAAGGCGTCGTCCGCGCGGTGGACGACGTCCGGCCCGGGCGGGGCGGGCCACACGCTCAGGAAGTGCTCCTCGACGGGCTCGTCACCCGGGTCCTCACTCGGGTGCGCGCCCGCGTCCCGCCCCCGCGCCCGGGCGCGGACCCGGTACCACCCGGCTCCGGCGGTGGCGAAGTTCCCCGCGTCCGCCTCGACGTCCCCGCCCCACCGGCACAGCCACAGCGCCCCGCTGGTGCTGCAGACGCTCACGTCGACAACGGTCTCCCACTCCGCGTCACCGGCCGACGGCGGCTCCTGCACGCACTGTTCGGTCGTCAGCCGAATCCGTCCGGTGTGCGTCCCGGCAAACAGCGTGAGGTGCTCCGGTCCGCCGGCCGCCAGGCTGTTGCCCGCGAAGATCCGCTCGACGGTGTCGGAGTCGTCGTACTCGGTGAGGAACTCGTCGCCCTGAAGGTAGTACTGGCAGTACGAGACGAACACGCGGTCGGATGTCCAACGTAGGTAGCGCATCCGCCCGATGATGCCCCGGCCCACCGACAACCCGCCTCCGCCGCTCCGGCCGCCGTGCCCGGCACAGTGGACGTATGAGCTCGAATCGCCTTCGAGGCCACGATGTCCGAACTCCGGTTGCTTGGCGTGGAGTTCGAGGAGGTCGACGTCCCCGGTCTCCGGACCGTCGACGGCATCGCCGAGATCGACGGCAACCTCCTGGGCGTCGGCCAGCCGATTCGGACGATCCGTCCCGACGACTCAGTACGGTCGCGCCATCTCGTGCTCGGCCAGCGCCGTCGCGTAGCGGTCCAGCAGCGCGTCCAGGCCGGCCAGGAGCAGTCCCGCGCCGTCGCGGGCGTCGGCCAGGTCGCCGCGCTCGCAGGCCTCCACCAGCTCGGCCACGTCGGTGCGGAGGATGTACAGCGAGTCCCCCTGCACCAGAACCCCGGGAAACCGCCGATGCGGCAGTCGGACCACGGCGTTGTTGCCGCCGTCGGTGAACAGCTCTGCTTCGATGCGTTCCATAGGGGCATCCAATCCGGCCCACCGGCTGCGATCAATGGCGATGCCAAGACATCTCGGGGGGAACGGGACGATGAGCAGGAGACGTTACGTCGCCAGAGGCGTGCCCGGGGGGTACCGGATCTGGGACAACCGGGGGCGTCGGTGGTGGGGGGACCTCTACGAGCTGTGCCCGGACGGCCTGCTGGACGAGCTCAACGGCCGGGCGGACCCGGAGCGGATCACCGCCCTGCTGAAGCACTACCGGGCCCGGAAACGCTAGGAAGGCCCAGCAGCAGGGGTCCCGTCGGCGACGCCACGACGTCCGTGAGGGTGATCGGGTCCAGGTAGGCGAAGAACGCCTCCTGGGCACGGCGCAGCGCGCCCCGCAGACGGCAGGCCGAGTTCAGGGGGCACGGGTTGGCCCCCTCGCATTCGACGACGTCGCCCTCGCCCTCGAAGGCGCGGACGATGCCGCCCACGGACGCCGTGCGGCCCTTCTCCGTGACCGCCAGGCCGCCGCCCCGGCCGCGGCGGGCCTCCAGCAGGCCCATGTGCTGGAGCTCGGCCACGACTTTGGCCGCGTGCGTATAGGGGACCACCATCGCGGCGGCCACATCACGGGTCGTCGGAATGATCTCCGGGGAGTCGCCGGCTGCGGCGAGTCTCATCAGGATGCGCAGGGCGAGGTCGGTGGATCGTAGGAGCCGCATAAGGTGAAGGGTAGATAATACACATCTGTACTTCAAATTATCTCTGCGCCGACCCTCGGCCACCCCTTGGCCGTGACCGGCCTACGAAATACCCCGCCTCCCCCATTACGATCAGCGGACTCGTATGCCCGTATGCCCTTACGCCTCCACCGTCCCGCCCCTTTCCCCAGAAGGACAGGCCTCATGGGTTCCGCCGACCAGACCAGCAACGCGACGCGCAAGGCGCGGATAGAGGAGATGCGGCGGGCCGAGCAGGCCCGTGAGCGGCGTAACCGGTTTCTCGCGATCGGGGGCAGCGTCGTCGCCGTCGTCGCGCTGGTCGCCGGTGGCGTGTTCGTCGTCCAGGCGCAGTCCGGCGACGACGACACCGCTGCCGCCGCCGACTCCAAGTCCTCCGGGAAGTTCGTCACCGGCTCGGACGGGGTCAAGACGTGGAAGGGGACCCTGGGCCGCACGCACGTCGCCAAGACGGTGAAGTACCCGACCGAGCCTCCCGTCGGCGGCGATCACAACCAGGTGTGGATGAACTGCAACGGCGACGTCTACACCAAGGCGCTGAACAACATGAACGCCGTGCACTCGCTCGAGCACGGCGCGGTCTGGGTGTCGTACAACAGCAAGGCGAGCGAGGCCGACGTCGCCGCCCTCGCCGCCAAGGTCAAGAAGACGCCGTACACCTTCATGAGCCCGAACGACGCCCAGGCCGATCCGATCATGCTCACCGCGTGGGGCAACCAGCGCACGGTGACGAGCGCGAGCGACGCGAACGTCGACGCGTTCTTCGCGAAGTTCGTGCAGGGCGAGCAGACGCCCGAGCCGGGCGCGGCCTGCACGGGCGGCCTGCCGCAGTGAGGTACGCGGGAGTGGCGGTCGCCGTCGCCGGAGTGCTCGTCGCCGCCGGGGCCGTCACCTACTCCGTCGCCGGGGAGGGCGGGTCGGGCGTCACGCCCCCCGCCGCCGACTCCGCCGACGCGGGGTTCGCCCGGGACATGGCGGTGCACCACCAGCAGGCCGTCGAGATGTCGTACATCGTGCGGGACCGCACGACCGACGAGGAGGTGCGCCGGCTCGCGTACGACATCGCGCAGACCCAGGCCAACCAGCGCGGCATGCTGCTCGGGTGGCTGGATCTGTGGGCGCTGCCGAAGGTGTCGGCCGACGGACCCATGACCTGGATGGGGATGGGCGCGATGAGCGACGGCGAGGACGGCGCGCTCATGCCCGGGATGGCCACCAACACGGAACTGAAGAAACTCGGGACGCTGAACGGCAAGGCGGCCGAGGTGTTCTTCCTGCAGCTCATGACCGCCCACCACAAGGGCGGCATCCATATGGCCGAGGGCTGTGTGCAGAAGTGCACGGTGGCCGTGGAGAAGCGACTGGCCCAGGGCATGGTCGATGCGCAGCAGTCGGAAATCGACCTGATGACAGGCATGTTGAAAGCACGAGGGGCCAAGCCATAGCCGTGCCGGAGGCCAACTAGGCCAACCCATAGGGTTTTCCCTCGATTTCATGGACGTATCCGTCAAATCACCCCAGTAAGCGGTAACTTGGGGTCTTCTTGGCGTTCGCATTCCCCTGGCATGAACGGTTCATCGCAAGAGTGGCCGGACGTCGAGTGATCTTCTCGCGTCGAAACACACAGGCCACATACAGGGGGTCCTATGAGATCCAACCGCGCCGCGCTGCGCGCCGGAGCGAGCATGGCAGCGACATTGCCCATGATCGCCGGCGCGCTGGCGCTCGGCATACCCGCGGCGCACGCCGCGCAGAGCCCCACCCGTGACCCGCTGGCCGGGACCAGGCCCGCGTGGGCCACCACCAAGGCGGACAAGGGCTCGACCTCGGACAAGGCCCAGGTCACGGCCCGGGTCTACCTCGCAGGGCGGGACGCCGCCGGCCTCGCGCAGTACGCGAAGTCGGTCTCCGACCCGAGCTCCGCCGCCTACGGCAGGTACCTCTCCGCCGCGCAGGCGCAGGCCCGCTTCGGCGCGACCGCCGCCCAGGTCGCGGCCGTCAGGTCATGGCTGACGGCGGCCGGTCTGAAGGTGACCGGCACGACCGCGCACTATGTCTCCGTCAGCGGTGACGTGGCCGCGGCCGAGAAGGCGTTCGGCACACAGCTGCACAACTACGCCAAGGGTGCGAAGACTTACCGCGCGCCCGCGCAGACGGCCTCGGCCCCCGCGAGTCTCGACGGCGCGGTGCTGACCGTCACCGGCCTGGACAACGCGCCGCACAAGGCCGCGTCCAAGGACCAACTCCCGCCGCCGGACGCGGTGTTCAAGAACGCGGGACCGTTCTCCTCGTACTACGGCTCCACCACGGCGAGCACCCTGCCGTCCGCGTACGGCAAGAAGATCCCGTACGCGGTCCAGGGCTACACCGGCAAGCAGCTGCGGGCCGCGTACGGGGCCGGGAAGTACACCGGCAAGGGGGTGCGCATCGCCATCACCGACGCGTACGCCTCACCGACGATCGCCTTCGACGCGGCCGCCTACGCGAAGGCGCACGGCGACGCACGCTGGAAGACGGGCCAGCTGACCCAGGTGCTGCCCTCGGACTACACCAGGACCGAGGAGTGCGGGGCAGCCGGCTGGTACGGCGAGGAGACCCTCGACGTCGAGGCCGTGCACGCGGTCGCGCCGGACGCGAACGTCACCTACCTGGGCGCGGCGTCCTGCTACGACGACGATCTTCTCGACTCGCTGAGCAAGGTCGTCGACCACCACCTGGCCGATATCGTCTCCAACTCCTGGGGCGACATCGAGGCCAACCAGACGCCGGACCTCGCGGCCGCCTACGACCAGGTCTTCCAGTTCGGCGCGGTCGAGGGAATCGGTTTCTACTTCTCCTCCGGCGACAACGGCGACGAGGTCGCGAACACCGGCACGAAGCAGGTCGACACGCCGGCCAACTCGGCGTGGGTGACGGCGGTCGGCGGCACCTCGCTGGCGGTCGGCAAGGGCGACACGTATCTGTGGGAGACCGGCTGGGGCACCGAGAAGGCGTCCCTGTCGGCCGACGGCAGGAGCTGGACGGACTTCCCGGGCGCGTTCACCTCCGGCGCGGGCGGCGGCACCAGCAGGACGGTCGCGGAGCCGTACTACCAGAAGGGCGTCGTCCCGAACGCGCTGGCCACGACCAACAGCGCGGCCGGCAACCGCGTCGTCCCGGACATCTCGGCGATCGCGGACCCGAACACCGGCTTCAAGGTCGGCCAGACCCAGACCTTCCCGGACGGCTCGCAGCAGTACAGCGAGTACCGCATCGGCGGCACCTCGCTGGCCGCGCCGGTCATCGCGGCCGTGCAGGCGCTGGCCCAGGAGGCGCGCGGCGGCCGGGCGATCGGCTTCGCCAACCCGTCGATCTACTCCGCCTACTCGAAGTACGGCTCGCGGGTCTACCACGACGTCACGGACCACCCCACGGGCTCCGGGCTCGCCGTCGCCCGCGTCGACTTCACCAACGGGTACGACGCGGCGGACGGTCTGCTGACCTCCGTCCGCAGCCTCGGCAAGGACAGCTCGCTGTCCGCGGTAAAGGGTTACGACGACGTCACCGGCGTGGGAACACCGGCAAACGGTTACATCGAGTCGTACCGCAAGCACTGAGAAACACCCGAAACGCTTTCCGGCCGATGGGGGGCGTGAGGTGGACGACACCTCACGCCCCCCCATCGCGTCGCTCTGACGATTACACTGGGCCCGTGCCTCAACTTCGTCTCGCTCTGAACCAGATCGACTCAGCGGTCGGCGACCTCGTCGGCAACACCGAAACGATCCTCCGCTGGACCCGGCACTCCGCCGAGCAGGGAGCGCATCTCGTGGCGTTCCCGGAGATGGCGCTGACCGGGTATCCCGTCGAGGACCTCGCCCTGCGCTCCTCCTTCGTCGACGCCTCCCGCGCGGCGCTGACCGCGCTCGCCGCGCGCCTCGCCGAGGAGGGCTTCGGCGAACTGCCGGTGATCGTCGGCTACCTCGACCGGTCCGAGAGCGGCCGGCCCAGGTTCGGCCGCCCGGCCGGTTCCCCACGCAACGCGGCGGCGGTCCTGCACGGCGGCGAGGTGGTCCTGTCCTTCGCCAAGCACCACCTGCCGAACTACGGCGTCTTCGACGAGTTCCGCTACTTCGTGCCCGGCGACACCATGCCGGTGCTGCGCGTGCACGGGATCGACGTGGCCCTCGCGATCTGCGAGGACCTCTGGCAGGACGGCGGCCGGGTGCCCGCGGCGCGCTCCGCCGAGGCCGGGCTGCTGCTCTCCATCAACGCCTCCCCCTACGAGCGCGACAAGGACGACACCCGGCTGGAGCTGGTCCGCAAGCGGGCCCAGGAGGCCGGCTGCACCACCGCCTACCTCGCGATGATCGGCGGCCAGGACGAGCTGGTGTTCGACGGCGACTCGATCGTCGTCGACAGGGACGGCGAGGTGATCGCCCGGGCGCCGCAGTTCTCCGAAGGCAGCGTGGTCCTGGACCTCGACCTGCCCGCGGCCTCGGCGAACGCGCCGACCGGCGTCGTGGACGACGGTCTGCGCATCGACCGCGTGGTCCTGTCCGAGGAGCCGCTGCCGGCCTACGAGCCCGAGCTGGCCGGCGGGTACGCGGAGCGGCTGGACGACGCCGAGGAGGTCTACTCGGCGCTGGTCGTGGGCCTGCGGGCCTATGTCGCGAAGAACGGCTTCACGTCGGTCCTGATCGGTCTGTCCGGCGGTATCGACTCGGCGCTCGTCGCGGCGCTCGCGTGCGACGCGATCGGCGCGCAGAACGTGTACGGCGTGTCGATGCCGTCGAAGTACTCCTCGGACCACTCCAAGGGCGACGCGGCGGAGCTGGCGCGGCGCACCGGCCTGAACTTCCGCACGGTGCCGATCGAGCCGATGTTCGACGCGTACATGGGCTCACTCGGCCTGACCGGTCTGGCGGAGGAGAACCTCCAGTCCCGCCTGCGCGGCACCTTGCTGATGGCGGTCTCCAACCAGGAGGGCCACATCGTCCTGGCCCCCGGCAACAAGTCGGAACTGGCGGTCGGCTACTCCACGCTCTACGGCGACTCGGTAGGGGCGTACGGCCCCATCAAGGACGTCTACAAGACGTGGATCTTCCGGCTGGCGGAGTGGCGCAACCGCGCCGCGGCCGACCGCGGCCAGACCCCGCCGATCCCGGAGAACTCGATCACCAAGCCGCCGAGCGCGGAACTGCGCCCCGGCCAGGTCGACACGGACTCCCTCCCGGACTACCCCGTCCTGGACGCCATCCTGGAGCTGTACGTCGACCGCGACCAGGGCGCGGACGCGATCGTCGCGGCGGGCTACGACCGTGAGCTGGTCGTCAAGACCCTGCGCATGGTCGACACGGCCGAGTACAAGCGCCGCCAGTACCCGCCGGGCACGAAGATCTCCGCAAAGGGCTTCGGCAAGGACCGCCGCCTCCCGATCACCAACGCCTGGCGCGAGTCGATCTGACCCACCCTCCCGGCCCACCCACCTCGGTGGGCCGAGAGGCACCTCTCCCCGGGGCTCCGCCCCGGTCCCCGCCGCAGGGCGCGCGGTTGCGGCTGGTTCGTGGCCGACCGCCCCCACACGACGAAGCCGCCCACCGACGCAGCCCCGCACCCCTCTGGGTCCGAGGCTGCGTCGCAGTGAGCACGTCATCGTCGCGTCGGCCGTAGGGTACGTGTGGGCAGACGACCCGAAGGTCGTGGCCGCGGCGGACTGGCGGATCGACAGCCTTTCTCAGCTGGTCACCGTCGCAGCCCGCTGACCGAGAGGGCATCGAACTCCGAGGCAGGGTCAGCGAAGGGCCGGCATGGTGTCGTTTCGCCAGTCGTTCACTCGCTTGCGGATGCTCGGGACCATGGGGAGTGCGTCGACGTCGGCAGGGTCGAACCAGCGGACGTCCGTGGACTCGTCCGACACCATCAACTCGCCTGCCACAGGGCGGGCCAGGAAGCAGATGGAGAACTCCTGGCGCACCTCGCCGTCGTCGTAGGCGAAGACGTGGCGGGGGTCGGTGTAGGTGCCGACGATGCCGGTGACCTCGATCTCGATCCCGGTTTCTTCGAGGGTTTCCCTGGTGGCGCAGTCAGGAAGGGACTCGCCGATGTGCATGGCACCGCCCGGCAGAGCCCACATGCCGTTGTCACTGCGGCGCTGGAGCAGGATGCGTCCCGAGTCGTCGACCACCACGGCGGAGGCCGCCGGGACGAGGCTGTTCGCCTTCGGGGCGTTCGGGTCGTCCTCGTAGTCACGCCTGCTCACGGGCCTGCCTCTCCCATACCGGGGTGCCCCGGTTCCATAGTTCCTCGATGTGCCCGGCGAAGCGGTCGAACATGCCGTCGTCCTGGTGGCGGTGAAGATGCAACGTCGGCGCGTCGTGGCCCACACTGTGCGTCAGGAGCGGTGTCACGATCATGTCGTCGTCGAAGCGGAACGCCGAAAGGTGGGCGTGTCCAGCGCTGTACCGTGCCTCGATGCCGGTCTCGGTCTTGATCTTCTCCAGTTCAGCGATCGTCACTCGGATGCGGGTGGACAGTGTGAGGGCAACTCCTTCGTCCTTCTCCCGCGACCGGGTCAGGTCACTGTCGGGATCACCGATCAGGAACCGCACGCGGCACCCCTGCGCGGCCTTGCGACGCAACATGCTGCCGAAGCGGGCGTGTTCGAGCCACAAGAAGTAGTTGGTGTAGCCCGCAAAGGTCAGCTCCCGCTCCGCGTTCATGATCAACGATCGCCACAGTGCGGCTGGGCAGGAAGACCGGTACGGATACGCGGAGACGATCTCGCGATCCGGGCCGACCTTGATCGCCTTCTTCGCTGCTGTTGGCCACAACACCGTTTCGTCCTCTCCGAGTGCGTCGCAGACGGCCCATCGGTGGCGTGCTCGCGGGACTCGCCCTGCCTGCGTGATCCACCGGCCGACCGTCTTGGCGTCGACTCCGCACCGCTCTGCCAACTGCCGGTCGTTCAACCGTGCTTGAGCCATCGCGCGACGCAGAGCCTCGTTCACGGGTACCCCCTGGGACGTTAGGGACGCTTCATGAGCGTATTCCAACTCTGTACTCAACGTCCCTCGCACGCGGTGGTAACGCCCCGCCCGACTCGCGAGTGTGGGTGAGCTACAAAGCTCGACCCCGGCGACCGCGCGAACGGCCCCGGGGCATGGCCCACGCTCAAACCTGAGAGGGAGCGTCGACGTGAAGAACGGTACCGCCCCGCCCGTGGAAGACACGGCTGTGGACATCGTGGTGATGCGCGAAACCGTGGAGATCGTGCTGAACCCGGATGCCGCCCCGGAGGCGCTGTCCCTGCCCGCCGACGAGGTCGGCACGCTGACGCAGACCCTGCGCGGGCACCTGGAGTTACTGATCCCCGAGGTCGAACAGGCCGCCGGAAGGCTGGACATGACGAGCGTCCCGCGCTACTGCGCGCTCGCCTGCGTGGGAGAGGCCCGCGGAAAGCTCCGCGCCGGGCCGAGCCCGCGTCTCGGTGGGGACATCGGCCACGCCCGGCGCTTGGCACGTGTCCTCGACGCCCTGTGCGACCACCACGAGAAGATCGGCGGCGGTAGCCCGTGACGACGGTCACCGACACCGCGAGCCTGTCCGTCGAGTGCACGCTGGCCCGCACGCCCGGCTACGAGGACGTGCACGCCCGGTGCCGCCAGCTCAAGGACGTGCTACTGCCCCACTCCGCACACGTAGTGCTCGTCCGCCGCTGTCGTTGCTCGTGCCATCGGCAGCCACCGCCGGAAAACCCCTCATGAGGACGACCACCGCCCTCCTCGTGTACGTGATGGCCGTGACCGCCCCGGTCCTCGCCCTGGTGCTGGCGCGGACACCGTACTGACGCACTCCCACGGCGGCCGTTCCGGGTCAGGGGCCGCACCTGCATCCCGTCGTGGCGTGGTGGCTCCGCAGGCCACGGCGCGACGGGCATACCCTCCCCCACCGCATCATCGGACCGATCGACTCCAACACCCCGGAAGCCGGGGTGAAGCGAATCATATGGCCGTGCCGGTGACGGATCGCTCGCATGTTCCCGGTGACGACGTGGGTTCGACGTGCCTAGTGTGATCGTCATGCAGCTCCGGTACGCCTTTCGCCTGTACCCGGACACCGCCCAGCGGGCCGCGCTGGCCAGGGCGTTCGGGTGCGCCCGTGTCGTGTTCAACGACGCGGTCCGCGCCCGTGAAGACGCCCGTCAGGCCGGACAGCCGTTCCCGACGGCCGGTCAGCTGTCCACACGCCTGATCACCCAGGCCAAGCGGACAGCCGAACGGTCCTGGCTGGGCGAGGTCTCCGCGGTCGTTCTCCAGCAGTCCCTGCGCGACGCCGAGACCGCCTACAGCAACTTCTTCGCCTCCCTCAAGGGCGCCCGCAAGGGGCCCGGGACGGGTGCGCCGCGGTTCAAGTCCCGCAAGGAAACCCGTCAGTCGATCCGGTTCACCGCGAACGCCCGCTGGACGATCACCGAAAGCGGACGGCTGATCCTGCCGAAGATCGGTGCGGTGAAGGTGAAGTGGTCCCGCATCCTGCCCGCCGCCCCCACCTCGGTCACCGTCATCAAGGACTCCGCCGGGCGGTACTTCGCCTCCTTCGTCATCGACACCGACCCACATGCGGATGCCGACCGGATGCCCGCCACCGTCCGCACCATCGGCATCGACCTCGGCCTCACACACTTCGCGGTCCTGTCCGACGGCATGAAGATCGACTCCCCGCGGTTTCTGCGCCGCGCGGAGAAGAAGCTGAAGAAGGCCCAACGGGAACTGTCCCGCAAACAGAAAGGCTCGAAGAATCGCGAAAAGGCCCGGCTCAAGGTCGCTCGCGCCCACGCCAAGGTCACCGACGCCCGCCATGAGTTCCACCACCAGCTCTCCACAAAGCTGATCTCCGAGAACCAAGGGATCGCCGTGGAGGACCTGTCGGTGACGGGACTGGCACGCACCCGGCTGGCCAAGTCCGTCCACGACGCTGGCTGGGCCTCATTCGTGAACATGCTGGAGTACAAAGCACAACGGTACGGACGGACTCTCATCAAAATCGGCCGGTTCGAGCCGACCAGTCAGGTCTGCTCCACCTGCGGCGTCAAAGACGGGCCCAAACCCCTCGACGTGAGGGAATGGACCTGCGCCGCCTGCGGCACTGTCCACGACCGGGACATCAACGCCGCGATCAATGTCAAGACGGCCGCCGGACTGGCGGTGTCGGCCTGCGGAGCGCCGGTAAGACCAGAACTCGTTCTGGCACAGCGCGAGGAAACAGGAAGCCACGGATTCCCGACCGAACCCCGTGCCGCGTAGCGGCACAGCAACGATCGAGAAGGCCAGAATCCTCGGGCTTCAGCCAGAGGTGCAAGTCAAATGCTCGCCCGACCTCACGAACGGCCGCCCCGCCCCACCTACTTCAAGCGTGCGGGCCAGACCCGTCCCACTCGCTTGGACCCGGGCCTCCTGGACGTCTGGACGGGACAGTTCGTCGCCCAACTCGCCGCGCCCTCCGCCGAGCTCATGACCACGAGCGACGGGGTGATCCTCGTGGACGTCGCCACCGGCGCACAGGCCTGGACGGAGCAGCGCGTGGGATGCGGCGGGATCACCCCCGCAGTCCGACTTCGGGATGACCGTGGACGTCGACGGCACGCAACGTGTCTGGACCGGAACCCCCGACGGCCCCTCATGGCGGCTGCCGACATAGCCGCGTGCCCGCTCGGGGCACGGGGAGTTGAGCATGCGGGCAAGCGCGGCTGAGTACGCGTACTCAGGGATCCGCGGTCGTCCGCGGCGAGAGTAGGGGCACGTCAAGCGACGTCGAGCGACATCGAGCGACCTACCAGGAGACCATCGTGGCCGCCCACCGCAGGACCTACCGCCCCACCTCCGCCTCCCGGCCCGGCCGGATCCGGCTCGCTGCCGCTGCCGCCGTCATGAGCGTCGCCGCGGTCGCGGCGCTCACCGGCTGTTCCCTCGCGTACGAGGAGAACATCTGCTCGAACGGCGAGTATCCCGTCCTGGCGGTGGGCAGCACCGGCAGCTCGTGCGTCACGAACGGTGAGGAGCCGCCCGCGGGAACCGCGCGGTACCCGGAGGGCAAGGTGCCGAAGCAGGTCGACGACAAGTGGGACCTGTACTGGACGACCCACACGCTCGATGAGAACGGGGACATCGTCGACGCGCCCGTCGCCGGCTGACCCCGACCACCTCAGTGACGCGCGGCCGCCGTCGCGGTGTCCGCCGCCGCCCGCGGCACATGCGTGGCCACGATCCGTTCGTGGCCGAAGTCGTCCGGAGCACGCCTGCGGTCGACGCCGTACGCGACGCCCGCCACCGCCAGGCCCAGCGCCGCCAGGCCCGCTCCCGCGGTCGCCGGGGACGTCACGCCGAAGCCGGCCGCGAGGGCGAGGCCGCCGATCCAGGCGCCGCCGGCGTTCGCGAGGTTGAAGGCGGCCTGGTTGGCGGAGGAGGCCAGGGAGGGAGCCGTGGACGCCTTCTCCATGACCATCAGGTTGAGCGGGGTGCCCGCGACGAAGGCCGCGACGCCGAGGAGGACGACCGCCAGGGCGCCGCTCCACTGAGTGCGCATCAGGAGCGGGAAGAGCGCCAGGACCAGCGCCAGGGACGTCAGGCCGCCGAACAGGGTGCGGCGCATCGCGTGGTCGGCGAGGCGGCCGCCCAGCAGGTTGCCGATCGTGGCTCCCACGCCGAACAGCGCCAGCAGCAGCGTCACGCTGGAGTCGGCGTAGCCCGCCGCGTCCGTCAGCATCGAGGTGATGTAGCTGTACGCCGCGAAGAGTGCGCCGAAGCCCGCGACCGTCGTCCCCAGGGCCAGCCAGACCGGGAGCGAGCGCAGCGCCGCGAGTTCGCCGCGCAGGCCGGTGGCGGGCGTCGCCCCGGGCAGGGTGCGCGGGATGAGCAGCGCGAGCGAGGCGATCGCGGCGAGGCCGATCGCGCTGACGCCGAGGAAGGTGGCCCGCCAGCCCAGGTGCTGGCCCATCAGGGTGGCCGCCGGGACGCCCGCGATGTTGGCGACGGTCAGGCCGAGGAACATCAGCGACACCGAGCGGGCCTTGCGCTCCGGCGCGACCATGCTGGTGGCCACCACCGCGCCGACGCCGAAGAACGCGCCGTGCGGGAGGCCGCTGAGGAAGCGGGCGGCCAGGAGCGAGTCGTAGCCGGGGGCGAAGGCGGAGAGGGCGTTGCCGACGATGAACAGGGCCATCAGCAGCATCAGTACGGTTCGGCGCGGCATCCGTGCCGTGACGGCGGCCAGCAGCGGTGCGCCGATGACGACGCCCAGCGCGTAGGCCGAGACCAGGTGTCCCGCCGTCGGGATCGAGACGTGCAGGTCGTCCGCGACGTCGGGCAGCAGGCCCATCATCACGAATTCGGTGGTGCCGATGCCGAAGGCACCCACGGCCAGGGCGAGCAGGGCCAGGGGCATGGGGGACGTGCCTTTCCGGGGAGGAGGGGGAGGGGACTCGCGTTCATCATACGTTTCGTATGTTCAAGAACGGAACAAAGTCTCTCCCGGGCGTTATTCCCCGGCGTTCCCACGCGGTGAACCGCCGATTAAGGCGTGGTGACCTCTGTGGTGTCCTCCGTGGTGACCTTCACGGTCGCGGCCACCGGCAGATGGTCGCTGGTCGTGCGCGGCAGGGTCCACGAGGTGACCGGCTCCACGCCCTTCACCATGATCTGGTCGATCCGCGCCATCGGGAACGAGGCGGGCCAGCTGAAGCCGAAGCCGCTGCCGGCCGCGCCCTGCGTGGAGCGCATCTGGGAGGTCACGGCCTTCAGCGCGCGGTCGTTCATGGTGCCGTTGAGGTCGCCGAGCAGGACCACCCGGGTCAGCGGCTCGTCGAAGATCGCCTCGCCCAGCGCGTCCGCGCTCGTGTCGCGCTCCCGGGCGGTGAACCCGGCCTGCAGCTTCACCCGCACCGAGGGGAGATGGGCGACGTACACGGCGACCTGGCCCTGCGGGGTCGCCACGGTCGCACGCATCGCGCGCACCCAGCCCAGCTTGATGTCGACGGGCGCCACCGCGCTCAGCGGGTACTTGCTCCACAGCCCGACGGTGCCCTGCACCGAGTGGTACTTGTACGTCGCCGCGAGCGCCGTCTCGTACACCGGCACCGCCGAGAGGGTCAGCTCCTCCAGGGCGACGACGTCCACGCCGGACGCCGCCACGTCACGGGCGGTGCCCTCGGGGTCGGGGTTGTCGGCGTTGACGTTGTGGGTGGCGACGGTGAGATCGCCGCCACTGCCGGTCTTGTCGCCGATCAGCCCGCCGAAGAGGTTCAGCCAGACCCCGGCCGTCAGGACGACGGCGATCAGCGCGGTCGCCGACTTGCGCACCAGCGCGAGCACCAGCAGCAGCGGGACGAGGACGCCGATCCAGGGCAGGAACGTCTCCGAGAGACTGCCGAGGTTGCCGTACCGGTTGGGGATGCGCGAGTGCGCCGTCATCACCAGGGAGAGCGCCAGCGCGAGGCCGGCCACGATCAGGCCACGCCGCCAGACGCGCGGATCACCGCGCCATCCGCTGGTCAGCCGGCCGACGAGGCGTCCGATCAGGCGCCGAAGCCGAACTCCCCGAGGCTCGGGTCCCGAACCTCCGTTGCCGTCCGTCTCCGTCATGTACGCCTGCTGCGCCATACCGTCGCCTCACTGCCTGCCGTGCCGTGCTCACCGTCCGTCCCCCGAGTACGACCCTAGGGGATGATCGGCTGTCTTCTCGCCGTCCTGTGACGACCGTACGGGCACGAGGACGAACGGGTCCTGCTCAGGGGTTGCACCCCTGCGCCACCCGGACCGGTCTGTGACGAAACGAGCACATTCGGGCTACGCGACGGGCCAACTGACGGGACGTAGCCCAGCGAGCAGCGTGTCGACTATGCGCTCCGCGAGGTCGTCGGGGAGTTCGGCGTCGGGGTGCAGGATGGCGCGGACCAGCATGGGGCCGACGACTATGTCGTTCACCAGTTCCACATCGAGGTCGGCGCGGAGTTCGCCGTTCTGCTGGCCGCGGCGCAGGACTTCGATGCCCATCCTGCGCCGGGGCGCTATGACCGAGTTGTGGTACGCCGCCCAGATCTTCGGGCTGCTCTTCATCTGGGCGTGGACGTTGTGCAGGATCGCCGAGTCCCGGTTGGCCAGGCCCCGCTGCCGCAGCGATTCCAGCAGCACGATGAGGTCGTCGCGCATGGACGTGCCCGGCAGCCGCTCGGGGTCCTCGGGCTCGGCGGCGCGCAGGACGTCGACGAAGAGCTCCTCCTTGCCGCTCCAGCGGCGGTAGATGGTGGCCTTGCCGACGCCCGCGGTGCGCGCGATGCGCTCGATGGAGATCTCGGCGAGCGGGACGCCGTCCTCCAGGAGTTTCATCGTGCCCTCGATGATGGCCCGTTCCACGGCCTCGCTGCGCGGCCGGCCCCGGACGGGCGGCTCCACGGCGATCCCCTTGCCGGCCAGGCTCACGATCATCAATCCTTTCGTCGTACCCGTAGTACCGGGAACTGCCCCACCCTAGGTCAGCGGGCCGGGACGCCGGTCACGACTCCGTTGCCACCAACTCCTCCTCCGGAGCGCCCTTCTGGGGCGTCTTGGGTCTGCGCGGCAGGAACAGGGCGACCACGACCGCGCCGGCCAGCGACACCCCGGCCCCGCACAGCGCGGTGACGTGCATGGCGTGCAGGAACGCGTCGTTGGCGGGTCCGACGAGGTCCGGGTCGCCGAGTTTCGCGGCGACCCCGAGCGTCGCCTCGATGGACTCGCCGGCCGTGTCCCGCAGGCCGGCCGGCAGGCCGCCGAGGCTGCCCTCGATGCCGTTGCGGTACGCCGTGGAGAGCACCGAGCCGAGGACGGCGATGCCGAGCGCGCCGCCGAGCTGGCGGAAGGTGTTGCTGAGCGCGGAGGCGGAGCCGGCCTTCTCGCGGGGCAGGGACTGCATGATGACCACGCTGGTGGGCGTCATGACATGGGCCATGCCGGCGCCCATGCAGAAGAAGACGACCTCCATGAGCCAGATCGGGGTGTCCGCGTCCAGCACGGCGAACGCGACCAGGGTCGCGGTCAGGACGAGCATCGCCCCGGTGGTCGTGGCCCGTACCCCGAAGCGGTCGACGACCAGCCGGGCGCGCGGCGCGAAGATCAGCTGGGCGGCGGCCAGCGGAAGCAGCAGCAGACCGGACTGCAGCGGCGAGTAGCCGCGCACGCTCTGGGTGTAGAAGACGGCGAAGAACGTCACGCCCATCAGCGCGAAGAACACCAGGGTGATGACGGCCATGGCGGCCGAGAACACCTTGTTCTTGAAGTACGTGACGTCTATCGACGGATGGTCGCTGCGCTTCTCGAACACCACGAACGCGACGAGGACGACCAGGCCGGACCCTATGGCCGCCACCACCGTCGGGTCGGTGAAGTCGGCCAGCTCGCCGCCCTTGATGATGCCGTAGACGAGCAGGACGAGGCCGACGACCGACAGGACCACGCCGATCGGGTCGATCCGTCCGGGATTGGGGTCGCGGGAGTCCGGGACCAGCCACAGCATCAGCGCGAACGCGATGATCACGATCGGCACGTTGACCAGGAAGACCGAGCCCCACCAGAAGTGGTCCAGCAGGAGACCGCCGGTGATCGGCCCTATGGCGATGGCCAGACCCACGCCGCCGGCCCAGATGCCGATCGCCTTGGGCTGCTCCTCGCGCTCGAAGACGTTCATCAGGACGGCGAGCGTGGCCGGCATGACGAACGCGGCGCCGACGGCCATCAGCCCGCGGAAGACGATGAGCTGCGCGGGCGAGCCGGACTCGGCGGCCAGCGCGGAGCCGATGCCGAACACGGCGAGCCCACCGAGCAGGACCTTCTTGCGGCCGAGGCGGTCGCCGAGCAGTCCCGCGGTGAACAGCAGTCCCGCGAAGACGAGCGTGTAGGAGTTGATGGCCCACTCCAGCTCGCTCTGCGTCGCGCCGAGGCCGACCGGGGCCGGGGTGGAGATGGTCTTGATCGCGACGTTCAGGATCGAGTTGTCCAGGACCACGATCAGCAGGCTCAGCATCAGCACGCCGAGTATCGCCCAGCGGCGCCGGTAGACGGCTTCCGGCACCCGGGAGCGGGCGGGGACGGCAGGAGTAGTCATGCAGTCGAGGGTAGAGCCTTTTCGATACGAGACCGTCTCGTATCTGAATCTCTTACTGAGCTTTTACCCGTGCGGTCCACAGCGGTCTCCCCAGCGGTCCGCCCTGATCCGGTCACGAGGTTTTCCCCACAGGGGGGCGCTCTGGCCCTCCCTGGCACGAAGTGCCACCATGGGGAGTGGTCCGGGGACGCCGTGAGGGCGCCTCGAGATGACAACAAGGAGCCGTTGCAATGACGCAGCTTCCGGCTGCCCCTGTGAAGTCCTCCGACGGCAGCAATGCGCTGTACGGGGGCAAGGGCACACGCCGTATCACCGTCCGCGACGTCGCGCTCGCCAAGGAGCGCGGCGAGAAGTGGCCGATGCTCACCGCGTACGACGCGATGACCGCGTCCGTCTTCGACGAGTCCGGGATCCCCGTGATGCTCGTCGGCGACTCGGCGGGCAACTGCCATCTGGGGTACGAGAGCACCGTGCCCGTCACCCTCGACGAGATGACGATGCTCTCAGCGGCCGTCGTCCGGGGCACCAGCCGTGCCCTGATCGTCGGCGATCTGCCCTTCGGGTCGTACCAGGAAGGGCCTGTTCAGGCGCTGCGCAGCGCCACCCGGCTGGTCAAGGAGGCCGGGGTCGGGGCCGTGAAGCTGGAGGGCGGCGAGCGCTCGCACCGGCAGATCGAGCTCCTCGTCGAGTCCGGCATCCCGGTCATGGCGCACATCGGCCTCACCCCGCAGTCGGTGAACTCGATGGGCTACCGCGTCCAGGGCCGGGGCGAGGAGGCCGCCCAGCAGCTGCTGCGGGACGCGAAGGCCGTGCAGGACGCCGGCGCGTTCGCCGTCGTCCTCGAACTGGTGCCGGCGGAGCTGGCGGCCGAGGTCACGCGCGTGCTGCACATCCCGACGGTGGGAATCGGAGCCGGCGTGGAGTGCGACGCGCAGGTGCTGGTGTGGACCGACATGCTCGGGCTGACGGGCGGGCGGGTGCCGAAGTTCGTCAAGCAGTACGCGAACCTGCGCGAGATCATGGGCGACGCGGCCAAGGCGTTCGCGGAGGACGTCGTCGGCGGGGCGTTCCCGCAGGACCAGCACAGCGTTCACTGAGCCGTCGCGCTGAGCCGCGCCGCTGAGCCGTCCCACTGAGCCATCTCCGCACCACCAGCCGCCCGCCGATGTTCCCCCCATCGGCGGGCGGTCGCGTTCCGAGGGGCTGCCGACATACCCCTGTCGGCGGGATGTCGGTCGTTTGTCGGCGGCGGGTGTCAGCGTTCTTCCCATGACGCGAATCGACATCAACACCAGTGGCGCGGGAAGCGCTGTGACCGTTCGGGGGTTGGTCAAGCACTACGGCGAGACCAAGGCACTGGACGGCGTCGACCTGGATGTGCGCGAGGGGACCGTGATGGGGGTGCTCGGGCCCAACGGCGCCGGGAAGACCACCCTCGTGCGGATCCTGTCCACCCTGCTGGCTCCCGACAGCGGGCACGCGACCGTCGTCGGCCTGGACGTCGTCCGGCAGCCCCGGCAGTTGCGGCGGGTGATCGGGCTGACCGGGCAGTACGCCTCGGTCGACGAGAAGCTCCCCGGGTGGGAGAACCTGTACATGATCGGACGGCTGCTCGACCTGCCCCGCAAGGAGGCGCGGGCGCGGGCCGACGAGCTGCTGGAGCGGTTCTCGCTGACCGAGGCCGCAAAGCGGCCCGCGAGCACCTACTCCGGCGGTATGCGCCGCCGGCTCGACCTCGCCGCGTCGCTGATCGGGCGGCCGCGCGTGCTGTTCCTCGACGAGCCGACCACCGGCCTGGACCCGCGTACCCGCAACGAGGTGTGGGGCGAGGTCAAGACGATGGTCGGGGAGGGCGTCACCGTGCTGCTGACCACCCAGTACATGGAGGAGGCCGAGCAGCTCGCCGATGAGCTGACCGTCGTCGACCGGGGCAAGGTCATCGCGAACGGCGGCATCGACGAGCTGAAGTCCCGGGTCGGCGGCCGGGCGCTGCGGATACGCCCGGCCGACCCGCTGCAGCTGCGGCCGCTGGCGGGCTGGCTCGACGAACTCGGCATCACCGGGCTCGCCGCCACCGTCGTGGACGCCGAGCGCGGCTCGGTGCTGGTGCCGGTGCTCAGCGACGAGCAGCTCACCGCCGTGATCGGCGCGGTCAGCGCGCGCGGCATCACGCTCACCTCCCTCACCACCGAACTGCCCAGCCTGGACGAGGTGTTCCTCTCCCTCACCGGCCACCGCGCCGCTGCGGCCGAGGACGCCCTGCCCACCGACGCCCGCGAGGAGGTCGCCGTATGAGCGCGGCCACGATGGACACCGCCACGATCGACACCCGTACGGTCACCGACGCGCGGATCCCGTTCCGCAGCCACCTGCGGCACACCGGTGCGCTGATCCGCCGCAACCTGCTGTGGATCCGGCAGGACCCCGAGTCGATGTTCGACGCGCTGCTGATGCCGATCGTCTTCACCCTGCTGTTCGTGTACGTCTTCGGCGGCTCGATCGGGCAGGCCCTGGGCGGCGGGCAGGACGGGTATGTGCAGTACGTGATCCCGGGCATGATCGCGATGATGAGCATGTCGCTGTCCCAGGGCGTCGGCACCGGCTTCAGCCAGGACTTCAACTCCGGGGTCATGGACCGCTTCCGGTCCCTGCCGATCGGGCGCGGCTCGGTGCTGTTCGCGAAGATCTCGGTCGAGATCGTGCGGATGCTGTTCGCGACGACCGTGCTGATGATCGTCTCGGTGCTGGTCGGCTTCGAGATCGACCACTGGGGCGGTCTGTTCGCGGCGGTCGGACTGGCCACCGTGTTCGCCTCGTCGATCATGTGGGTGTTCCTCACCCTGGGCGTGGTGCTGAAGAACGCGCAGTCCGTGCAGGCGATGGGCTTCCTGGTGCTGTTCCCGCTCCAGTTCGGCTCGTCGATCTTCGCGCCGACGAACTCGATGCCGGGCTGGCTGCAGGCCTTCACCGACTACAACCCGCTGTCCACGCTCGCGGACGCGGCGCGCGGTCTGATGGTGGGCGGCCCGGTCGCACACGATCTGTGGGTGACGCTGGGCTGGTCGGTGGCGATCACCGCGGTGATGGCGCCGATCGCGATCCACAAATTCCGCACCAAGAGCTGACCCCCGCGCCGACCCCGCTCGGGCGGCGCTCTACACCAGGGCGGTGGCCTCCTCGTAGGAGAGGCCGCCGCCCTCGGCGTATGCCGTCTCGAAGTCCCGCTCGGCGAGCGCGGCGCGAAGCCTGGCCACGGCCAGGTCGCGTACCTCGCGCTCCATGCGCGGGGGCACATGGCGCGGCGGCCGCAGCCGGTCGGCGGCTCCCAGGCAGCGGGCGCCGTCGGCGGCCCGGCTGCCGCCGTCCACTCCGCCGAGGGCGGTCGCGGCGATGAAGAGGTAGAAGGACCGCAGGTGCGGGGCGACGGCGATGGGCAGCGGGTCGGTGGCGCGTGCCAGGGCGACGCGGATACGGGGCAGCGCCTCCGTGTCGCGGTCGTCGATCGTGTCCAGACAGGCCTCCGCGCCCAGGATGAACGCGTCGAAGAGGACGAACCGCCCGTGGGTGAAGTCCGCGCGCAGCACCCGGAGTTGCTCGCGGGCCTCGGCCCGGCGTCCGCTGATGCCCAGCCAACTGGCCAGGAAGAGCCGGGCGGCGGGGACGGCCTCGGTTCCGATGTGATCCGGCCCTTCGATCACGTCGCGCAGCAGGCGCTCGGCCTGCTCCTCCTCGCCGACCTCCAGCAGCACGCTGCCCAGCCGGGCCGCGAGGACCGCCACCTGGGCGCGGGCGCCGAGCCGTTCGGCGTGCTCCATGGCCGCGGTGTAGTCGTCGGCGGCCATGCGGTAGGCGCCCAGCCGCTCGTGGGCCTCGGCGCGGGCGGAGAGTGCCTCGGCGGTGCCCCAGGCGTCGCCGAGGCGCCGGAAGATCTCCAGGCACTCGTCCGCGTCCCGGAAGGCGTTCTGCGCCCAGTCGGCGCGGTTGGCGAGGATGTTGGCGCGCATCTGCAGACAGGAGGCCAGCTCCCACTCATGGCCGGGCGTCCGGCGGCAGGTGTCGACGTTGGCGTCGACGATGGCGCGGATGCGTTCCAGGTCGCCGGTCATCATCACGGCGAAGAACCAGAACAGTCCGGGCACCCGGCAGGTCTGCGGGAGACCGGGCTCGTACGTCTCGGCGATCAGGCACATCTTGGTCTGCGCGGCCGGCGTCTGCCAGGCGTCCAACTCGGTTTCCATACAGGCGAGATGGGCCAGGTGGACACCTCGACGGGCCTCCAGGAGGGCCTCGCCGGTGAACGGCGGCGGGGCGGCCGTGGGAGGCTGCCACACCGGGGCGGCCCGGCGCAGGGGCTCGGCGAAGGGGTCGGGGCCCAGGGCCATGACCTCCTGGCACCAGGATCCGGCCTCGATGCGCAGGTCGCGCATCTGCCAGTACCAGACCAGGGACAGGGTCAGGCTGAGCGCCTCCTGCTCGTCGCGCGCGGCGACGGCCCGGCGCAGCGCGGTGCGCAGGTTCTCGTACTCCAGTTGGAAGCGGTCGATGGCGGCACGCTGACCGGGGCCGCGCAGCAGCGGCTCGGTGGTACGGGCGAACTCGCGGTAGTACACGAGATGCGCCTGCTCCGCGGCGCCCCGCCGACCCGACTCGTCGAGCCGCTCACCCGCGTACTCGGCGACGGTCTCCAGCAACCGATACCGCATGTCCCCACCGGGCGCCGGCGCGGCAACGACAAGCGACTTGTCTACGAGCGAGGCGAGCGAGTCAAGAACACTACGCCCCGACACCCGCCCACGCCCCTCGACACCACGCCCACCGCCCTCGGCGATGCCGGCATGCTCTGGGGGGTCGCAGACGGTCTCGGCGGCGGTGAGGTCGCAGCCTCGGGCAAAGACCGAGAGGTGGGTCAGGACGTCGCGTTCGTCCTCGTCGAGCAGGTCCCAGGACCAGTCGACGACGGCCCGCAGGGTCTGCTGGCGGGGCAGGACCGTGCGGCTGCCGTTGGTGAGGAGGCGGAAGCGGTCGTCGAGCCGGTCGGCGATCTGGCGGGGCGTCAGCATCCGCAGCCGGGCGGCGGCCAGCTCGATGGCGAGGGGCAGACCGTCCAGGCGGCTGCAGATCTCGGCGCAGGCCTCGGGGTCGTCCTCGATCCGGAAGCCGGGGCGGGCGGCCGCGCCCCGGTCGGCGAGCAGCCGCAGCGCGACCGGCTCCGGCAGCGGATCCAGCGGGCGCAGCAGCTCCCCGGGCACGCCGAGCGGCTCGCGGCTGGTGGCCAGCACCGTGACCTGGGGGCAGCGCGCCAGCAGCTCCTCGACGAGCCGGGCGGCGGCCTCGACGACGTGCTCGCAGTTGTCGAGGATGATCAGCATGCGCCGCCGGGCGCAGTGCTCGACCAGGCGTTCCACGGGGTCGTCGTGGCGGTCGGCGACCGCCCGCATCTCCTCGGCGCCGGCGCCGAACAGCACGGTCTCGCGGGCTCCGACGGCGGTGAGGACGGCCTGCGGGACGGCGTCCGGGTCGGCGACGGGCGCGAGTTCGGCCAGCCAGACGCCGTCCCGGGCGGTGTCCCGGACGGTCTCGGCGGCCTCCTGGGACAGCCGGGTCTTGCCCGCCCCGCCGGGCCCGAGCAGGGTGACGAGCCGTGCGCTCGCGAGGTCGCCGCGGATGGCCTCGATGTCGTCCTCCCGGCCGACGAAGGAGGTGAGGCGGGCCCGGAGGTTGCCGCGGGGCGGGGACGGCGATGGCTGAGGTGCGGAAAGCGGCTGCGTCGGAGGGGTCGGGGCTTCGTCCGGGGTGAGCAACTCCGCGTGCAGGGTGCGCAGTTCGTGGCCGGGGTCGGTGCCGAGGCGGTCGGCCAGCAGCCGGCGTACGGCGTCGTAGGCGACCAGCGCCTGCGCGGTGCGGCCCGCGTCGCGCAGGGCGCGCAGCCGCAGTGCCTGGAGGGGCTCGTCCAGGGGATGGGCGTCGCACAGGGCGGTGAGTTCGGGCAGCGCCTGTTCGGCCTGGCCGAGGGCGATCGCGGCGGTGTGCCGGGCGCGCAGCGCGTCGAGCCGGCGGGCCTCCCAGCGGGCCGACTCGGCGGTGCGGTCGGGCAGGTCGGCGAGGGCCGGACCGTGCCACAGGGCGAGGGCGTCGTCCAGGAGGGCGGCGGCCTTGGCGGGGTCGTCGTCGGCGAGGGCGCGGACGCCGTCGCCGGTCAGCCGCTCGAAGCGGTGCAGATCGACGTCCTCGGGGGTGGCGGCCAGCCGGTAGCCGCCCTCGGCGGATTCGATCGCGCCCGCCCCGAGGGCCCGGCGCAGCCGCCCGACCAGCGCCTGGAGCGCGCCCGGCGCGTCGGCGGGCGGATCCCCGGCCCACACCTCCTCGGTCAGCAGCCCCGCGGGGACGCTCCGCCCGGCGCGCAGCGCGAGCACGGTGAGCAGGGCGCGCAGCCGCGCCCCGCCGACGGCGACGGGGCTGCCGTCCGGACGGATCGCCTGGGTGGTGCCGAGAATGCGATAGCGCACGGGGTCCATTGTCTCCGGTCGGATCGGAAGCGGTCACGGGGTTTCCGCGGGGTGGCGCGAGCGGCCTGCGGGGATCCGTGGCCGCGGACGGAACCGATGGACGTGGGCCGGACGTTTTCCCTGTGCGCCCGGGGCGGGTACGGTCGGGCAGTTCCACACGTGCGTACGAACTCAGGGGGCCCCATGACCACCGCGACCAGCCGCGGCGAGCGGAGCATCAGTCCCGTCTTCCTCGGGATCCTGGCGGTGACGGCGGTCACCGGCTGGGCGACGTGGACGGGGTTCGCCGAGCAGCCGGGCGTTGCGGTGTTCCTGTTCGTGACGGCGGCCTGGATCGTCTCCCTCTGTCTGCACGAGTACGCACACGCGCGTACCGCCCTGCACAGCGGTGACATCTCGATCGGGGCGAAGGGGTATCTGACGCTCAACCCGCTCAAGTACACGCACGCCCTGCTGAGCATCATCCTGCCGGTGCTGTTCGTGATCATGGGCGGGATCGGGCTGCCGGGCGGCGCCGTCTTCATCGAGCGCGACCGGATCCGGGGGCGGTGGCGGCACAGTCTGATCTCGGCGGCCGGTCCGCTGACGAACGTGCTGTTCGCGGTGGTGTGCACGGCGCCGTTCTGGCTGGGCGCGCTGGACGGCGTGCCGGCCGACTTCCGGTTCGCGCTCGCGTTCCTCGCCCTGCTCCAGGTCTCGGCGGCGATCCTGAACTTCCTGCCGGTGCCGGGCCTCGACGGCTACGGGGTCATCGAGCCCTGGCTGTCGTACAACGTCAAGCGGCAGGTGGAGCCGTTCGCGCCGTTCGGGCTGCTGTTCGTGTTCGCGCTGCTGTGGGTGCCGTCGGTGAACGCCGTGTTCTTCGACGCGGTCGACGCGGTGCTGCGCGGCCTCGGGATCCACGACGTGGAGACGTACTGCGGACAGTCGCTGTACCGCTTCTGGGAGGGCACGAACGAGTTCTGCGAGGTCAGCCCGTGACCTCGGCGCCGGCGTCCGCGGCCGTGGCGGCCTTGCGGAGCTTGTCCCGCCGCAGGTAGTACCAGGTCATGTTGGACGACAGGCCCGCGAGGAGCACCCAGACGATCCCCAGGAAGCTGCCCTGGACGAAGGAGACGACCGCCGCGGCCGTGGCGAGCACGCAGACGACGAGGGTGTAGAGGGCGAGGCGGGGCATCGGGGAGGTTCTCCTGTCGAGGGATCGGGGGACACTGCTGGGCCGGCTCCGTCCAGTGTCCCCCATGCGCTCATACGTCGGTGACGCGCAGGCCCGCGTGGGCCTTGTAGCGGCGGTTGACCGAGATCAGGTTGGCGACCAGCGACTCCACCTGGTGCGCGTTGCGCAGCCGCCCGGCGAACACGCCGCGCATGCCGGGGATCCGGCCGGCCAGCGCCTGCACGATCTCGACGTCGGCCCGCGCCTCGCCCAGCACCATCACATCGGTGTCGATCTCGTCGATCGCCGGGTCCTGGAGGAGGACCGCCGAGAGGTGGTGGAAGGCGGCGGCCACCCGGGAGTCCGGGAGCAGGGCGGCGGCCTGCTCGGCGGCGCTGCCCTCGTCCGGCTTCAGCGCGTACGCGCCCTGCTTGTCGAAGCCGAGCGGGTTGACGCAGTCGACGACCAGCTTGCCGGCCAGCTCCTCGCGCAGGGACTCCAGCGTCTTGCCGTGGCCCTCCCACGGCACGGCGACGATCACGAGGTCGCTGCGCCGCGCGGTCTCCGCGTTGTCGGCGCCCTCGACGCCGTGGCCGAGCTCGTCGGCGGCGGCCTGGGCGCGGTCCGCGGCACGCGAGCCGATGATCACCTTCTGGCCGGCCTTGGCGAGCCGGTAGGCGAGGCCCTTGCCCTGCGGGCCGGTGCCGCCGAGCACCCCGACGACCAGTCCGGAGACGTCCGGGAGGTCCCACGGGTCCTTGGCGGGGGCCTTCGCCGGAGCGCTCCCGGAGGCGTTGTGTGCACTGTCGGTAGAGGTCATGGGCCGACTTTACGCGGGCGTGCGGAGCGGCCCTTCGTCATGTCGGGTGAACGACCGGCGAACCCCGGGACCGCGGCGGCGGGCTGGTGCAGTATCCGGCCGCATGGACGCCGTACGGGTCGCGCTGCTGCGTGAAGTGCTCGCAGGGACCGAGTGGCTGGGGGCCACCCGGAGGTTCGCCGGGGTGCTGCGGGGGTCGGTCGTCTCGCACGGGGGCGGGCTGCTGCTGGTGGGCACCGCCCGCCACGAGCCCTGGCATCTCGCGGCGCATCTGGTGGACGAGGCCGCGTGGTCGGGCACACCGGAGCTTGCGCCGACGCTGGTGCGGCATGCCGCGCGCCCTTCCGACCCGGCGCATCTCGCGGTCGGCCTGGGCCGGATCGAGGCGGCCCGCCGGGGCGAGACGCTGCTGGTGGCGTCGCCGTCCGGGGACGCGCCGCTCCTCGAACGCGTGTCGGACGCCCGCCGCGCCGGCGTCACGATCCTGGCCCTCGGCCCCGGCGAGGCGGACCCGGACCTGACGTCCCTGGCGCACGAGACGCTCCCCGTGCCGGACGGCTCCGAGCTCGACCTCGACACCGTGCAGCACCTGGTGAGCGCGGCCGCCGGCGAGACGCTCCCGCCGCCACGCGGCCGCCGCCGCTTCACCGACCGCCTCTCCCACCTGGCCGAACGGCTGACGGCCCCGCCCCCGCCCCCGTGGTGACCGTCTTGGTGACCGTCCCGAAAAACAGTTGCCGTGGGCATCGGGCTCGCCGAGCATGGCCCCTCGTGACCGACGACAACGATGTCCCCGCATCCGCGCCTCCCGCTCCCTCCGGGTCTCCCGCTCCCTCCGGTCTGCGGGCTCTGCTGCCCGATCTCGCGCCCTGGCGGGCGTCCCGGGACTTCCGGCGGCTGTGGGTCTCGGGGACCGTGTCCAACTTCGGCAGCTTTCTGACCTTCGTGGCCGTGCCCGTGCAGGTGAAGGAGCTGACCGGGTCGGCCGCGGCGGTGGGCGCGATCGGGGCCGTGGAGCTGATCCCGCTCGTGCTGTTCGGGCTGTACGGCGGGGCCCTCGCGGACGCCTGGGACAAGCGCAGGCTCATCGTGTGGACGGAGGCCGGACAGGGTCTGCTCAGCGCGGTGCTGCTGGTCAACGCGCTGCTGCCGGGCCCCGCCCTCTGGCCGCTGTACGTCGTCGCCGCGCTCTCCGCGGCCCTGGTCTCCGTCCAGCGGCCCGCGCTCGACTCGCTGTGGCCGCGGATCGTGGCCCACGAGCACATGGCGGCGGCGGCCTCGCTGAACTCGCTGCGGTGGACCGTGGGCGGGGTCGCGGGGCCGGCCCTGGCCGGCGTCGTCGTCGCCTACGCGGGCCTGGGCTGGGCCTATGCCGCCGACGTCCTCACCTTCGTCGTGTCGGTCGCGCTCGTCGTGCGCATCGCCGCCTCCCCCGCCGCGCACGAGGCGGCGAAGCCCTCCCTCAAGGCCATCGCCGAGGGCGCCCGGTACGCGTGGAGCCGCAAGGAGCTCCTGGGCACGTACGCCGTCGACCTGGCCGCGATGTTCCTGGCCATGCCGCTCGCCGTCCTGCCGTTCCTGGCGGACGAGCTGAACGCCGAGTGGTCGCTGGGGCTGATGTATGCGGCGCTCCCCGCGGGGGCGCTGCTCGTGAGTCTCACCAGCGGCTGGACCTCGCGGGTGCACCGGCACGGCCGGATGGTGGTGCTGTCGGCCGCGCTGTGGGGCGCGGCGATCGGGGCCGCCGGGCTCGCCGGGAACGTGTGGCTGGTGCTGCTCTGTCTGATGTTCGCGGGCGGGTTCGACATGGTCAGCGGCGTGTTCCGCGGGGTGATGTGGAACCAGACGATCCCGGACGAGCTGCGCGGGCGGCTCGCCGGGATCGAGTTGCTGTCCTACTCCGTGGGCCCGACGGTCGGCCAGCTGCGCAGCGGCGGCTTCGCGGCCTGGCTGGGGGTGCGGACGTCCGTCTGGTCGGGCGGGTTGCTGTGCGTGGGCGCGGTGGGGCTGCTGGCGCTCTGTCTGCCGGGGCTGATGACGTACGACGCCCGGACGAACGAGCACGCGGCGCGGCGGCGCGCGCAACGCGCGGCCGCGTCCGCGTCCGCCGCGTCCACCCCGCCCGCCGCGCCCGTCCTGGACGTGTGATCAGTCGTCGTTCGTGGTGTCGGCGTTCGTCGTGTCGGCCGCCGGGGCGTCGTGCCACTTGGGGTCGTTCTCCCACTGGAGGTTGCGCTCGCGGGCGGTCTCCATCGCGTGCTCGGCCTCGGCGCGGGTCGGGTACGGGCCGAAGCGGTCCTTGCCCGGGCACTCGGGCCCCTCCTCGACCTTCTTGTGCTCCAGGCAGTAGTACCACTCGCCCGGTTTGCCGACGGTCCGCTTCTTGAACAGGGGCATGACGGCTCCTCTCGCCATCGACATGTTCCCCCATGGCCGCTCGTTAGACTCACGGGCATGTCTGGCCAGTCGCTGCTCGTCCCAGGGGAGCTGTCCCCCATCCGTTCCGTGCCCGGAAACATCCGTCGCCCGGAGTACGTCGGCAAGCCCGCGCCGACCCCCTACACCGGCCCGGAGGTGCAGACGCCCGAGACGATCGAGGCGATGCGCCGGGCCGGCCGGATCGCCGCGCAGGCGATGGCGGAGGCCGCCAAGCTGATCTCCCCGGGGGTCACCACCGACGAGCTGGACCGGGTCGCGCACGAGTACATGTGCGACCACGGCGCCTACCCGTCGACGCTCGGCTACCGCGGCTTCCCCAAGTCCCTGTGCACCAGCGTCAACGAGGTCATCTGCCACGGCATCCCGGACTCGACGGTCCTGCGCGACGGCGACATCGTCAACCTGGACGTGACGGCGTACATCGGCGGGGTGCACGGCGACAACAACGCCACGTACCTGGTCGGGGACGTCGACGAGGAGTCGCGGCTGCTGGTGGAGCGGACCCGGGAGTCGCTGGAGCGGGCGATCAAGGCGGTCCGGCCCGGCCGGCAGATCAACATCATCGGGCGGGTCATCGAGTCGTACGCGAAGCGGTTCGGGTACGGGGTGGTGCGCGACTTCACCGGGCACGGGATCAACTCGTCGTTCCACTCCGGGCTGATCATCCCGCACTACGACAGCCCGCACGCGACGACCGTCATCCAGCCCGGGATGACCTTCACGATCGAGCCGATGCTGACGCTCGGCACCCACGACTACGACATGTGGGACGACGGCTGGACCGTGGTGACCAAGGACCGCCGGCGGACCGCCCAGTTCGAGCACACGCTGGTCGTGACGGACACCGGGGCGGAGATCCTCACCCTGCCGTGACGGCCTGAGCCGGCGTCCGGACCCGCCCCTGCACCGGGGCGGGTCTTTTCTTGTACGCTTTTGCCGACGAGGTGTCGGCAAAAGCATTGACTTAGGCAAGCCTTACCTTAGAGGATATGCCCCATGGACTCCTTCTCGACCGTCATCCGCACCGCCTCCCACGAGCAGCATGTGGAGGCCGAGACCTCGACGTTCATGAGCGACCTCCTCGGCGGCAGGCTCGGGGTCGACGCCTACGCCAGGTACACCGAACAACTCTGGTTCGTGTACGAGGCACTGGAGGCCGGCGCCGAGCGGCTGGCCTCGGACCCGGTGGCCGGGCCGTTCATCCAGCCCGCGCTGTTCCGGCTCGCCGCACTGGAGCGGGACCTCGCGCATCTGCGGGGCGGCGACTGGCGGGCGGAGCTGACGGCCCTGCCGGCGACCGAGGCGTACGCGGCCCGGGTGCGGGAGTGCGCCGAGCAGTGGCCGGCCGGGTACATCGCCCACCACTACACGCGCTACCTGGGCGACCTCTCCGGCGGGCAGATCATCCGCGACAAGGCGGAGCGCACCTGGGGCTTCGAGCGCAAGGGCGACGGCGTCCGCTTCTACGTCTTCGAGGAGATCGGCAACCCGGCGGCCTTCAAGCGGGGCTACCGGGAGCTGCTGGACGGCGTGCGCGCGGACGACCTGGAGAAGCAGCGGATCGTGAGCGAGTGCAAGCGCGCCTTCTCGCTGAACACGGCCGTCTTCCAGGCACTGGGCGAGGAGTTCCGGATCTCGGCGTGAGCGGCATCGCAGTCGGCATCGGCGGCGTCGTCGGCAGGAAAACGGGCGGGGCCCCTTTCCCGGAGAGGGAAGGGGCCCCGCCGGTCTGTCGCGTCAGTGGTGTCCGGAGCGGTGGCAGCGCGCGCCTTCCCAGAAGATGTCGCTGGAGACCGTGTCGATGAACCCGGCGTACGGGCTGCACACGGCGTCGTCCTTGTCGTAGTGGTGCCGGGGGCCCTCGTCGGCGCCGGCGGTCGCGGCGCCGGCGGCGGTCAGGGCGATACCCAGGACGGTTGCGGCCAGGACGGATCGGATGCGCATGGTGTTCCTCTCGCGGAGCTGAGCGATCACGCCCAGTGGTCCCCGCTCGCCTCCCCCCGCACACGCGAGACCACCCGTACGGCCCTCCCGCCCTCGCCCGGAGGGCTCAGCGCTCCAGGAACACCCGTCCGCCGATCTCCACCCAGCCGTACGGCTGCGGGGCCGTCAGGATCTGGGAGCCCGCGCCCTGGGTGATGTTCAGGGCCCGGCCGAGCCGCTCGGTGAGCAGCAGCGCGGCGGCGCCCGTCGCCTCGTCCTCGTCGATGCCGTCGTCGCGGCCCGGGAAGCCGCGGGCGCGTATCCGGCCCGCGGACTCCTCCTCCCAGGCCCAGGCGTAGATCCACTCGCCCGGCGGCGGCACGGGCAGGTCGTCGACCTCGGCGGCGGTGGCGTACTGGCGCAGCGTGCGGGCCGGGGCCCACTCCGCGCGCGCCTCTATCCAGGTGAACTCGCCGTCCAGGCGGGTGCCCACGACACCGGCCGGGGTGACGAGTTCGGGCACGTCGAGCAGCCAGGCGACGCCCACGCACGGGTAGCCCGCGAAGGGCAGGCGGACGGTGGGCGTGTAGATGTCGATGATCCCGCGCTCGGGGTCGTCGACGAACACCGTCTCGCTGAAGCCGAGTTTCGCCGCGAAGCCCTGTCGGTCCTCGCGGTCCGGCAGCACCGAGCCTTCGCGGACCACGCCAAGTTCGTTGCCGTAGCCGCCGTTCGGCGCACAGAAGACACGGAGCACGTCGTAATCAGTCACCGGGGAATTGAAGCACCGGTCGACCGGAGGGCTATAGCCGGTCAAGGTAAGGCTAACCTAAGCTTTCGGCCATGACCGTCCTGGAGAAGCCCGCCGACACCGGGGGCGCCGCCGGCCCCGCCGCCCCCGCTCCCCCGGCCGGCCCGAAGAAGCGCGGCACCGGGCCGCTGTTGACCGCCGGGCTGGTCCTGGCGCTCCTCGTGCTGGTGCCGGTGGCCGGTGCGCTCGGCGCCTATCCCATCCCGGTCGGCGACGTGCTGTCCTCCGTGCAGCACCGGATCGGGCTCGGGGGCGGCGAGCTGGACCGGGTCGCGGAGTCGGTGCTTTGACATCCTCCCCCTCTCAAAAGACTCCAACGGAGTCTTAAAAGAGGGGGATTCCAACCCGAGTGGGTTGAGGTTCACGGGCGCTCGAACGGCTGGTGGCCGTTGTCACTCCTGCGGCACCGGCTGTTCGCCGGGGACGGGGGAACCCGCCCTGTCCTGCCGCGACGTTGATACTCGCGTTGGCGTCCGCGTTACAGGTGAAGCCGCAGGAGGAACACTCGAACTCGGCTTGGCTCTTGCGCGAGTTCTTGTCGATCCAGCCGCAGGCGCTGCACCGCAGAGATGTGTAGGGGGCGGGGACGTCCTCGACCCGGCCGGGGGCTTTGTGTCCGGTGCGCTGCCGGAGCAGGCCCCAGCCCTGGGCGAGGATGGCCCGGTTCAGTCCCGTCTTCTGCGTCACGTTCTTGCCGGGCTGCTCCACGGTGCCCTTCGCGGAGCGGGTCATGTTCCTGATGTTCAGCTTCTCGAAGCGGATCAGGTCGTACGACCGGGCAAGCAGGGTGCTGGTCTTCTCGCACCAGTCCTTGCGCCGGTTCGCCTCGCGTGCCTTGAGCCGGGCGACGGCCGTGTAGGCAGCGGTCTTCTGCTCACTGCCCTTGGAGGCGCGGGCGGCGCACCGCTGGTGTTTGCGGATCCGGGCGCGTTCCCGGACGGTGAGCTGCGGGCAGTTCAGCTTCCGGCCGTCGGAGAGGGCAGCGGTGACGGTGACACCGCGGTGACCCGAAACGTCTTCGCCGCAGGGAGCTTCGCGCCCTTGCCCCCGGCGCTCAGGCGGAAGCGGACCCAGCCGCAGCCGGGCACCTTCACCTGCGCCCACCGCCGGTTCAGCTTCCGCACGACCACCGAGCGGCCCATGACCTGCCTGCCGGTCTTCGCGTCCAGCTTCGCCGAGCCGTCTGCGTGGCACTCGGGGACACGGTCGGTGCCGATGACCCGGAAGCCCTCGTGCGTGAACTTCTTGCGCCAGGTCGGCTCACCGAACCCGGACGTGAAGCGGGCGTTCCTGGCCGTGGCGAAGTCCCTCAGCGCCTGCTGCTGCAGGTCGGCGTTCCCCGCCGCCAGCCACTCGTTGCCGCGCCGGGCCTCGGTGAGCTGACGGCACTGCTCGGCGAAGGAAGGCGCGGGCCCGCGGCCCGGCCTCCAGTGCGCGTGCTGCTCGACGGCGAGGTTCCACACTTACCTCGCGTGCGCGCAGTGCAGCAGCATCCGCCGCTCCTGCTCGCCCGTCGGGTACATCCGAAACCGTGCCATGCCGTGAACGTAGACCACACATTCCCCGCCCGCGCACACCATCGATGAGCATCACCCGTGCGAGTGATCGCACCCTGGCCGTCTACCGGTCCCACGACTTCCGTCACACCAACCGTCCATGGCCACCCTCGGCATCCCGGACGACGACGCCGGATCGCCCTGACGGCGATCCGGCTGTCCCCGCCCCGCTCCGCGGGAGCGGGCGGGCGCGGGGGGTGCCGTCGTCGTCGTGCTGCACGATCTGGGGCTGGCGGCCGCTTACGCGCACCGGGTCGCGGTCCTGTGCGGCGGGCGGGTCGCCGCGGACGGTCCGCCGGACGAGGTGTTCACCGAGGGGCTGCTGTCGGAGGTCTACGACCAGCCCGTCGAGGTGCTGGCGCACCCCCGCACCGGAGCCGTCCACGTGACCCCGAAGCGGAGTCTTTGAATCTCCTTTGACCCTTCCTTGGGGTCCGTTTTGAGCCACCGTGATCGGCTCGTGCTCTTACGCGATTTATGAGAGGTGAATCACGGCACGGGCCTGTATTACACAGGTAAGCCTTGGATAAGTTAGGCGAGCCTCACCACTCCGTGTGAGCCCTGTCACGTGTTTTTTCAGCCACCGCTGGGAGCCCGCATGCGAGCCGTCAGACTCTCCGCCGTCACCGCCGTGACCGCACTGACCGCACTGACCGCCGTCACCGGCTGCACCTCGAAGAGCGACTCGAAGGACGGCGACCGGGTCATCAGCGTGACCGCCACGGACGCCAAGTGCGAGACCTCCAAGAAGGAGATCTCCGCCGGGCACGTCGAACTCGCCATCGAGAACAAGGGTTCCAAGGTCACCGAGGTCTACATCCTCTTCCCGGACGACCGGGTCGTCAGCGAGCGCGAGAACATCGGCCCCGGCACCGAGCAGCGGGTCACCGCCGAGGTGAAGGCCGGCGAGTACGAGATCGCCTGCAAGCCGGGCATGAAGGGCGACGGCATCCGCCAGAGCCTCAAGGTCACCGGCGGCTCCGTCGCCCAGCGCGACCCCCGCCTGGACAAGGCCGTGGCCGCCTACCGCGGTTACGCGCAGGAGCAGGCCGACGAGACGCTGCCGAAGGTCGCGACCTTCGTGGCCGCGATCAAGGCCGGGAACATCGAGGCCGCGAAGGCGGCGTACGCCCCGTCCCGCATCGGCTGGGAGCGCACCGAGCCGGTCGCGGAGTCGTTCGGCGACATCGACCCGCTGGTCGACACCCGCGCCGACGGCCTGGAGGCCGGCCAGAAGTGGACCGGCTGGCACCGGCTGGAGAAGTCCCTCTGGCAGGACAAGAAGATCACCGCCGAGGACAAGACCCTCGCCGACCAGCTCACCACCGACCTGACGGACTGGCAGAAGCGGGTCGGCAAGGCCGAGATCACCCCCACCTCCATGGCCAACGGCGCCAAGGAGCTCCTCGACGAGGTCGCCACCGGCAAGGTCACCGGTGAGGAGGAGCGTTACTCGCACACCGACCTGGTCGACTTCAAGGCCAACGTCGAGGGCGCGCAGGAGTCGTACGAGCTGCTCAAGTCGGTCGCGAAGGAGAACGACGCGGCTCTGGTCACCGAACTGGACAAGCAGTTCGCCGCGCTGAACGCGCTGCTGGACACCTACCGCCCGAACACGTCGTCGTACGAGTTCACCTCCTACGACAAGGTCGGCGCCGCCGACCGCAAGAAGCTGTCGGACGCGGTCAACGCGCTCGCCGAGCCGCTGTCCAAGCTCGCCGCCGCCGTCGCGAAGTAGGGACCGGCCATGACTCAGACTCCCTCTCGGCGGTCGCTGCTCGGCTGGGGCGGGGCCGGGCTCGCGCTCGGCGCCGCCGCGGCCGGCGGGGCGGTCGCCATGACCCGTACCGGCGACGACGTCGACCCGACGGCCGCCGACACCGGCGCGGCGGTCGACTTCCACGGCGCCCATCAGGCGGGCATCGCCACGCCCGTGCAGGACCGGCTGCATTTCGCCGCGTTCGACGTGCAGACCGAGGACCGCGCCGAGTTCGTCCGGCTGTTGCAGGACTGGACCGAGGCGGCCCGGCGGATGACGGCCGGCCAGACGGTCGGGGACGGCGCGTACGGCGGTCTCGCCGAGGCGCCGCCGGACGACACCGGCGAGGCATTGGGGCTGAAGCCGTCGCGGCTGACGCTCACGATCGGCTTCGGGCCGTCGCTGTTCGCCCGCTTCGGGCTCGCGGGGCAGCGGCCCGCGGCCCTGGTGGACCTGCCGCAGTTCACCGGGGACGCCCTCGACCCGGCCCGCTCGGGCGGCGACCTGTGCGTCCAGGCGTGCGCGGACGACCCCCAGGTCGCCGTGCACGCGATCCGCAACCTGGCCAGGATCGGCATGGGCAAGGTCGTCGTGCGCTGGTCGCAGCTCGGCTTCGGCAAGACCTCGTCGACGACGCCCGAGGCGCAGACCCCGCGCAACCTGATGGGCTTCAAGGACGGCACCCGCAACATCGCGGGCACCGAGACCGACCGGCTGACGAAGTTCGTGTGGGTCGACGAGAAGGACGGGCCCGAGTGGATGGCCGGCGGGTCGTATCTGGTCGCCCGGCGCATCCGGATGCACATCGAGACCTGGGACCGCACCTCGCTTCAGGAGCAGGAGGACATCTTCGGCCGGGACAAGGGCGAGGGCGCTCCCGTGGGCAAGGCCAAGGAGCGCGACGAGCCGTTCCTGAAGGCGATGAAGCCCGACGCGCACGTACGGCTCGCGCACCCGGACTCCAACCACGGGGCGACGCTCCTGCGCCGCGGCTACTCCTTCACCGACGGCACCGACGGCCTGGGCCGGCTGGAGGCGGGCCTGTTCTTCCTCGCCTACCAGCGTGATGTGCGCGAGGGGTTCGTGCGCGTCCAGCGCAATCTCGCCACCGATGCGCTCAACGAGTACATCCAGCACGTGGGTTCGGCCGTCTTCGCCGTCCCGCCGGGCGTCCGCGACAAGGACGACTGGTGGGGCCGGACGCTGTTCTCCGGAAGCGGAAAGGAGGCGTAGCCCGTGTTCTCCAACTACCTGATCGGACTGCGGGAGGGCCTGGAGGCCTCACTCGTCGTCTGCATCCTCATCGCCTATCTGGTGAAGACCGACCGCCGGGACGCGCTGAGGCCGGTGTGGACCGGCATCGCCGTCGCGGTGCTGCTCGCCCTCGGTTTCGGCTGCGTCCTCGAATTCGGCTCCCAGGAACTGACGTTCCAGGCGCAGGAGGCGCTCGGCGGGTCGCTGTCGATCCTCGCGGTCGTACTGGTGACCTGGATGGTCTTCTGGATGCGGCGCACGGCCCGGCACCTGAAGAGCGAACTGCACGGCAAGTTGGACGCGGCGCTGGCGCTGGGCACCGGCGCGCTGGTCGCCACCGCGTTCCTCGCGGTCGGCCGGGAGGGCCTGGAGACGGCCCTGTTCGTGTGGGCGTCGGTGCACGCGGCCGGCGACGGCACCCCGCGCCCGCTGATCGGAGTGGCGCTGGGCCTGGCCACGGCGGTACTGCTGGGCTGGCTGTTCTACCGGGGCGCGGTGCGGATCAACCTGGCCAGGTTCTTCACCTGGACCGGCGGCATGCTCGTCGTGGTGGCCGCGGGCGTGCTGGCGTACGGCTTCCACGATCTCCAGGAGGCCGACTGGGTACCGGGGTTGACGGACAAGGCGTTCGACATCAGCGACACGATCCCGCCGGACAGCTGGTACGGCACGCTGCTGAAGGGCGTGTTCAACTTCCAGCCCGATCCGACGGTCCTCCAGGTCACGGTGTGGCTGCTGTACCTGGTCCCGACGCTCGCGCTGTTCCTCGCCCCGGTAGGGTTCGCCTCCGGGAAGGGGAGGGTGAAGTCACCTGATGACCAGGGAACGCAGCCTGACGACCGGGGTTCCGCAGCGTCGAAGGCTCCGCAGCCGTGACCGGTACGCACTCATGGCGGCCTCGCTGACGGCCGTCTCGCTCACCGCGAGCGGCTGTGTGGTGGTGCACGGGGAGCTCGAGGTGCTCCCGGGGGCCACGCAGGGGGAGGCCGTGCAGGCGGTCGAACAGTTCACGGCCGCATACAACAAGGCGGACGCGGCGTTCGACGGTTCTCTCGACGCCGAGTACACCGCCGGCGCCCTCGGGATCATCGACGGGGCGCGGCTGAAGGCGGGGCGGGTCAACAACCCGGGCGGCAACCCGGAGCACACGCCGCTGGTGCTGTCGGACGTGAAGTACACGATCGCCGAGAAGGCGGGCTGGCCGCGCTGGTTCGTCGCCGACGCGAAGGGCAACAAGGGCGGCGACTCGCGCTGGCTGCTGGTCTTCACCCGGAAGAAGCTGTCGGAGCCGTGGCAGGCGACGTATCTGACGTTCGTCGCGGCCGGTTCGATGCCGGAGTTCAAGAAGGACGAGGACGGCCACGCCGAGGCGGTTGCGGCGGACACCGCCGAACTGGCGCTGGCGCCGAAGGACTTGAGCAAGAGCTACGCGACGTATCTGCAGAGCGGCCAGGGCGCGTTCGCGAACGGCGCGTACACCGACGAGATGCGCGCCACGCGGGCGAAGAACGCGACCAAGCCGGGGCTCGTCACGCAGTACATCGACGAGGAGCTGACGGGCGGCGAGTACGCGCCGCTGGCGTTGCGCACGGTCGACGGGGGTGCGGTGGTGTTCTTCACCACGCACCACTACATGAAGCAGACGGCCGCGCCGGGGGCGGCGGTGCCGACGCCCAACCAGAACGTGCAGGCGTTGACGACCGGTGAGACGAAGCAGTCGCTGACCATGGAGTTCGTCGCGAACGAGGTCGCCGTCGCGCCCGCGAAGGGGTCGGCCGGCGGCAAGGTGTCGCTGCTGAGCCGCCTGGAGGGCCTGACCGCGGCGAAGGGCGAGTAGTGCGCCGTCCGGCTGACCGCCCCGCTGGAAGTGCCGCGATCTGCCGTCGTTCCGCTGCGGCGCCGTCGTGGCCGGTCGCGCAGTTCCCCGCGCCCCTTCAGGGCGCTGCCGAACCGTAGCCGACTTCCCCGACCCGGTTAGAAGCGCTGCCATCCCGAGGTGGCGTGGTCCTGTTCGGCTCCGTGCCGGGCGCAGGCGTCCGTCAGGGTCTCCAGGAGGGTCAGGGGGTCCGGGAGGGCGTGCTCGGGGCCCCGCAGCCAGCGGACCGACCGGCCGTCGTCCCCCGGGAGCCGGGCCGGGGGGACCAGGACGTAGGAGCCCCGGCAGTGCCAGCGCAGGCCGGGGTGCTCGTCCATGGTCTCGGGGTGGCAGTCCAGCTCGCAGGGCCACCACTCGTCCTCGTCCTCGGGGGTGCCGCGGGTGAGGGTGAAGAACAGCAGGCGGCCGTCGTCGCTCTCGGCCACCGGGCCGACCTCGATGCCGGCTTCGAGCAGCCGTTCGAGTGCCGACCGGCCGGCCTCCAGGGGCACGTCGAGGACGTCGTGCGTCATCCCGGTGGCGGTGATGAAGTTGGCCTGCGGCTGGTGCCGGGCCCAGCGTTCGATCTGGGCGCGGTCGGTGGTGGACTGCGTCTGCCAGGCGAAGGACACCGGGTGCCGGGCCGGGGTCGGACAGCCGACCCGGTCGCAGGAGCAGCGGTAGCCGGGGGCCGGGTGGGCGGCGGGTGAGAGCGGCAGTCCCGCTTCCGCGGCGGCCAGCAGCAGGGCCTCACGGCCGCTGTCGTCGGCGGCCTCCGTCGGGCCGCTCGGGCGCAGCCAGTCGGAGAGTTTGCCCCACAGGCCGGTCCGGCCGTCGAACTCCGCGCTCATCTGTCCCCTCGCCTCGCTGTGGTGCGGACAGCATGCCTCATGGTCCCACCATCCTGCGCATCGGGGGGCCGTAGCCGTGAATCGGGGCAGGTGGGACGGGTGGGACGGGTGGGGCCAGAGTGGCTGATGTGACCCTGCCGTCAAGGACGGTCAGCGGGGGGCCAGGCCGTGCAGGGCGTAGTCGACCAGGGTGTCCGTGTACTCGTACGTGATCGGGCCCGTGTACTGGAGCCAGCGCTGGGCGAGCGGGGAGATGAAGAATTCGAGGGCGATGCGCGGGTCGAGGTCGGCGCGGACCTGGCCGGCCTCCTGGGCGGCGCGCAGCCGGTCCACGTACAGCTGGATGGACGGTTCCATGAGCTTGGCCGTGAACTCGCGGCCGACCTGCTCGTTGACGACGCCCTCGGCGGCCAGGGCGCGGGAGGGCGCCTCGAATCTGGGGTCCGTCAGCTGGTCGACGGTGGCCCGCAGCACGGCCTTGATGTCGGCGGCGAGGTCGCCGGTGTCGGGGATGGCGTACGGCTCCTCGTCCGAGGCGCCGGCGTCCCGCGCGGCCTGTTCGCTGAGGTCGAGGAAGGCTTCCAGGAGGACGTCGGCCTTCGATCCCCACCAGCGGTAGATGGTCTGCTTGCCCACTCCGGCGCGGGCGGCGATGCCCTCGATGGTGGTCTTCGGGTAGCCGGCCTCCGCGACGAGGGCGAGCGCCGCGTCGTAGATGGCGCGCCGCGAGCGCTCGCTGCGTCGGGAGGTGTCGGGGGCCGGCTTTCCGGACTGGGTGACCATGGGTCGACGGTACCAACGGCGCCGAGGGGTGAGACGGGACGTCTCGCCGACGGGATCCGTGGGAGCGGTTACGCGTCCTCGCCCGGGTAGCGGACCCCGATCCGCTCCCGGACGGCGTCCAGCGTCCGCATGACCGCGAGGCTGCCGTCGAGGGGGATCATCGGGGACTCCGTCTCGCCGGCCCGCAGCGCGCGCATGACCTCGCGGGCCTCGTGGCGGAAGGTCGTGCGGGGGCCGTCGGCCGGGTCGGCGGTGAACTCCTCGGGGTCGCGGCCGGCCCGGTGCAGGACGAAGCGGTCGGGGTGGAAGAAGCCGGACGGGATGTCGATGCGGCCGCGCGAGCCGGTGACGGAGGCGGTGGTGCCCGTGCCGCCGGTGACCGAGCAGTGCAGCGCGGCCAGCGCGCCGGAGTCCCAGGACAGGGCCAGCGCCGTCTGGAGGTCGACGCCCTCGGCGGACAGGACGGCCTGGGCGGCGATGCCGGACGGTTCGCCGAGCAGGAGGTGGGCGAAGGAGACCGGGTAGACGCCGAGGTCGAGGAGGGCGCCGCCGCCCTGGGCGGGGTCGCGCAGCCGGTGCGAGGGCGGGAAGGGGCCTTCGAGGCCGAAGTCGGCCTGCACGGTGCGGACTTCGCCGATCGCGCCGTCGTCGACGAGGGCCTTGAGGCGGCGGACGACCGGGCTGCAGTACATCCACATGGCCTCCATCAGGAAGCGGTCGTGGTCGCGGGCCAGCGCGACGAGTTCCTCGGCCTCGCGCGCGTTCAGCGTGAACGCCTTCTCGCACAGGACGTTGCGTCCGGCCTCCAGGCACAGGCCCGCGGCCTCGCGGTGGGCGGCGTGCGGGGTGGCGACGTAGACGACGTCGATGTCGTCGTCGGCCGCGAGCGCGGCCCAGTCGCCGTAGGCCCGGGAGATGCCGAACCGTTCGGCGAACGCCTTCGCGGAGGCGTCGGTGCGCGAGGCGACCGCGACGACCTCCGCGTCGGGCAGGTCGATCAGGTCGGCCGTGAAGGCTCCGGCTATCCCGCCGGTCGCCAGGATCCCCCAGCGCACCGTCTCCGTCGTCATACCCCGCTCCGCCCTCGCGTACGTCCCAGCAGTGTGTTCGAGCTGAGAGCATAGGTGGCGAATGTGTCGGAGAGGGAGGGGCGGCATGTTGCCGAAGGGTGGGGCCGAACCCGAACCCAGGCTGTCCTCGGAGCCGGCCGTGGCGGCGGCGGCGCGCGACCCGCGCCGGGCCGGGCTCCTCGTCACGCTGGTCCTCGGCGGCCTGACCGCCACTCCCCCGCTGTCGATGGACATGTATCTGCCGGCGCTGCCGGACGTCACCCGCTCGCTGCACGCGCCCGCCGCGACCGTGCAGCTCACGCTGACCGCCTGTCTGGCCGGGATGGCGCTGGGGCAGCTGGTGGTCGGCCCGATGAGCGACCGGTGGGGGCGGCGGCGGCCGCTGCTCGCCGGACTCGCCGTGTACATCGTGGCGACGGCGCTGTGCGCGCTGGCGCCGAACATCGAGCTGCTGGTCGCGTTCCGGCTGCTGCAGGGGCTCGCGGGCGCGGGCGCGATCGTGATCGCCCGGGCGATCGTGCGCGATCTGTACGACGGCGTGGCGATGGCCCGGTTCTTCTCCACCCTGATGCTGGTCTCCGGGGTCGCCCCGATCGTGGCGCCGCTGATCGGCGCGCAGATCCTGCGGGCGACGGACTGGCGGGGCGTCTTCGTCCTGCTCACCGTGGTGGGGCTGGTGCTGGCCGGGGTCGTGTGGACCAGGCTCCCGGAGACGCTGCCCGCCGCGCGGCGGCATTCGGGCGGGGTCGGCGAGGCCCTGCGCTCGATGCGCCGACTCCTGGCCGATCTGCGCTTCACCGGTTACATGCTGACGGGCGGCTTCACCTTCGCCGCGCTGTTCGCGTACATCTCCGCCTCGCCGTTCGTGGTCCAGGAGATCTACGGGGCCTCCCCGCAGACGTTCGGTCTGCTGTTCGGGGTGAACTCGATCGGGCTGGTCGTGGTCGGCCAGATCAACGGAAAGGTGCTGGTGGGGCGGGTCCGGCTGGACCGGGTGCTGGCCGTCGGGCTGACGGTGGTCGTGCTGGCCGCGACGGCCCTGCTGCTGATGACGACGGGCGTGTTCGGCGCGGTCGGGCTGGCCCCGGTGGCCGCCGCGCTGTTCGTGCTGATGTCCGCGATGGGCGTCACGCTGCCCAACGCCCAGACCCTCGCGCTGATGCGGGTGCGGCACTCGGCGGGCTCCGCCTCCGCGCTCCTCGGCACCTCCTCGTTCCTCATCGGCGCGATCGCCTCGCCGCTCGTCGGGATCGCCGGCGAGCACACGGCCGTCCCGATGGCCGTCGTCCAGTTGACGGCCGTACTGGTGGCCATGGCCTGCTTCGTGGTGATGTGCCGCCCCTGGACGAATACGGGGCCGGAAGGGGCGGAGAGCTGAGCGCACCGAGACTGCGCGTCGACACACCGGAGCGGGCCGGTCTCGACCCCGAGGAGACGCGGCTCCTCGTACGTGACGTCGTGGACCTCACCGCGGGCGACCGGCCCTGGGCGCCCGGCGCCGTGGTGGTGGCCGGGCGCGGCGCCGTGATCGCCGTGCGCGAGGCGGTGGGCTGGGCGGTGCGGTATTCGGCGTACGACCCGGTGGCCGACGCAGGCGTGGAGCTGCCGCCGGAGCGACGGGTCCCGATGACCGTCGACACCCCCTTCGACCTGGCGTCCCTCACCAAGCTGTTCACGTCCGTCGCGGCCGTGCAGCAGATCGAGCGCGGCACCCTCGGCATCGACGCGCGGGTCGGCGCGTATCTGCCCGACTTCCGGGCGGCCGCCGCCCACGACATCACCGTCCGCCAGCTCCTCACGCACACCTCCGGACTCCGTCCCGAGCTGCCGTTGTACGACTGCGCGGACGACACGGAGCGGATGCGGCTGCTGCGCGCGGAGGCGCCGGTCGGCGAGGCGGGCACGTATGTGTACTCCGACCTGAACATGCTGCTGCTCCAGCAGCTGCTGGAGCGGCTGACCGGGCGCACGCTCGACGTCCTCGTGCACGAGGGGATCACCCGGCCGCTGGGGATGACCTCGACCGACTTCGGGCCCTGCCCCGGCGCTGCGGCCACCGAGCATCAGCGGCGGCCGTGGGCCAAGACGGACCGGGGGATGCTGCGGGGCGTGGTGCACGACGAGAACGCCTGGGCGCTGGGCGGGGTGGCCGGTCACGCGGGCCTGTTCTCGACCGGCCGGGACCTGGCCGTGTTCTGCCGGACCCTGCTGGCGGGCGGTTCGTACGGTCCCGCCCGCATCCTCGGCCCCGACTTCGTGGAACTGCTGCTGGCGCCGCCGGGGCTGGGCTTCGCGGTGGACCAGCCGTGGTTCATGGGCGAGCTGGCGGGCGAGGGCGCGGCGGGCCACACGGGCTTCACGGGGACCTCGCTGGTGCTGGACCCGGCGACGGACACGTTCGTCGTGCTCCTCGCCAACACGGTCCACCCGGTGCGCAGGCCGCCGGACAGCTCACCCCGGGCGCTGGCGGGGACGCGGATGGCGATGGCGGTGCGGTGAGCTCCGCGCTCGGGACCTGAGAAAATCCCAGGGTGAATGTCTCCGTATCCGCCGCCGAGACCCTGCGTACCGCTCTCGGGGAGCTCCTCGACGGCCTCCCGCCCAGGCAGGCCGCCCAGGCCGTCGATCGGCTCATCGCCAACTACCGGGGCGCCACCCCGACCGACGCGCCGATCCTGCGCGACCGCGCGGATGTCGCCGCCTACGCCGCGTACCGGATGCCGGCGACGTTCGAGGCGGTGCGCTCCGCGCTGGAGGCGTTCGCGGACGCGGCGCCCGAGTGGACGCCGGGCAGCCAGGTGGACGTCGGCGGCGGCACCGGCGCGGCGACCTGGGCGGTGAACGCCGTCTGGGGCGGCACGCGTGCGGTGACGGTGCTGGACTGGGCGGAACCGGCGCTGGCCCTGGGCCGCGAGGTAGCCGCCGCGAACCCGGAGCTGCGCGAAGCCCGCTGGCAACGCGCCCGCATCGGCGCGTCGCTGGAGCTGGAGAGCACCGACCTCGTGACGGTCTCCTACGTCCTGAACGAGCTGTCCGCCGCCGACCGGGCCGCCCTGGTGGACGCCGCCGCGTCGGCCGCGCAGGCCGTGGTGATCGTCGAACCGGGCACCCCGGACGGCTACGCCCGCGTGATCGAGGCCCGGGACCGGCTGATCGCCGCCGGCTTCCGCATCGCCGCGCCCTGTCCGCACAGCGCGGGCTGCCCGATCGTGCCCGGCACGGACTGGTGCCACTTCTCGGCCCGGGTCAGCCGCTCCTCCCTCCACCGGCAGGTCAAGGGCGGCTCCCTGCCCTACGAGGACGAGAAGTTCAGCTACGTCGCCGCAGCCCGCTTCCCCGTCTCCCCGGCTCCCTCCCGGGTGATCCGCCGCCCCCAGATCCGCAAGGGCCAGGTCCTCCTCGACCTCTGCGAGCCCGAGGAACGGCTGAGCCGAACGACGGTGACAAAGCGCCACGGCGACCTGTACAAGGCGGCCCGAGACGCAGACTGGGGCGACGCCTGGCCACCGACTGCGCCTCACTGAACGCGCGATCCCATTCCGGATTGGACTGGCCGTACGGCAGCACCAGGGTCCGTCACCATGCACACGTTACGGGAGGTCAAGCGCCCGTGCGTCGGCTCGGGAGATCGATCCTCCCGAGCCGACGCACCGGTCTCCTCAGTGCAGCGCTACGCACTCCCCGACCAGGTCATGGAGCTCGTAGGCGGCCTCCATCACCCGAGCCGCAGCTTCATCCTCGTAGAGGGCTGCGTTCGCTTCCGTCGCGGCGAAGACGTCGACGAGAACGTTCGCTCCCAGCCGCGGGATCGAGTCCAGCTGCGCCCACTCGTTCGCGCATACGCGAAGCGCTGTTGTCAAAGCGTCGTACGCGGTTTCGTCGAACCCGTTCCCCATGCGCAGGGACTCATCGAATGTGGCCCAGGCCTGAGCCATTCTGTTCACTGGATCGTCCTTCATGACGGTCCTCCCTCGTTGATGCCGATGAAGTCCTTCAGCGTCTCCCACACCACGGCCAGAATCACCGAGGTCATGGACTCGCCCAACAGCGCCGGCGAGGGCGTGACGGGTGTCGTTCTACAGTCCCGCGAACTCGCACCACACCGCCTTCCCCAACTCGCGCTCCCGCACCCCCCACTTGTCGCTCAGCGCCGCGACCAGCAGCAGCCCGCGCCCGCCCACGTCCGCGTCGTCACCCTTCTCGACGACACGCGGCGCGCCGGGCCCGCTGTCGTGCACCTCGACGTGCAGGACACTGCCGTCGTAGCGCAGGAACAGCAGGAACTGGCGGCCGGGCGGCACTCCGTGCAGCAGAGCGTTGGTCACCAGTTCGCTCACACACAGCAATACGTCATCGGCCCGCGCGGTCCCGGCGAGCCCCCAAGCCGCGAGTGACTCCCCCGCGAACAACCGTGCGGCCGGCACGGACCGCCGATCGCGCCGGAAGAACCTCTGACGCAGGAGCGGGAGTTGGATCGTTTCGTTCACAGGGCGAGAGTTGCGGAGCGTGACTACTGTCGATCACCCAGTGAACCCGTACGGAATTTTTGTACGGGTTTCAGCCGGGTCAAGTACGAGCGCACAGGGGGATCTGGACCACCATGAGTCAGCGCAGGAAGAACCTCTCCACCATGAAGATGCTGGGCAAACAGCTCGGCACGGCCCGCCGGGAAGCGGGCCACACCCAAAGCGGCCTCGCCGAACTCGTCAGGCTGGACGAGGAGACCATCTCGTCCATCGAGCAGGGCAGGCGGGCCCTGAAGCCCGACCTCGCGACCCTGCTGGACGAAATCCTCGACACGAAGGGCATGTTGGCGACGGGTGTGGCCAACCTCCCGGACATCGACCAGTTCCCGCTGTGGGCCGAGCTGTACATGGAGCATGAGAGGGAGGCACTGGCACTGTCCTGGTACGACAACGCGGTGCTGCCGGGCCTCCTCCAGAACGAGCCGTACGTCCGCGCCGTGCTGCGCAACCGGGTTCCCGCGTACGACGAGGACGAGATCGAGACGTACACGGCACTCCGGCTGGCCCGTCAGGAGATCCTGCACCGGAAGAACCCGCCCACGTTGAGCTTCGTGGTGTGGGAGCCGGTGCTGTACCTGGAGATCGGGGGACGGCTGGAGCAACTCCGGCAGCTGAGGCAGCTCGCGGAACTGCCGTGTGTATCGCTGCAGTTCCTGCCGATGCGAAGCCCGTGCAGTGCCGGACTGGACGGCCCCTTCATCCTCGTGGAGACCCCGGACCACCAGCACCTCGCGTACGCCGAGGGCCAGCGCGGCAGCCAGTGGGTTTCCGACGCGGACGAGGTGTCCATCCTCGCGCGCAAATATGCGATGCTGCGGACACAGGCCCTGACCACTCAGGACTCGATGGCCCTGCTAGACCGCCTGCTAGGAGAACAATGAGCGCCGAAGCACTTCATTGGTTCAAGTCGAGCTACAGCGGCAGCGAGGGCGGCGCCTGCCTGGAGGTCGCCGCCTCCCCCACCACCATCCACATCCGCGACTCCAAGAACCGGACCGAAGACGGCGGCCCAACCTTCCAGGTGACTCAGGCCAGTTGGACCGCTTTCACCACGTCCCTCAAGAAGTAGTCCTCGCCGGGTCGGAGAGCGAGACCGACGGTGCCGTTCCCGCTCTCATCGTGGACGGCTCTATGCCAGGCTGCGGAACGTCCGGCGCTGTGCGCCGCCCCAGCTCTCCGAACCGCCGCCTCCGCTCACGCGAGCGGAAGACCGGCCGCACCCCGCACGATCGACGACCTCACCCCACTCGTGAAGAACCGACTACGCGGCTTCCAACGCCGACCCGAAGTCCTCGACGGCTTCATAGCCGACACCGGACTCGGCCTGGAGCCTCCGTAGCCTGTCACCTCACCCTTTCAACCTCAGCGTCAAACCACTGCAGAGCCCAGCCAGATTATGGCCGCGAGGGCCCTGGGGTGCCGTATGCCGGATCTGTTCATGAGGTGCTGTATTCGCTTTCTCTGCTGCATTCATCACATGACCGGCAGACCGCCAGCCAAGTCTGTGCTGGCCCCGCCGCACGACAGCCTGGCCATTTGGACGTCCAGCGCGTCTGCCGGTGCGGCGAAGTCGGCGGCCGCCGTCCGTTCTTCGGGGACCGGAGTCGACCGTCATTAAGCAATCATGCGGACCGGACCGAGGCTGGCCAGCAGCGTCGGCGCCGTCAGTTGCGCCACCCTGCACCCTGTGAGCAGGAACAGCAAGCCCACGGCCACGCCGCTTCCCTTCGCAAGATCAGGAATCGGCTGACACCGGTGGAACCCGGTCTTCGATGATACGGATCTGCTGCGCGACGGCGGCCCGGCATCGGTCGCTGTTCTCTTCCTCCTCAAGGGTCACCCGGCCAGTGAGGTGTGACATCAGAACGGCCTCGTAGCAGGAGGAGAGGATCTCCAGCGTGTCGTCAGCAGTCAACGGCTCGGGAAGAGCCTCGAAAACTCGGACCAGCGCCGTGAGGAAGGGACCAACCGCTGGCCTGACGGGCACCTCTGGCAGTGCGTCGTACTGCCAGAGAAAGCCCTCCGCAAAGCCCGCGTCACGCCACCAGGCCGCCGGAGCGCTCCGGCGGACATCGACTGCGGACTGGATCAGAGCGGTGTGCTCCGGAGGGAAAAACACTGCAAAGGGCGGATCAAACAGCGGAAGGGTGGCTTCGACCACATCCAGGGCAAGATCGCACAGTGCCGCGCCCCGCGCCTCCTCCAGCCGCTCCGCATACGGCTCCACTCTCTGGTCCCACAGCTCCATCGCACTTCCCTCATCCGGCGCGTTCCCGCGACTGCGTACCCGACGCGCCAGCAGCCAGGTTGCGGTCGGCCCGTTCCCCCTGCCGTTCGCCTGATGCTCGGTCCACTTCCGCCTGGACTGACGTGCGTCCGCAGGCCCGGCGGTGGGCAACCTCACCCGCAGCTGACGTTGCCTTCAACTACTGCCGTCACCCCACGCAGAAGCCCCGCCAGAACGCATCTGGCGGGGCTTCCTTTTCGCTAACGCTATGGGAATTTCTTGGATCGCAACAGCGCCCGGGGCTCCGGCTACCCCAGCATTTGATCTTCGTCAAACCCGAGCTCGTCCTCGACCCCGAGTTCGACAGCCGCATGCCATCGGACAACGTCGGGCCACGACTGGGGCGTCATCCGGCGAAGGCATTGAAGGGCCTCCGGCGTGCCGATCTCCCCCAGAGAGGAGATGACCTTCTGGCACAGCCAGTACGCCGGAGCGTCCTCGTCCACCGAACCTTCCGCCACCCTGAACAGGCAAGTGACCGCGTCCGTTTCCCGGATCTCCCCGAGGATCTCCACGAGATCCTCTTTGTTGAACCCCGCGGCATTCGAATCAAGGATCTCCTGAAGAGCCCCGCCCAGGCCCGGCGCCCGCAAGGGGGCGGCCAGGTTGGCGAACTTGTCGACCCTTGTCCAGTTTCCCGCGTGTGCGGCTTCCCGAATCCAGGATGCGATGAGCTGAGTGACCTCGGGATGCCCGGCCGCGATGGACCTGGCTTCCCGCCCCGTGCCGTCGGCGAGTGCTTCAACCAGATCAGCCTGAGATCTTTCTTCTCCGTGGAACGTCACCAGTCCTCCACTCTTCCGAATCCGACGATTCCCGAATTGAACACTCCGACCGATCCGGGTCTGAGGCCGTACGTGTCGAAGCCACGCTCCGACTTCAGGTGCACGGCATTTACATCCTGACCGATTTCATCCGGACTTTTACCGGCCGCGATCAATGCGTCGCGGGTACCCGGGGACATCTCGTAGCGAACCAGAACTGTATACTTCTCGGCATTTCTGCCTCCCCTGCGGTGGGTCTGATACCGCAGACCTTCGAGATACTCACGGTCCTGCGTAACGAAATTCTCGGTACCTCGGACGGTGATATCGCCGTTGGTTCCCAGCTGGTTGAATTCTTTCTCGCTCATCGCCCGATAAAAGACTTCATTGCAGTTGTGGACGAGTACCGGCGTGGCCCCCGCCACCACATAGTACGTGTGGGTGTCACCGACGGTCAGGTTGTGGACGGTCGCCCGGGGGCTCGTCCACCGCTCGAGCGCTGCGACCTGGACGTACGTGCCCGCGCTGGTCTGCAGCCACTCGCCGGCCTTCAGGTCGGTGGCCTTGATCCAGGTACGCAGCTCGGGGACCCAGAAGGGGTGGCCGTCGGTCGCGGTGACCTGGGCCGTCTTGGTGCCCTTCGTGCCGTCTACGTCGATCGTGACCTTGACGAGGTGCTTCCGGCCGTGGCCCTTGATCTCGGCCGTGACCGTCTCGATCCGGGTCTCACCGGTCTTCGGGTCGGTCGCGACGACCTTGTCGCCGGTCTTCACCTTCTCGATCGGCTTGGTCGTGCCGTCGGCCATCAGCACCTTCGTGCCGGGGACGAAGCTGTTGCACGTCCCGCCGCTCTCGCCTCCGCCGGAACCGCCCTCGGCCTTGCCCGAGCCGCCGCTGCCGCTGGTTCCGCCGTTGCTCTTGGAGGAGCCGCCCTCCTTGCCGCCGGGCTTGCCTCCGCCGCTCTTGCCGCCCCCGCCGCCATGCGACGACACCTTCGGGGCCGCCTTGGCCTGGGCCTGCTTCTGGACGCGGTTGCCGGTCTTCTTCGCGGCGGCCGCCGCCCTGTCAGCTGTTCGTTTCGCGGCCTCGGCCGCCTTCTTCTTCGCTCGCTGCGCCGCCAGCTTCTTGGCCCGCTCGATCGCGGCCTTCTTCGCCCTCAGCGCCGCGGCCTCGGCCGCCTTCGCGGCCTTCAGGACGAGCTGGGCCGCCTTCTTCGCCGCCTTGAACGACTCGATCGCCTTGATCGTGCGCTTCACGGCCTTGATGACGGAGGGAATCTTGCCCAGCTTCGTCCACGGGATCGCGTCGACCGCGATGCCGACGCAGGACCACATGTCACCGCCGAAACACGCCATCGCATCGTTGATGCCGATGAAGTCCTTCAGCGTCTCCCACGCCACGGCCAGGATCACCGAGGTCATGGACTTGCCCATCATCGCCTGCGCCTGCGCCACCTGGGACGGAGACAGACCTGCGCCGCTCAGCGCCGCCGCCCGCTCCGAGGCGGTCAGCGAGATGGCCAGGCCCGTCGGGTCGGACATCGTCACCGGGTTGTTGTGCGCGTAGGCGTAGCCGTTGGACTGCAGGACGTCGTTCAGGTCCACCACCGGGTCGGCGGACAGGAAGCGTCCGACCACCGGGTCGTAGAGGCGGGCGCCCAGCGGCTGGTAGCCGGAGGCGTCGTCCTCGGTGGCGCCGAGGAACCCGGCGTGCGTCTGCATGTTGGCGCCGGCCTTGTCGGCGCTGCGCTGGTTGCCGAACGGGTCCTGCTTGCGGATCCGCACCGGCATGTCACCGCTTAGCGCGACCTCGGCATAAGTGCTGCCCTGATGGTCGGCGGTGAGCGCGACCAGCGTCTCGTTGCCGGTGCCGTAGGCGTAGCGCATGACCGCGCCGCCGGGGGCGGCGTACGTGCGCTGGGTGTTGACCAGGACGCCGCCCTTTTGGACGGTGACCTCGGCCTCGCCCAGGTACAGCGTGGCCTGCTTGCCCTTGATCGTCAGCAGCCGCGAGCCGTCCGGACCGTAGATGTGACGGGTGTCGTTCTGCGGCGCCCACTGCTGCTCGGCCTTCGTGGCATCGCAGGCGGCGAGCACGATCGGGGTGGAGTTCGCCGAGTTGGCGCCCTGCACCGCCAGGCAGAACGTGGAGGCCAGGTGGATGAGCTGGCCGGAGGTGGTCCGCTTCAGCTCCTGGCCCGCCGAGCCGTTGCACTTCTGCAGCTGGACCGCGGACCCGACCGTGTTGGCGGCCGGCTGCACGCACCAGTTGTCGTAGACGTTGAGCGTGCCCCGGTTGGGGTCGGTCTGCGTCGTGCCCGGAGTAGGGGTGAAGCGCCAGTTCTGCGCCGGGGAGGCGTTGCAGGGATACAGCTGGATCGCCGTCGCGGCGACCGCGAGGCCGCCCTTGAGGTCCAGGCACTTGTCGGCGAGGCCCACGTACGGGGTCTTGCCGCCGGTGCCCTGACCGGTGATCCGGTCGACCTTGCCGTCGTAGGTCCAGGACAGCGACTGCTTGTCGCCGTTCTCGACGGAGGTGACGGTCTTGGTCTCGCCGGTGAGCTCGTACAGCCGCTCCGCCTCCGCCTTGACCTGCGCGCCGGCCGGCGTGGTGTAGGTCTTGGACACCTTGGTCAGCGTGTGCGGCTGGGTGTTGTCGGCCTTGCCGTAGGCGTAGCTGGTGGTGGCGTCCTTGGCCGTGTCGCCGGTGAGGTCCTTCTCGGTCAGCTTCTTGCGGTTGCCGAGCAGGTCGTACTCGTACTCCTGCCAGTAGCCGGAGTTGTCCTTGCCGACGGCCACGTTGAGTGTGCCGTCGCTGTTCTTCGGCGCGGTGCAGGCACTCTGGTCCTTGGAGGTCCAGGCCGACTTCAGCTGACCCAGCGGGTCATAGGTGAAGCACTGCCGTTCCTCGATGCCGGTGGAGCCCTCCTGGATGGAGGTGACGTTGCCGGACGGGTCGTAGCTGTACGACCGGCTGGAGACCAGCCACGGGTTGTTCGGGTTCTGGCCGACCAGTGAGGTGTCCCCGGTCTTCTCTCGGAAGACCGACTGCTGCTTGAGCTCACCGCTGGACTCGTCGAACGTGTTCTGCGTCCACACCCGGTAGGGCTGAGCGCCGAGCGTGGAGCGCAGCACCTGCCCGTAGGGGTCGTAGACCGTCTCCGAGCCGTACCAGTCCTTGCCGGAGATCGAGAGCGGCTTGCCGTCCTTGTTGTAGCGGACGACGAGCTTCTCCTCGGCGAGCTTGCCGATCTTCGGGAGGGTCGACTCCTCCAGCACGCCGTTGTCGCTGTACTTGTAGGAGTACTTGTACGACGTCTCCAGACCCCAGGTGTCCTTGAGGGACTGCGGCAGGGTCAGCGTGGTCGAGGTGGGCTGGTAGTCCTTGTCGTAGCCGTCGACCTTCTGGATGTAGGCCTCGGTGTCGGTGTAGCGGGTGGCGGTGTAGGGCATGCCCTTGCCGCCGGGGGCCTGGTCGTAGGTGAGGGTGGACAGGAGGCTGCCGTCGGCGTCTTTCAGGCGCTGCTCGATCGGCCGCGACAGCTGGTCGTAGCCGTTCCACACGACGACGCCGCGAGCGTTCTCGGTGGTGAGGACGCGGTCGCGCGTGTCGTACGTGTTCTTCGTGACGCCCGTGTCCGGGTCGGTGGCGGTCTCCTGACGGCCGCGTTTGTCGTACGTCCATGTCCACGGGTGCGCGGTGTCGGCGGAGTTGGTCGCCTTCACCAGCTGGCCGCGGGTGTCGTAGTCGTACTTCATCGACGTGAGGCCGCCGGGCGCGTCCGCGTTGAACGTGTCCACCCGCTTGGTGCGGCCGAGGGCGTCGGTGTAGACGCGGTAGTCGGAGGTGCCCTGCGGGTTGTCGACCTTGGACCAGTCCAGGCCGTACTCGTAGCGGGTGGCCCGCGCCGGGACCGGCTCCGACTTCGACTCGTGGGTCAGCGGGTCCTCGACCTTGAGGACCGGCATCTCCTCCAGCACGCGGCCGGAACCGTCGTAGGTGTAGCGCGTGATGTTCGGGACGACGGTGTCGCTGACCGGGCTGAACAGCTCGCCGGGCTTGGCCTCGTCCGTCGGGTAGGCGTTATTGGTCTGCCAGATCTCGCCGGAGCTGTTGTACAGCGTGTCGGTGATCAGGTAGCCGCCGCCGTCCGCCTCCTCCTGCGTCTGCCGCTCACGGCCGAGGCCGTCGTAGAGGGTGACGGAGGTCTCGACGCGGTTGTTGTAGCCGCGGGTGTAGGTGGTGACGTACGAGGGCTTGCGGTCCTCGCCCTCCGTGTACGCCGGGATGGTGTACACGGCGCGGAAGTCCGGGACGGCCGTGTCCGACGGTGTGCGGTCCGCCGCCCAGGCCTTCGACAGCCGGCCCAGTGGGTCGAACTCGGCCTGGGTGACGTGGTTGTTGGCGTCGGTCGTCTTCAGGGTCGTGCCACGGCCCGGTTCGACGTCGCGCGTCTCGGAGTGTCCGAGGGCGTTGGTCTCGACGACCTGGAAGACCTGTCCGAGCGCCGGCTTGTAGGCGATGGTGCCGGAGGTCTTGTAGTCCATGTCGGTCATGCGGGTCACACGGCCGAGGTCGTCGAACTCCGTGGTACCGCCGGTCTGCCAGGCGGTGCCGGCGCCGTTGATCGACCAGGACTCGGTGGCCTCGCCCTGGGTGGCGCCAGCGAGCGCGGCCCCGTAGGCGCCGCCGTCGTAGGCGGTGCGGGCGCCGCCGGTGAGCGTGCTGAGGTCGGTGAAGTCGGCGGCGGCGCAGGTGGTCGGGGAGACCAGGACCTGCTTGGACAGACCGATGAGGTTCTTGGCGGTCTGGTGGATGTACTCCGACTTGGTGCAGGACTCGTCGCCGGTCTTGCCGGTGTCGCCGAGCGACTCCACCTGGATGGGCAGACCGTAGGCCGACTCGTAGGCGGTGTTGGTCCGGACGACCCGCTCGGTGCGGGGGTCGTCGCTGTTGGTGCCCGAGGACCTGGTGTAGGCGATCTCCGTGGGCTCGGTCACCCGCCAGGCGTAGAGCGGGTCCAGGCCGTCGTCACGGTTGCGGTGTCCCAGTTCGGTGGCGGCCGGGACGGTGACGCTGCGCGAGACCCAGTCGGTGTCGGCGTCGCCGGCCTCGTCGTAGTCGAGCTCCTCGGCGATACGGCCGGCGAACGCCTCCCGGTCCTTGGCGATCTCGGTGCCGGTGATGTCCTTCACCGACACGGTGTCGCCCATGCCGCGGAAGAAGCGGGTGACCGACTTGGAGCGCTTGGAGCCGATGTCGGCGTTGTCCGCGCCCGTGATCACCGTGGTCTGCTCGGCCCCGGCGAACTGCGAGTAGGTCCGCGTGGACTTCTTGGTGAACTCCCCGTCGGCGAGCTTCCAGCCCGGGTTCTTGTACTCGTAGGCCGTCTTGGTCGCGAACGCGCCGTCGACGTTGGGGAGTTCCTCGATGGTGTCCACGACGTACTTGTGGAACCAGTCGATGTCCTCGACCTCGGGGTCCGGGGACCAGAAGGTCGGGTAGCACAGCCGGGTGTTGGCCTTCAGCGCGGCTTTGTCCGCCTTGCCCGGCAGTCCCGTGCCGGTGGCGCAGTCGCCGGCGGTCGGCTTGTAGGAGACGACGGTCTCGCCGCCGTACTCGTTGATGACGCGGCCGATGCGCAGCCGGGAGAACCCGGGGCGCGGGTCGTTCGGGCGCATCACCCGGTTGGGCATGTCCTCGGCGTTGGACTCGAAGCGCACCGCGTTGAGGGCGGCGCTCTTGCCGGCTGCGTCGTAGCCGGTGCGCTGGACGGACTCCAGCCACAGGGCGGTGTTGGGGCCGGTCTTCAGCACCGGGAAGTTCTGCGTGAGGGTGTGCTTGTCCACCAGCTGGCGGGCCGTGGTGGAGGTGAGCCGCTGCGCCTCGGTGGTGATCTCGGTCAGCCGCTTACGGCTCCAGAACGAGGGGCCGGCGTTCCAGCACTTCCTGGTGTAGGTGGCGGTGACGGCCTTGCAGTTCAGGTCGGCCGGGGTGTCGTACCAGATGCGGTACTTGCCCGGGTCCTTGTCCTCGAAGTTGGTGTCCGCGCAGGTCAGCGTGGTGCTCTCGGGGAGGCAGCGCTCCTCGACCTTGAACTTGACGCTGCCCGGGGCGACCGCGGTGAAGAGGGTGCCTGCGCGCTGGCCGTAGTCGATGCGCTCGAGCCAGCCGTCGCGGTCGTAGACGACCGGCTTCTTGAAGTCGAAGTTGCGGGCGTAGTAGTTCTGGTCCTTCTTCCACCACAGCGACATGGCGTTGCCGTGGACGTCCTCGACGTAGTCGAGGTTCCAGCGCCAGCCCTGGGTGCAGGCGGAGCCCTTCCAGTCGCCGGCCTGGTAGCAGTCCTCACCGTCGTGGTTGCCGTACACCGGCACCGTGAGAACCGAGTTGGTGACCGGCTGTCCGGCGCTCCAGCCCGGCAGCTTGTACTTGCCGAAGTGGTACTTGGTGCCGTCGCGGGTGGTGACGGTCCAGTACTCGCTCTTGTAGGCGCCGTTGCCGGACGTGCCGTCCTGGACCCGCTCGATCTTCGAGCCGTCGCCGTTGGCGGTGAGCCAGGCGCCGTCGCCCCCGTTCTGGTCCTTGTCCCAGACCAGTTCGGTGGTCATGCCGCCCAGCGAGAGGGTGGCGTTGTCCGAGCCCCAGCACAGGTCCGCGGTGCGGTGCGTCTTGTTGTTGGAGCCCTCCTTCTTGGAGTCCTCACGGCAGTTGGCGTACGTCCGGGTGATGGAACCCGGGTTGTAGTCCCATCCGTCGCCGATCCAGGACGCCTGGTTGTTCGTGGCGGAGGTGCGGCCGTCCACGGACTGCGAGGAGTAGCCGAGGGACACCTTCGGCATCAGACCGCCGGCGGTCTCGGGCACCTGCACGTCGTAGGAGTACGTGAACGCGCCGGACGAGGAGCCTGCCGACCACGCGCCGGAGGACAGCAGCGGGGAGGCGGTGAAGTCACCGGAGGCGGAGGCCCCGGTGTCCATCGCGCCGACGACCTTCGGGCCGGAGGCGTCCACGACGGGCAGGACGTCACCGCTGCCGGCGGATGCGGTGCGCACGGATGCGCCGGACGCGGTCGAGCCGCCGTCGCCCAGCAGGTCCGAGACCGGGACGGAGCCGGTGAGGATCTTGCGGGTGGCGGACTTCTTCGCGGCGGTGGTCCTGGTGGGCGCCTTCTTGGCGGGGACGACCTCGACCGAGCTGCTGAGCCGCTCGGGCTGCTCGGCGGTCTTGCCCGACATGGTCGTCGTGCCGCTGTCGGCGGCGCAGAGACCGCTGTCGGGTGCGTCCATGACGCAGTCGGGGAGCAGGACCAGGCCGAAGCGCTCGGCGGCCTGCGGGCCGTAGAGGTCGGCGAAGCCGGTGGTGTCGACGTCGATCACGACCTGCGCGGCCGGATCGGCGTCGGCCGGCGGCGTGATCTTCATGATCAGGCCGGAGACGTTGGCGTCCTGCGAGGCGCTCGGCGCGGCCAGGTCGACCTTCCACTCACCGTCGATCGCGGCGGGGTCGCCGCCCTCGGGCACCCCCAGGGCGATCGGCAGGTCGTCGACCGGAACCGTGGTACCCGGCGCGGTGTCCGGCTTCAGGGCGGCGATCCCCGTGTCCCCCGCCCACGGCGTCACGGCCTCCGGCGCATACGGGTCCACCGGGACCTCGGGCGCGGTGGTGAGGTGCTTCTCGGCCTCCTCGTCCGCCGCCAGCGAGGTGTCCTCGGGCAGATCCGGGAGCTTCACCTCCTCGCGCGTCATGCCGGGGCCGGGTATCGCCCACGCCTCCGCGCCGAGGCTGGTCACCAACAAGGCCGAGGACAACAGAAGGACGGTCGCCACACGGCTTTGCCGGCGACGCCGTCGTCGTGACTCCGTCATGGCCGGGCGTGCCCGCCTCAGCCATGACGGTGGACTTTGAGCACGCATACGCGTCGACCCCACCAAAGCGAAAAACAACAGATGGAGACCGAACCCTCTGTCATGACCGCCGCGCGTTTCAAGATCAATAAATGCGGGCGCTCGCGGCCGATGTGATCCCGGCCACGGGACGATATCTGTCACATCGTCATACTCGCGAGTAAGTCGACAAGGCGATGAAAAAGCTTATCTATGTCCGCGCTTCGGGTGATCAAAAGCCGCAGATGACACACGGTCAACTGCTGGTCACGCAGGTGCCATTCCATGGTCACAGATTCATAAAATCTTCATACATGGACGTTCTGTGCGGTTCGTGTGAGCGTGTGTGCGCCCATGCCCATCCGCCTGGTCCACACGGGAGTAGACCGCCGCCGTGTCCGTGCTGCCTCGTTTTCTCAGCCCCTTCGTGCGCACGCGCACCAGGCTGGCTCTCACCCTCGGCCTCGTCCTGGCCGCCCTGACCGCCGCGCTGCTGCCCTGGTGGCAGCCTGACGAACCCTCACCGCCACAAGCAGGCAAGGCCGCCGACGCACGGCAGGCCACGACCGGCCCGCGCGACGAGGCGGCCGCCCAGACCGAGGCCCGACGCACCCGCAAGCCGGTCCTCGTCGACACCGCCACCACCGCCACCTCCCAGACCTGGGCGCAGCCCGACGGCCAGATGCGGACGCGGATCACCGCCACCGCGACGCGGGCCAAGACCGCGAACGGCACGTGGGCGCCGATCGACAACCGGCTGCGCCGGGTGAAGAACGCCGCCCGCGGCCTCGGCGTCCAGCCGGTCAACCCGGCCCAGCCGGTGCGCTTCGCCGGCGGCACCCCCGGCGGGACCGCCGACCGGGCCGGCCGCTCCTTCGCCCGGCTGCCGCTGGCCGACGGCCCGCAGGCGCAGGAGACGGTGCTGGCCGAGGTCGACATCGCCGGGCACACCGTCGCCTACACCTGGCCCGGCACACTGCCGGAGCCGGTGCTCGACGGCTCGCGCGCCCTGTACCCGGAGGTGCTGCCGGGCGTCGACCTGCTGCTGGTCGCGCGTGAGGAGGGCGGCTTCGCCCAGCTGCTGATCGTGAAGAACAAGGAGGCCGCGCAGAGCAAGGCGCTGGCCACCGTGGCCTACGGGCTGCGCTCGTCCACGGCCGTGTTCCGCCATGACAAGAGCAGCGGACGCGTCCTGGTGCAGGACCACTCGGGCAAGGAGATCGGCTCCATCCCGACCCCGTTCGCCTGGGACTCGGCCGGCCGCGACCCCGAGCTGGACGCGGGCAAGGGCGCACCGCGCACCTCCGTCGCCACGTCCGCCGACGTGCTGAAGCTCTCGGGGCTGTCCGGCATCGAGCCGGGCGCGCACAGCGCCCCGATGCCGATGCGGCTGGCCGGTGACGGCACCGGCGCCGCCCGCCTCGACCTGCACGCCGCGCAGACCGGCCTGTTCACCGACGCCGACGTGACGTACCCGGTGTTCGTCGACCCGCCGCTCACCACCGCCTGGACCGGGTGGACCGTGGCGTACAAGCCGTACCCGAACACCAGCTTCTGGAACGGCACCAACTTCTCCTCCGGCACCTCCGACGCGCGCGTCGGCCACGAGGACGACACCGGCGGCACCGCCCGCTCCTTCTGGCGGATGGCGTACAGCACCAGCCTCAAGGGCGCCGCCATCACCTCCGCGACCTTCAAGGTCCTCAACAACCACTCCTGGTCGTGCACCACCCGCGAGTTCCAGCTCTGGTCGACCGGAGCGATCTCCTCCGGCACCACCTGGAACAAGCAGCCCGCCTGGTCCAGCGAGATCCAGCGCAAGTCCTTCGCGCACGGCTGGTCCTCGTCCTCCTGCCCGAACGAATACGAGGCGTTCAACGTCAAGACCGCCGCCCAGAAGGCGGCCGACGCCGGCTCGTCGAGCCTCACCCTCGGCATGCGGGCCACCAGCGAGTCCGACACGCAGACCTGGCGCAAGTTCCAGGCGACCAGCGCCACCCTCGAAGTCGCCTACAACCGGCCGCCCGCCACCCCCTCCAGCGTCTCCAGCGCACCCGGCGGGACCTGCAACACCACGGCCGCCGGCGCCACCGTCGGCAAGACCAACATCGTCCTGTCCGCGAAGTCCACGGACCCCGACGGCAACCTCAAGGGCCTGCGCTTCCGGTTCTGGAAGTCCGATGCCACGGCTCCGGCCGGCACCCTCGTCACCAGCCTGACCAGCGGCAAGGCCACCCTGACCATCGCCGCCGCCACGCTGGTCGACAAGGCCGTCTACTACTGGGAGGTCCGCGCCGAGGACAGCAACTCACCCACCGCGGTGTCCGCCTACTACCCCACCAGCGGCAACCGGTGCACGGTCACGGTCGACGGCTCCGGCCCGCCGCCGCCCACCGTCGACAGCGACACCTTCCCCGAGGCCACCCCCGACGCCCAGACCTGGGCCACGGTCAAGTTCGGCAAGACCGGCGCGGTCACCTTCACGTCCGAGGGCGCCGCGAAGTTCCGCTGGTCCATCGAGGGCAACAACCCCGTCGACCTCACCGCCACCGCCGGCACCGCCACCCTGCCCGCGTTCAGCCCGGCCCACTCCGGCCCCAACACGCTGCAGGTCTACGCCTACGACTCCCTCGGCAACCCCAGCAAACGCAGCGACTACACCTTCTACGTGCCTCCGCGCGACACGGCCGACGGCCCCATGGACACCGGCGGCGACAACACCCCCGACCTGCTGATCATCAACGCCGAAGGCGACCTGCGCACCTGCGTCGGCGGGGAGAGCGGCGACCTCTACAACTGCCTCGCCGCCTCCTACGACGCCGCCAAGCAGGCCGACCCGCAGGGCCACTGGTACGACCCGGCCACCGGCAAGGCCGCGCTGATCGCCCACTACCAGGACACCTATCCCGGCGACGGCTCCACCGACCTGTTCGCCGTCAGCCCCGACGGCCGCTTCTGGCTCTACCCCGGCGACGGCTACGGCAGCTTCGACGTCACCCAGCGCATGGAGATCCGCCTGCCCTCGAACGCGCCCGCGCCCTCCACCTGGACCCAGCTCAAGGCCGTCGGCGACATCACCGGCGACAAGCTCCCCGACCTCGTCATGCGGGCCGGCCCCCAGCTGTGGACGCTCTCCGGCTACACCGGCGCCAGCGTCCACACCGCCACCCTCATGAACGTCGACGCCTGGGCCCGCCGGGACATCGTCAACGTCACCGACATCAACGGCGACAGCACCCCCGACCTGCTGTGGCGCAACCTCGACAACGGCAACATGTACGACCGGCAGGGCAAGCCGGGCGCCGTCGCCGGCAGCGTCGACCTGGAATCACTGAAGACGGCCGCCGCCTCCCTCACCGGCAAGGACGAGCCCTACGGCACCTCCTGGACCGAGGCCGCCGTGCCCACCGCCATCGGCATCCCCGACGTCAGCAAGGACGGCATCCCCGACATCTGGGCCCGCTTCGCCTCCGACGGCGCCACCCGTATCTACAACCCCTCCCGCACCAACACCAACGCCGCCGTCAGGGTCGTCCTGTCGACCAACTGGAACACGGTCAAGGCCTTCGGCTGAGCAATCTCGCACGCCCGGGCCCCGGCCGCCTCCTTCGAGGGGACGCTGTTGGTCAATCCGGGGCCGACTTCGCCCCGTCGATCACTGGATCGGCGGGGCGGAGTGCTGCGAAGTGGCTGGTCCGGGTGCGGGCGAGCGGTGCGCCTGTGAGGTGGGCGTCGATGCGCGCGAGGTTGATCGCTGCTCCGGTGAGCTGGTGCTGGAGACTGGCCTTGGCAAGGCCGCGGTAACGGGATCTGCGCAGGCCACACCGCCCTACTCCTCGGAAAATGGTGCCTTCCACACCGGCACGAAGTCGGTAGCGCGCCTTCTAAATCGACTCCACCGCCGCCGCGGAGCCCATCGCTGCCGACCTGCCCGTGTGTCTCCTTCACGGCACCCGTTGGTCCGCGTCGGCGCCGTACGGCCGGGCGCAACTGACACGGCGCAGCCATGCTGGATTACGAACCCGCAGGTCACACTCGTGCCGGACACCCTCAAAAGATCCGCACCCAACCGAGATCACCACACGGCCGTCGACACACCACTCCAGCGGGCGTGACCGAGCACCATGACGGCCGTGCGCCAAGCGTTGTGAACGCCGGCCGTCTTGGACGCGCGGCGTCAACCCCAGTTTTCACAGGGCGACTTCAGATGTTCACGCGGCCCCGTCGAGGCGAAGCCAGACGGGGCAGATGTGAGCGAGGTCACGGGATGGTCGTCGCATCCCTTTGTGCAGACCCCGAGTCGGATCGGTGAACGGACTTGTTGAGGGGAAATAAGGATGCGAAATCGCACTCTGGTGGTTACGGCAGCTCTGTGTGTGACGGCGGTGGTGACGCTCACCGCATGCGGAGATGACAAGAAGCCTGCCGCCAAGGAGGCAGGCGACGCCGTCTCCGCCACGCCGTCACCCACGAAGCCGGCGGATCCCTTCGAGGGGCTGACGCCGGCCCAGATCTCCGAAAAGGCCCGCGTGGCGATGGTGAAGCTGGATTCGTTCAAGGTCAAGGGTGACATAACCACCGACGGTGAGCGTATGATTGTCGATTTCTCGGTTGCCAGCACGGGCGACTGTCAGGGGACCTTCACCACCGGGGGAGCGTCCGCCGACGTCCGTGAGGTCAGTGGCGTCAGCTACATGAAGGGTGACGAGAAGTTCTGGCAGCAGATGGGAAGCGAGGACGGCACGTCGCCCGAGGAGACCGCCGCCATCACCGAGATGCTCAAGGGGCGCTGGTTCAAGATGTCGGCGGAGGACGCAAAGGCGGACGACAAGTTCCCCTTCTGCGACGTCGCCACGATGTTCGAGAAGGACGAGGAGGACAGCCAGCTCACCAGGGGGGCGGACACCGAGGTCAACGGCACGCCCGCCGTGACGCTCACAGGGAAGGACGGCGCCGCGACCCTGACCCTCCTCGTAGCCGCGAAGGGAGAGCCCTACGCGCTGAGGATGACGCACGAAGGCGGCGAGGAGCCCGGCACAATCGATTTCTCGGCGTTCAACGCGCCTGTGACCGTCACGCCCCCGCCGCCGGGCGAGGTCATGGACCCGGAGAAACTCACGGGGTGAGACCGGGACCGCCGCCGCCCCGATCCCAGCTGGGCTCGGGGCGGTGATGGACGTCGCCGATGTGGCGTGCACGGTGCGGCACATGGCGGGGCTGCCGCTGGAGGCGAACATCCAGTTCGCGACGGTGCCGGCGACGACGATGCCGTACGTGGGGCGCGGCTGACGCCAGCGGGTTCTCAACCTGCACAAGCGGAGTTTCGTCGTCCGCACCATTGCCGCCGGTAGCGGACTTATGCTCAACTCTTCTACACGAGAACTTCACACTTGAGGCACGACAGTTCCGCAAGGAACGGTCGGCGAACGGCCACAGGCCATACCGAGGGGGGAAGGGCAGCCGTCCCGCGACACGGGTGGGGGTGGACCTCGCAAGGGACCGCGAGGAAAGCACCGGCGTCGCGGGACGGCTGCCGCACCATCAGTCCCGAGCACTCTCCGGGGCCGGCGCCTCAGGCACTTCAGCTGCTTCACGTGTGCGACGTCTGCGGAGCGCGTACGCGCCGCCCATGACCAGGGCGACCACTCCCGCGGCCCCGCCGAGCACCCCCCAGCCGCCCGCGCCGCCGCCCGCCGGCTCACCCTGCGCCCCGGCCGCCGGGGCCTTCCCCGAGGACGTCGCCTTCGTCCCGCCCTCACTCAACGCCTCCACCAGCGTGCCCACCGGCCGCGCCGAACTCCCTTGTGCGAAGCCCCAGTCGAGCAGCGCGGCCGTCTCCTCGTAGACGGCGTTGTGGCCGCTCTTCGGATGCAGCACGACCACGACGAGCGTGCGGCCGGCGCGGGTCGCGGCACCCGTGAAGGTGTTGCCGGCGTTGCTGGTGTAGCCGTTCTTCACGCCGATCATGCCCGGGTACGGCGTCACCCCGTAGGTGCCCGTCAGCAGCCGGTCGGTGTTCTCGATCGCGAAGGTCTTCGTGCCCCCGGCCGGGAAGCGGGCGGTCTTCGTGCCGCAGTAGGCGCGGAAGTCGGCGTTCTTCAGACCGTGCCGGGCGAACAGCGCGAGGTCGTAGGCGGAGGACGACTGGCCCTCGTGGTCATAGCCGTCGGGGCTGACGACGCGGGTGTCCAGCGCCTGGAGGTCGACCGCCCTGGCCTGCATCTGGGCGACCGTCTTCGCGACCCCGCCGTTCATCCGGGCGAGCACCTGCACGGCGTCGTTGCCCGAGCGCAGGAACACGCCCTGCCACAACTGCTCGACGGTGTAGGTGACGCCCGCCTTGACGCCGACGAGGGAGGAGCCGGACGGGATGCCGGCCAGGTCGGCGTCGGTCACGGTGTAGCGCTCGGTGCGCTCGAAGCTGCCCAGCAGGGTGTCCGCGAACAGCATCTTCAGCGTGGAGGCGGGCGCGACGCGCAGATGCGCACGGTAGGAGGCGAGCACCTCCCCGCTGTCCTGGTCGGCGAGCACCCAAGCCCGGGCGGTGAGCTTCTTCGGCAGCGCGGCGCCCCCGTTCACCTGGACGCCGTCGGCCACGAGCCGCGCGCCGCCGACCGCCACGTCGGACGCGGCGGCGTCCGGGGCCGCGGCGAGGGCGCCGGCGGCGAGGGGGGTGGTGGCCGCGATGGCCAGCAAGGAGCGCCGGGTCGGGCGGGCTGAGAGGCGCGAGAATGCGTGCACTGCGGGACCGTACAAGGGAGTTCAGCGAAACAGGAAATCGCCGCCTACATCCCTTCCGGCATCCCTTCCGACACCCCTTCCGACATCGCTTCCGGCATTACTGCCGAACCGGCCACTCAACCCCTGCCACCTGGGAAAACGCCCTCCGCAGCCTAGGAATCAGCTGTCTCAGGGAATTTTGATCCGGCACTCCGCATTCTCAGTCCTTACACATCCTTTACTCAGGGCGACTCAAAGGTTCCTCCCTAGTTTGTGGCAGCGCCCACAGCGGGCGCCAAGAACCTTCGAGGAACGGGATGTTTGGCATCTATCTCAAGCGCGAACTGGGCCGGCGCAAGAAGGCGGCCCTGGTCATCGCACTGGGTCTGGCGCTCGGAATCGCTCTGGTCATCACCGTGAACTCGGTGTCGGCCGGTATGACACAGGCTCAGGACAAGGTTCTGCAGTCGCTGTACGGGCTCGGCACCGACATGACCGTCACCAAGGCCCGCACGGCGCCCACGGACAACGCCTCCGCGGGCGGCGGCGGCAGATTCGAGTTCGACGCCAGGGGCGAGGACGACGAGGACACGGAGCAGAGCTCCGACCGGGTGATGACGCAGGGAGGTCAGGCCCTCGCGGCCACGCTGGTGACGAAGGTCGCCGGGCAGAAGGGCGTGTCGGCCGCGGTCGGCGCCCTCACCCTGAACGTCACCAAGGTCGACGGCTCCTTCACCCAGGGCAAGGCGGAGAGCACGACCGGCAACAGCGGCAGCGGTCAGGGCGGCGGCCCGGGCGGCGGCAACGGCGGCGGCTCCACCGCGGCGCCCCAGGTGCAGGGCGGCGGCGCCTCGTTCGACGTCAACTCGTACTCGGTGGCCGGCGTCGACGTCACCAACCAGGACCTCGGCCCGCTCGCGACCTCGAAGATCACCTCGGGGGTGACCTTCACCTCGGCGCAGACCGACGGCAAGGTCGCGGTCGTCAGCGCGGCGTACGCCAAGGAGAACTCGTACAAGGTCGGCTCGACGCTGAAGATCTCCAGCATCAGCTACAAGATCATCGGGATCGCCACGCCCGACAGCAGCGAGTCCACCACGGACGTCTACCTGCCGCTGAAGCAGGCGCAGACCCTCGCCGACGCGGCGAACCAGGTCACCACGATCTACGTCAAGGCGACCGACTCGAAGCAGATCGACACCGTCAAGGCGACGATCACGAAGAACATCTCCGGTACGACGGTCACCACCTCCGCCGACCTGGCCGAGACGGTCTCCGGCTCCCTGTCCACCGCCTCCAACCTGGCGACCAGCGTCGGCAAGTGGCTGTCGATCGCGGTGCTCGTCGCCGCGTTCCTGGTGGCCGCGCTGCTCACCTCCTCGGCCGTGTCCCGCCGGGTGCGTGAGTTCGGCACCCTCAAGGCGCTCGGCTGGCCGAGCCGCCGGGTCACCCGGCAGGTCGTCGGCGAGTCCATGGTCAACGGTCTGCTCGGCGGCGCCCTCGGCATCGGCATCGGCCTGGCGGCCGCGTACGCGGTCACCGCGATCAGCCCGAAGCTGACGGCGGAGCTCGGCAACACCGGCGGCGGTGGCGGCGGAGGCGGCATGGGCGGCGGCCCAGGCGGGGGCGGCGGTCCGGGCGGACAGTCCGCGTCGAACACGATGGAGATCGCCCTGTCGGCCCCCGTCTCCCTCACCACGATCGCGCTCGCGGTGGGCCTCGCGGTCGCCGGCGGTCTGATCGCCGGCGCGATGGGCGGCTGGCGCGCCTCCCGGATGCGCCCGGCGGACGCCCTGCGCAGCGTCTCCTGACCCGCCCTCACCCACCTCACGCCTGACGAAAAACCCGGAGCATCCATGTACAACCTCACCGGCGTCACCAAGCGCTATACGCGGGGCAAGGAGACGGTCGAGGCGCTGCGCGGCGTCGACCTCACGATCGCGGACGGCGACCAGCTCGTCATCCAGGGCCCCACCGGCGGCGGCAAGTCCACGCTGCTGCAGATGATCGGCGGCCTCGACCGGCCCACCGAGGGCAGCGTCGAGCTGGACGGCGTCGACCTCGCGCGCATCAGCGAGGCCAAGCTGACCCGGCTGCGCGCCGAAAAGATCGGCATCATCTTCCAGTCGTTCAACCTCATCCCGACGCTGACCGCACAGGAGAACGTCGAGACGGCGCTCGTCCCGCTCGGCGTGAAGGCGGCGGAGCGGCGCGAGCGGGCGGCGGAGGCGCTGCGCTCGGTCGGTCTCGGCGAGCGGCTGAAGCATGCGCCGTCCGAGCTGTCCGGCGGCCAGCAGCAGCGCGTCGCGATCGCCCGCGCGCTGGTCAAGAAGCCGAAGGTGCTGCTCGCGGACGAGCCCACCGGCAACCTCGACGAGGGCATGCGCGACGAGATCATGGCCCTGCTGGAAGGTCTGTGGCACGAGTACGGGCTGACGTTCATCATGGTCACCCACGACTCGTCGATCGCCCGCCGCTCCCCGCGCCTGGCCACGATCAAGGCCGGCCAGATCACGCTGACGGAACAGGCGGTCGCCCGCTCCTCCTGGTGAGCCGAGGGCGTCCGCGAAGGGCCGTGCACCGCCTGCCCCCGGCGGTGCGCGGCCCCTTTCGTCGTCGCCTGTCGCCTACGCCTGGCCGGTCTCGAAGCGGGAGATGCGGCCGTCGTCCTCGACCGTGAAGCTCCACCTGGTGCGCATCTCGCCCCAGGTGTCATTGCTGTACCGGGCGACCAGGGCGCGTCCGCCGCGGGACTCGTTGTCGACGTCCATGTGGCCGTGCGAGGAGAAGATCTCCCGGTCGATCCACTCGTCGAGGTCGCGGTCGGAGCCGTCGTCCGCCATGGTCGCGCCGGGCGCGAGGAGCGCCAGGAAGGCCTCGCGGTCATGGGCGTTGACGGCGGTGACGAAGGCCCGGACGGCCGGATCGCTGAGTTTGGCGGTCTGAATCGTCATGCTGGCCAGACTCACATCGCCGCCCGGGCCCCGCCACCCGAACGGCGTCCAGGACGGGCCGGTCGGGTGTGGACGGTGCGACGGTGGAGACCCGTGGGGGTGTGGTGCCGTGTTTCCGCCGTCTCTGCTCAGGGAGTCACCGTGACCTGTTACGACCGACGCGATGTCGGACTGCTGCTGCTCCGGCTGGGCACCGGCGGAGTGCTGGCGGCACACGGCACGCAGAAGCTGTTCGGCTGGTTCGGCGGGCCCGGCCTGGAGAACAGCGGCCAGTACATGGAGTCGATCGGCTACGAGCCCGGCAAGGCCAGTGCGACGGCGTCGGGGCTGGCGGAGGCCGGCGGAGGCCTGCTGCTGGCGCTGGGCCTGGCGACTCCGGCGGCGGGCGCGGCGGCGGCCGGCGCGATGGCCGGCGCGTCCTCGGTGCACGCCCCGAACGGGTTCTTCGCGGCCAGCGGCGGCTACGAGCACGCGGCCTCGCTGGGCCTGTCCGCCGCGGGCCTCGCGATCGCCGGCCCCGGCCGGCTCTCCCTCGACCACGCCCTCGGCCACCGGGTCGACCGCGGCTGGATGGTCCCGGCGGCGCTCGGCGTGACGGCGGCGGTCACGGCGGTGGTCGTGGGGCTGCGCAGCCGGCGGCTGCGCAGGCGGGAGGAGGGCGAACAGGAGGTGCTGTTCGACTAGCCGCCAGGCGCTAGGCGCTAGGCGCTCCGCTGGAGGTGCCGCGATCCGTCGTCGTTGCGCCGCGGCGCCGTCGTGGCCGGGCGCGCAGTTCCCCGCGCCCCTTCAGGGCGCTGCCGAACCGCCCGCTGGAGGTGCCGCGATCCGTCGTCGTTGCGCCGCGGCGCCGTCGTGGCTGGGCGCGCAGTTCCCCGCGCCCCTTCAGGGCGCTGCCGAACCGCCCGCTGGAGGCGCTGCGATGTGCCGTCGTTCTGCTGCGGCGCCGTCGTGGCTGGGCGCGCGGTTCCTCGCGCCCCTGAAGGGCGCTGCCGGACCGCCCGATGACTTCGCCCGATCCGCTCAGATCGGTGAGAAGTCGGTGGTGGCCGTCAGGAATGCGTCGTTCTCCTCGGGCGAGCCGATCGACAGGCGTACGCCGTCGTCCGCGTAGGGACGGACCGCCACGCCCGCCGGGGCGAGGTGTTCGGCGAGGGGGACGGAGCGGGCGCCGAGGGGCAGCCACAGGAAGTTGGCCTCGCTGACCGGGACCGTCCAGCCCCGGGCTGTCAGCATCGCGCGCACCCGGTCGCGTTCCTTCACCGTGTCCTCCACCCGGGCCAGCAGCTCGTCCTTCGCGCGCAGGGCGGCCACGGCCGCGGCCTGGGCGACGCCGTTCACGCTGAAGGGCAGGTAGGCCTTGCGGACGGCCGCGATCACCTCGGGGCGTCCGGCCGCGAAGCCGACGCGCAGGCCGGCCAGACCGTACGCCTTGGAGAGGGTGCGCAGGACGACGAGGTTCGGCCGTCCGGCGAGCAGGGTCAGGCCGTCGGGGGTGTCCGGGTCGCGCACGTACTCGCGGTAGGCCTCGTCGAGCACGACCAGGCAGTCGGCGGGGACGCGGTCGAGGAAGGCGTCCAGGGCGGCCCGTCCGACGACGGTGCCGGTCGGGTTGTTCGGGTTGCAGACGAAGACCAGTCGGGTGCGGTCGGTGAGGGCGTCGGCCATCGCGTCGAGGTCGTGGACGCCGTCCTTGAGCGGGACCTCCACGGCCGTCGCGCCGGTGAAGCCGGTCAGCAGCGGGTAGGCCTCGAAGGACCGCCGGGCGTACAGCACTTCGGCGCCGGGCTCCGCGACGGCCGCCAGCAGCATCTGGGTGACGGCGACCGAGCCGCAGCCGACGGCGATGCCGTCCTCGGGCAGGCCGAAGGCGCCGGATATCCCGGCGATCAGCTCGGCGCAGCTGTTGTCGGGGTAGCGGTTCACGGTCCTTGCCGCCTCGGCGATCGCCCGGACCACTGCGGGCAGCGGCTCGTCGGCGGACTCGTTGGCGGCGAGCGGGTAGGAGCGGCCGTCGGGCGAGCGTACGGGGCTGCTCGGCCGGTAGCCGGCGATCGCGTCGAGCACGGAGCGGAACACCGATGCTCCTTCCGGTGAGGGATTCAGGGGGTGGTCTCGATGCGGATGTCGTCGGTCGCCAGGCGCTCGCACAGGCGGACGGCCGTGTCGGTGTCGGCGGCCCGGACGGCGACGAAGCCGAGCCGGTCCCAGTTGTCGCGCAGCGGGCGGACGGTGTCCCCCGGGCGGACGGAGACCCGCGCGGTGAGGACCTCGGGGCGGGCCGCGACCTCGTCGACGCCCTTCACCTCCGTCACCGTGCCGGGGTCGCGCACCACGAAGCGGACGCAGGAGGCCGCCAACGGCTGCGGGTCGTCGGGGAGTTCGTCGACCATGCGTACCGGCCAGCCGACGCCCAGCGCGGCGAGGTCGATGCCGTAGGCAGCCCGGACCAGCTCGCCGATGTAGTCGCCGCCGACCCGGTTGTGGGACTCGATCACCACCGGGCCGCGGCTGCCGAGCCGGATCTCGGTGTGGCTCGGGCCGTCGGTGAGGCCCACGACCGTGAGGAACTCGGTCGCGGCGGCGACGATCTCGGCCCGGTCGCCGGGTGGGACGCGGGCCGGCAGGGCGTGGCCGAGTTCGGCGAAGTGCGTCTCGTCGACGAGTTTCTCGGTGACGGCGACGGCGACATGGCGGCCGGCGAAGCTGAACGCCTCGACGCTGAACTCGGGGCCGTCCGCGTAGGCCTCCATCAGGAACTCGGTGACCGTGAACAGCGTCGTGACGCGGTCGGTGCGGGTGCCGCGCAGGGCCTCCAACCGCTCCCAGACGACGGGCAGTTGGGCGGGGCCGTCGACCCGGACGAGGCCGAAGCCGGCGGTGGTGTCGGTCGGTTTGACGATGAACGGGTAGCCGACGCGATCGCCGAAGGCGTCGAGCGAGGCGCGGTCGCCGACCCGTTCGCTGGGGACGGTGAGCCGGCTGCCCCGGGCGGCGAGGTGCTCGCGCATCGTCCACTTGTCCCGCAGCCGCCTGCTGACCTCGTAGGAGGTGCCGGCGAAGCCGAACAGGTCGGTGAGGCGGGCGGCGGTGTCCAGACCGCCCTCGGTGAGGGAGACGACGGTGTCGAAGCCCCAGACCTCGCGGGCGGCCTCGGCCAGCGGGCGGACCGTGTCCCACTCGGTGTAGTCGAGCACGAGAAGGGCGTCCACCAGCCCGGTCTGGAAGGAGTTGATCTTCTCCGGGTGCTGGAACAGGACGAGGCGCAGGCCGAGTGCGGCGGCCCGCTCGATGTGGGTGTCCGTGCCGCCGATGAGCAGCATGGTGCGGTCCGCGGTCAACGGACGTCTCCTTCCGGGAGGCGGATGTCGTAGAAGCCCGGGCCGTCCAGCCAACGCACCGTCAGCGCGTCGCGGGCCACGGTGCTGGCGGTCTCGTGGAGCAGGTAGACGCGCAGCGGGAACGTCCAGTCGTCGACGGAGCGGGCGATCGCGGCGCCGGGGCGCACCCGGTACAGGACGTCGTGGAAGCTTTCCAGGGCGCGGAGTTCGGGCAGCTTCGGGTAGCCGGCGAGGGTGCCGGCGGCGGGCGAGACCATGTTGACGATGCGGGCGTGCCGGAGCACCTCGTAGGGGGTCGCGCAGCGGGCGAGGAACCGTTCGGGGTCGACGCAGGCGTCGACCGTCCAGTCGAGTTGGCTCTCGCCGAGGGCGGCCGCGGTGGGCACGTGCACGTCGGCACCGCAGACGCGGGCGCCGGTCTCGACCAGCCGGGGGCCGTGCGGGGTGAGTTTCAGCTCGGTGTGGGCGGGGCCGTTGCGGATGCCGAGGGCGTCGAGGACCCGGAGGGTGTGCTCGATCAGCGGGTCCTGTTCGGGGCCGCACGCCGGGAGCAGTTCGGCGCCGGCGGGCAGGTCCTGGACGCCGTTGGCGCCGAGGTGGTGCATCTTCCAGACGTCGCAGACGTGGTGACGGCCGTCCCGGCTGACGGTGTTCACGATGTACTCGCTGCCGACGAGGTACTCCTGGGCGAGCACGTCGTGGTTGCGCTGGCCGAGGGCGCTGTCGGTGCCGATCAGTGCGTGGTAGGCGGCGCGGACCTGGTCGGCGTCGTTGCAGAAGTGGACGCCGTCGCTGCCCGCGCTGCTGACCGGCTTGAGGACGGCTCGGCCGCCGCCGCTGCGGGCGTACCAGTCGAGGAGGGTGTCGAGGTCGCGGGCGAGGATCTGGTCGACGGCCGGGACGCCGGCCGCCCGGACCGTCTCGATCATCAGGTGCTTGTCCCGGCGGGCCCGGCTCAGCAGGGTGCCGTTGGCGGGCAGGCCGAGCTTCTCGCCGATCGCGTCGGCGAGCAGGACCGCGCGTTCCACGCCCGCGAGGAGGGCGACGGGGGCGTGCTCGGCGACGGCGGCGACGGTGTCGGAGACGTCCCCGCGGTGGACGAGGTGGGCGGTGAAGTCGGCCGGCCGGTAGCTCGCCGCGTACGCCTCGGGGATCTCGGGCGTGCTCTGCACATGGACGCAAGGGACGCCCCGGGCGCGGAACAGCGGGGCGAGACAGCGTGCGCTCGCGTATGCGTCGACGATGACGACCGTGCTCAAGACGGCCTCACCGGGTCGCCGAACCGCATCAGGTCGCGGTAGGTCTCGGCCCGGGTGTGCCGCATGGTGCGCAGCGTGGCGATCGCGCTCTCGGCGGAGTCGTGGTCCTGGACGATCGAGGAGTCGTCGCCGACCAGCGCGGCGGTGACGATGACGTGCCGCTCGATGTCGAGCAGGTCGGCCTCCAGCAGGGCGTCCCGGGCGCGGGCCAACTCGGAGTTTGCGGCGGCGAGTTCGGCGAAGGGTTCGGGGCAGGCCCGGACGAGGGCTCGCATCGCCTTGCGGTAGGCGCGGTGCTCGGGCTGGGTGCGGCCGGTGAGCGCGACCGGCACGGCGGGGGGCGCCATGGTGGGCCGGACCTCGGCGTCGTAGCAGGGCGCCGACATGTCGCCGGAGTGCATCATCGCGGCGGTGAACCCGCGTACGTACACGACGGCTTCGCGCAGTGCGGCGGTCGCGGCTGGGCGGTCGCCGTCGCGGTCGCCGTTCGAGAGGGCGGTGATCGCGCGGGAGACCGCGTCGGCCGCCGCGAGGTTGAGGACGAAGTAGAAGTGGTGGGTGACGATCCACCGGGTCAGCTCGTCCTTGCCCGGCACGTACGGCATCGCCCGCGCGCCCTGCTGCGGGGCGGGCGCGCCGTCGTCGGGGGCCAGGCCCTCCAGGAGGTGGCGCATGGCGCGGACCTCGGCGGCTCGGTCGTTCAGGTCGAGACGGGCTTCGCGCAGGTCGACGAGGGTCCGCGCGATGATCGTCGTCACCTCGGAGACGAGCCGGGCGTCGTCGATCGGCGCCGTCCGGACGCCGAAGTAGGCGTGGTTGGGGACGATCGGCGGGAGGGAGTCGACGGCCTTCAGCGGCGGGACGGCGGCCTCGACGGCGAGCCGGCCGCACTGGTCGACCGCTTCGTCCTGCGCGGCGGCGAGGGCTTCGCCCGCGCCCTTGGGGTGGAGCAGTGCGCCGTGCAGGCGCGTGAGCGCGGCGGTCGCCTCCTTCAGCGCGCTCTCCACGGCGGCGGGGGGACGGGTGCGGGCCCGGACGAGGTTGTTCTCGGGCAGCACCACGATCGGGATGTCGGGGCAGGCGGCAGACACGTGACTCACCTCGAAAGATGTCAGGGGCGATGGGTGGGGCGGCCGGCTCGGGCCGGGGTCAGGGCGCGGCGAATCCGCGGGCTTCCTTGAGGAACTGGCCGAGGTAGCCGTCGTGCGGCAGGTGGGGGTCGGTCCACCAGTCGCGGACGCGGCCGTGCAGGACGGTGCGGATGCCGGGCGTGTCCAGGGCCTCGCCGACGAGTTCGGCGTCGTCGGTGAGGAGGGTCAGCGCGAGTGAGTCGGCGAGCGGGGCCACTCCGTCGGACGGCCGCCAGGGCGCCACCCAGACGCAGGGGAAGGGCAGTTCGGTGCGCAGGCCGGGGTGGTCCCAGGCGTCCACGCACAGCACGGCGGGCCGCAGGGCGGCCGCGTGCTCGTCGAGGACGGCCAGCGGCTCGCCCGCGTGGTGGCGGGCGCTGAGGTCCCTCGCGCCCTGTGCGGCCCGGTCGAGGGTGTCGCGCAGGGCCCGCGCCTCCTTCAGGGGGCGGACCGGCAGGACCGCCGCGTCGTCGGTGACGGGGTGTGCGGGCAGCCGGGCCAGCCGTTCGGCCAGCGCCTCGGCGAGCGCCCTGGGGTCGCCGGAGGTGAGGACCGCGGTGGTGTTGGTGCAGCGCACGCCGCCGTCGGAGGCGATCTCCGTCACGAGGTGGTCCAGGGTCTCGTCGTCCACGGGGCCGTCCAGGAGGATCTTGCTGCGGCCGGGGCCGCGGACCAGGACGCGGTCGTTGCCGCGGTGGCGGGCCACGGTGGACTCGCTGCCGTAGACGAGGGCCAGGTCGGCCGCGCCGACCAGGGCGTCGGCGGTGTCGTGCGCGCCGGGCAGCAGGCTGATCCAGTCGGGATGCAGTCCGGCCGCGAGCAGCGCCTCGACCAGCCGCAGCGGGGTGAACGGGTCGCGGGCGCCGGGCCGTACGGCGACCCGGTAGCCCAGGGCGAGGGCCTGCAGCCATGCGCCGTGGGTGCCGGGGTGGTTGCTCGGCGCGACCACGCCGAGGACCCGGCCGCGGCGGGCCCAGCGGGCGGTGCGGCCGGTGCCGACGGGGGCCTGGCGGCCGACGACCTCGCCGAGCAGCGCGGCGTCGCCCCGCACCCGGGCGAGGGTGCGGCGGGCCACGCGGACGGGGACGCCGGAGGCGAGGGCCTGCGCCCGGCAGTACTCCTCGGGGCTCTGGCCGGCGAGGGTGGCCTCGGCGAACAGCCGCCCCGCCGCGGCGAGGACGGTCAGCCGCTCCTCGCGGGGCGTGCGGGGCGCCTCGCGCATGGCGCGGGCGGTGAGCCGGGTGACCAGGGCGGGGGCCTCGTGGACGGTGGCGAGCGGGGCGCCGTCCACGCCGTGCAGCACACGGGTGTCCCGCGAGGTGCGCCGCTCGCCGCCGCGCAGCACGGGTATCGAGGGCAGGGAGGTCGGGCAGGGGGACGACGGCATGTCAGACCAGCTCCTCGGGTGCGGGCCAGGACGCCCGTCCGGTGTGGTCCGCGTCCCGGGACGGCACGCGGAACTGGGTGCGCTCCTGCTCCGTGACGGGACGGCCCATCGCGTAGCGCAGTCCGGCGGTCTGGATCGCCCGCGGCGGGCAGCCCTCCAGGAACACGCCGGCCTCTCGGTGCTCGTACAGGGCGTTGCCGACCAGGACGACCGTGCCGCGCAGCTCGGGCAGCCGGGCCACGGGTCCGGAGACGATCGTCAACTCGCCCGGGTGGTGCATGAGTTCGTCGTGCAGCAGGTTCATGGCGGCGGCCAGCCAGCGGCGGCAGTCGTCGCAGGCGGTGTCGGCGTGCACATGGATGCCCTCGCGCGGGGGCGTCAGGTCGACGGGGGCGCGCCGGAGCGTGAACGCGACGTCCTCGACCCGGGCTCCCCTGACCTCGACGCCGTCGAGGTCGGCCGGGCCCATGCCGCGCCGGTGGGAGTCCCGGAGGTAGGCCAGTTCCCAGGGCTCGACGCCGGCGACGGCGGCCATCGTGACGTCGAGGGCGACGGCGTTGCGCGAGGCCGCGACCAGACCGACCTCGCGGACCTCGCCCGCCATCGGGTAGTTGCCCTCGATGACGGTGAGGGCGTCACAGACCACGAGGTGTTGCGGGCGCAGCAGGTTGAGGTCGACGAGGGCCTCCTCGACCCCGGCCATGTGCACGATGCGCGTGGTGAAGCCGGGGAGCAGGCCGACCAGGTTCTTCATGGCGTTGGTGAGGACCACGCTGGAGTGGGTGCGCAGTTGGGGGGCGCCGATGAAGTAGTCGCAGTCCACGACGAGGTCGGGGACGGCGATCGGCACGCGCAGCGAGGTGGCGCCCGGTATCTGCACGATGCGCAGCGGCCGGTCGTCGAAGCTGACGATCTGCGCGTAGCGGTGGAGGGGATGGCCGTCGAGGATCTCCTTGAGCACGTGGGTGCGTTCGGCGACGAAGACCTCGGCGCCGCGCGCGGACGCCCTGCGGGCCAGCGCGAGCAGCAGCTCGGGGCTGGTGCGGAAGCCCGGTTTGCGCTGGAACATGTTGGGCTTGACGACGACGCGGTCGCCCTTGCCGACGTCCCGCAGCGGGTCGCCGAGCAGGTCCAGCACTTCTTCCACCGCGCTGTCGACCGCCGCGGCGGCAGCGGCAGCAGTAGCAGTAGCAGTAGCGGCAGCAGTGGCGGGGCCGACTGCGGTCGGATCGACGGCGGCCGGACCGACTGCGGCGAGGGCGACGGGCGTGGGGCCGGCTTCCCCGGCGACCGGCAGGGCTCTCATGACAACAACTCCTCCACCAGGACCCCCATCTGACGCTCCGTCCGATGGGGGTCCTGGAACCGTCGGACGGGAGATCAGACCGGCCAGCCCTCGAAGACGACGGCGCGGACGGGGGCGGCCTCGACGCCGGTGATCTTGATCGGCAGGGCCATCAGCTGGACGACCGGGCGGGAGATCCGGTCCAGGTTCTGGATGTTCTCCAGCAGCGGGATGCCGGCGCCCAGCAGGCGCAGATGGACCTGGCCGCTGCGGTCGTCGGGGCGTTCGGTGATGCAGTCCATGCCGACGAGACGGGCGCCGTTGTCCACCATCCACTCGGCGGCGGACAGCGTGAGGTAGGGCGGCTTGTCCCAGTAGTCGTCGCGGCCCAGATAGCGGTTGGGGTGGTCGGTGCGCACCAGCAGCCGGTCGCCGGGCCGCCAGACGTCGCGCAGCGCCTTCTCGAGGTCCTCGCCCGTCACCGGGTCGAGGTCGCGCTTGTCGGAGAGGTCGGCGACGCAGGCGCGGCCCACGAACGTCTCCAGCGGGACCTCGTCGATCTTCTCGCGGTCCGCGTAGAAGTGGTAGCCCGACTCCACATGCGAACCGTTGTGCGGGAATATCCGGAGATCCGAGAAGGTCCGGCCCACGCCGGCCGGGTCGGTTTCCGGAGACATGGCCTTCCGGATTCCGAAGTCCGGATACCAGGGGGCGTCATAGGAGGGCATGCCCTCGTGCCAACCCTGGCTGATATCAATCATCTTCACGATCTGCTCCATTGCTCGACCGGCGGGACGCTCACCGCTGGGCGGAGGCGGCTCGGTCATCAGAGCATCGGCGGTCGGTGCGCGGCAATGAAAGTCGATGATCTTGTCATTATCCTGCCACTCACGTGCTTCCCTCCTCCGATCATGGCTAGCCTTCCGGCGAAGGTCGTTTCAGTGGACGAGTCCGCACCAGCACATCGGCGGGCCATGCAACGGAAACCGCTCGCATTCGAGGAGCGGACCGGTGGAATTTCCCGCACGACAGCCCACCTGGAAGGTGCTACATGATCGTGGCAATGCGTCCGCGGGCCACCCGCGAACAGCTGGAAGTCGTCATCGACATTATCCGGGACCACGGTCCGGACCCGGTGACCACCACGACGGCGGATACCACGATCCTCATCACCGAGGAAAGCGGCACACCGGAACTCGCGGCGGCCGTCGAGAATTCACCCGGCGTCGACCGGGTGGTCATCGTCCCCGGCGCGCAGCGCCTCACGAGTCGGGTGTTCCGCGAGGAGGACACCCTGGTGAAGGTCGGGCCGGCCGGCGAAGCCGTGTTCGGCGGGCCGGAGTTCGTGGTGATCGCCGGCCCCTGCGCGGTCGAGGGCGAGAAGCAGATGGACGCCGTGGCGGACGCGGTGGTGGCGGCCGGCGCGGTCGTGCTGCGCGGCGGCGCGTTCAAGCCCCGGACCTCGCCGTACAGCTTCCAGGGGCTGGGCGTCGCCGGCCTGGCGCTGCTCGCCGAACAGCGTCGGCGCACCGGGCTGCCGGTGGTCACGGAGGTCGTCACCCCGGGCGATGTGGAGGTGGTCGCCGAGGAGAGCGACATGCTCCAGATCGGCACGCGGAACATGCAGAACTTCGATCTGCTGCGCGCGGCCGGGGAATCCGGGCGGCCGGTGCTGCTCAAGCGGGGAATGTCCGCCACGGTCGAGGAATGGCTGCTCGCGGCCGAATACATCATGCACATGGGAAACAGCGACATCGTGCTGTGCGAGCGCGGAATTCGCAGTTATGACCGGAGCACTCGATTCACGCTGGATCTGGGCGCGGTGGCCGTGGCGAAAAGGCTCACGCATTTGCCGGTCATAGTCGACCCGAGCCACAGCACCGGACATCCGCACCTCGTCGGACCGATGTCCCTGGCCGCGGCTTCCTGCGGCGCCGACGGTCTGATCATCGATGTGCACACCGACGCCGAGAACGCGAAATGCGACGGCGCACAGGCGCTCGACGAGGAGCAGTTCACCACCCTCATGCGCCGGTTGAAGCCGGTCGTGGAGGCCGTGGAACGGACGCTTTCGACACCGCGTTCGCATTCTCATTCCCTGGCCGAGGTCTGAACCGAGCAACCGCCCACGGCCGAACCGCCCCTTTCTGGAGAGAACATGGCGCACTCCGCAGCCGATCACCCGTTCACCACCGACCTCACTTCCGGTCTCGACTCCGGCCGCGTCTTCGGTCTCGACTCCGGTCTCGTCTCCGAAGCGGAATTCGTTCCCGCGGCGATGCGCTGGCATTTCTCCCCGGCCACCGGCTCCCCTTACTGGCTGAAGCGGGCCGCGGAGCTGGACTTCGATCCGCTGACCGACGTGAACACCTGGGCGGACCTCGCCCGCTTCCCGGACGTCAGCGAGGAATGGCGGGACATACCCGTGGACGCCCTCGTCCCGGCCGGTGCGAGCCGGAACCAGGACGCCTGGGACTTCCAGGTGTTCGACAGCGGCGGCACCACCGGACGGCCCAAGCGCATCGTGGAGTCGACGTCCCGGCGCGGCGGGGTGCGCTGGGTGAGCGAGGTCCTCGCCGCGCACGGGGTGCCCGGCGAGGGCGAGGGGCAGTGGCTGCACCTCGGCCCGACCGGCCCGCACATCGTGGGCCGCTCGGTCGGCCTGCTGGCCCAACTGCGGCGCACCTTCTGCCACTTCATCGACTTCGACCCGCGCTGGGTCAAGGCCTGTGTGAAGCAGGGGCGCGGGGAGGAGGCGGGCCGCTATGTGCAGCACATCCTGGCGCAGGCGCGGGACGTGCTGGCGACCCAGCCGGTGTCGGTGCTGTTCGCGACCCCGCCGGTGCTGGAGGCCGTGGCCGCCGACGAACGGCTGCTGGACCTCGTGCGGCGCAAGGTGCGCGGGATCGTCTGGGCGGGCACCAGCGTCAGCCCCGAGACCCTGCGCGTCCTCGAGGAGGAGGTGTTCCCGCAGGCCGCCCTGGTCGGGCTGTACGGGAACACGATGATGGGCATCGCCCCGCAGCGCCCGAGGAGCGCCCGGCGGCGGACCGACGGCGAACAGGACGCCCACCCCTGCGTGTTCGTGCCGTACCACCCCTTCAGCCGGGTGCAGGTCGTCGACCCCGAGGACGGCGTGACGCCGGTCGGGTACGGCGAGCGCGGCCAGGCCCGGGTCAGCCTGGTCTCCCGGGACCTGCTGCTGCCGTGGACGCTGGAGCGCGACTCCGTGATCCGCGTCGAGCCGACGTCGGCGTACCCGCAGGACGGACTGGCCGAGGTGCGGCCGCTCGTCGCCCAGGGCGGCCCGGCCGCGGTGGAAGGGGTGTACTGAGCATGCCGTCGATCTCCGCGCCCACGGTGCCGGTCCCGGTCCCGGTCGAGCGGCTCGGCCGCGCCGACCTCGGCAGCCTGGTCGCCACCTGCGCACGGGCGCTCGCCGAGGCCCGCCGGCTGCACCGTCCGGTCCTGGCCAGCTGGGCCAGGCCGCTGGAGCTCGCCGACCCCGTCGCGGTCTGGAGCCGGGCCCGGCGCAGCACGCAGCGCTCGTTCCTGTGGCAGTCGCCGTGGGACGGCGGCTCGGTCCTCGCGCTGGGGTCCGCCCGCGATCTGCGCGGTCGCGGCGAGCGCCGTATCGCCTCGGTCCGGGCGGGCTGGCTCGGCCTCGTCCGCGATCTGGTCACCGGCGGCGTCGCCGTGCCCGGACTCCCGTCCGGCGCCGGTCCGCTGGCGATCGGCGGCTTCTCCTTCCGGCCCGAGAGCCCTTACGAGATGGGGCGGCTGCCCGACGCGCTGATGTGGGTGCCCGCGCTGCAGATCCGCAGCGCGGTCCCCGCCGCCGGCGCCGAGCACCGGCCCGTCGCGGCCGAACTCCGCCTGAACGCGGTGCTGTTGCACGACAGCGACCCCGAGCAGGTGGCGGGCGGCCTGCTGCACCTCGCCGACCTGTGCCTGGCCCCGGAGCCGGACGCCCGCAGCCCGCACGAGACCTCTCTGCGCACCTGCGACACCACAGAACTGCCCTCCGCCGACGACTGGAAGCGGCTGGTCCGCCGGGCCACCGACCGGATGCAGGCGGGCGAGTTCGAGAAGGTCGTGCTCGCCCGTGAGGTACGGGTCGCCGCCTCCGCCCCCTTCGACGTGCCGGCCGCGGTGGACCGGCTGCGCGGCGCGAACCCCGGCACGACGCTCTTCGCGGTCGACCACGAGGAGTACACCTTCCTCGGCGCGACGCCCGAGTACCTCGTCCGGGTCGCCGACCGCACGGTCCAAGCGCTGGGCCTGGCCGGCACGGTTCCTCGCGGGACGACTCCGGAGCAGGACGCGGTCCTGGAACGCGAGTTGGTCGACAGCGCCAAGATCCGGCACGAGCACGACGTCGTCGTCCGGATGCTCCGCGCCGCGCTGGGCGCGTCCTGCGCCGACGTCACGGCCGAGACCCCGCCCCGCGTGGTCAGGCTCGCCAACGTCCAGCATCTGTCGACGAAGGTCCGCGGCGAGCTGGCCCGGGACTCGACGGCGGGCATCCTCGACTTCGTCGAGCGGCTTCATCCGACGCCGGCCCTCGGCGGCCATCCCCGCGAGGAGGCGCTGCGCTGGCTCGCCGACCACGAGGGCCTCGACCGCAGCTGGTACGCGGGCGTGGTCGGCTGGGCCGACACCGCCGGCCAGGGCCAGTTCGCGGTCGCCATCCGCTCCGCCCTGCTCGACGGTCCCTCCGCCTCCCTCTACGCGGGCTGCGGCCTGGTCGCCGACTCCGACCCCGAGGCCGAGTACGCGGAGACCTGCGCGAAGTTGCGCCCCATGATGTCCGCCCTCGGAATCGAGTGACCCCGATGCCACCGACCTCCACCACATCAGCACCCACGGCCGGCCCGACGCCCCGGCACGAGGGGCTCGCCCCCGGCGGGGTGCTTCCCCCGGGCGAGGTGCCCGCCCCCAGCGAGGTGCCCGCCCCGGGCCAGGAGCTCTTCCCACCGCGCTCCGTTGAACGTGCCGCAATGGGCCGTCGTTCGGCTGCGGCGCCGTCGTGGCCGGTCGCGCAGTTCCCCGCGCCCCTTCAGGGCGCTGCCGCACCGCCGCCGACTTCGCCCCACCCGCCTAGCGTGGAACCTGCCCCCGGCGAGGAGCCCGCCCCAGGCCAGGAGCTCTTCGCTGCACGCTCCGCTGGAAGTGCCGCGATGTGCCGTCGTCCGGATGCGGCGCCGTCGTGGCCGGTCGCGCAGTTCCCCGCGCCCCCTCAGGGCGCTGCCGAACCGCAGGCGAGTTCGCCCGACCCGCTTGGCGGGGGTGGCGGGCTTGGGGCTCGGCTTGAGGTGTTGCGGGGGCGGCTTGTCGAGTTGGGGTCGGTTGTCGTGGCGTTTTCCGGTGGGGTGGACTCCTCGTTGCTGCTGTCCGCGGCAGTGCGGGCGCTCGGGCCTGGGCGGGTGCTCGCCGCCACGGGCGACTCCGCGAGCCTGTCGCAGCGGGAGCGGAGCGCCGTCCGCGACATCACACGGCAGCTCGGCGCGGAGCACGTCTTCGTGGCCACCCACGAGCTGGAGAGCGCCGGGTATCGCGAGAACTCCCGGGCCCGCTGCTGGTTCTGCAAGGACGAACTGGTCCGGCGGCTGCTGGCGCTGGCCGCCGCGCGCGGCCTCGCCCATGTCGCGACCGGCACCAACGCCGACGACCTGGCCGACCGGTTCCGGCCCGGCATCCAGGCCGCCGCCGGCCACGGCGCCGTCACCCCGCTGGCCGACGCCGGCCTGACCAAGTCCCAGGTCCGGGCGGCCGGCCGGGCCTGGTCCCTGCCGACCTGGGACAAACCCGCCTCGCCCTGTCTGTCCAGCCGGGTCGCCTACGGCCTGACCATCACCCGGGAGCGCCTGGCCCGGGTCGACGCCGCCGAGCAGGCACTGCGCGAGGCGCTGCGCCGCACCGGGATCGACAGCTACGACCTGCGCGTGCGCGACCTCGGCGACAGCGCGCTGATCCATGTCGACCGGTCGGCCGTCCCCGAGGTCGCGGCCTGCCCGGAGGCCCTGGACGCGGTCCGGCGGACCGGGTTCGCCTCCGTCGAGGTGGACCCGCGCGGATTCCGCTCGGGCTCCCTGAATGAAACCCACGACAACGACACCAACGGACCCGGGGAGCTGCCCAGCCATGGATCGTGACGAAGTCCGCGCCCTGTTGCAGCGCGTGTCCGCGGGCACGGAGACCGCCGAGGAGGCCCTGCGCACCCTCGTGCGGGGCCCGCTCGCGGACGGCGCCGGCGGAAGCGGCGTCAAGGATCTCGGGTTCGCCCGTCTGGACACGCACCGCGCCCTGCGCACGGGCGACCCCGAAGTGGTCTACGGGGCCGGGAAGACGGCCGGGCAGACGGTCGCCCTGCTGACCGAGCTGGCCCGGCAGCCGGGCGACCGTTCCGTCCTGGCGACCCGGCTGCCCGACGCCTCCCTGGACGCGGTCGCCGCCGCGTTCCCGGCCGCGCGCGTCGACCGGGAGGCCCGGTGCGCCGCCGTGGGCGGCGAGACACCGGAGCGCGAGGGCCGCGTGCTGGTCGTCTCGGCGGGCACGTCGGACGAGCCGGTGGCCCGGGAAGCGGCCTTCGTGGCAGCCGAGTTCGGCTGTGCGACGGCCGTCGTGCGGGACGTCGGCGTGGCCGGCCTGCACCGACTCCTCGCCGTACGGGACGAACTCGACGACGCGGACTGCCTGATCGTCGTCGCCGGCATGGACGGCGCGCTGCCGAGCGTGGTGGCCGGGCTGGTCGGCAGCCCCGTGCTCGCGGTGCCGACCAGCGTCGGCTACGGCGCTTCCTTCGGCGGCGTCGCACCCCTGCTCACCATGCTCAACTCCTGCGGTCCCGGCGTGCTGGTGTGCAACATCGACAACGGCTTCGGCGCGGCGGTCGCGGCGGCGCGGATCACCCGCCGCGACCGCCGCGCGAGGCGAACGGCATGCGCGGACTCCGGTCTGCCGGTCGGGGCGGCTACATGAGCGCGCCGACGCACGCCTGGTTCGACTGTTCGGCGGGCGCCGCCGGGGACATGCTCCTGGGCGCGCTGCTCGACGCCGGAGCGTCGCTGACGGTGGTCCGCGACGCCGTCGAGGCCGTCGCGCCCGGCAGTGTCCGGCTCCGGGTGGAGCGCGTCCGCCGCTGCGGCCTCGCGGCCACGAAGGCGCACGTCGACACCGTCGCGGACCCACCGCACCGCACCTGGCGGTCGATCCGCGCGCTGCTGGCGCAGGCCTCGCTCCCCGCACCCGTACGGGACCGGGCGCAGTCCGTCTTCGCGTCGCTCGCGCGGGCCGAGGCCGCGGTGCACGGGGTGGCCGCCGAGGAGGTCCACTTCCACGAGGTGGGCGCGCTCGACGCGATAGCCGACGTCGTCGGCGTGTGCGCGGCTTTCCACGACCTGGGCGTCGCCACGGCGACGGCGACCCCGCTCGTGCTGGGCAACGGCCGCACCCGGGCCGCGCACGGCGAACTGTCGGTGCCCGCCCCGGCCGTACTGCGGCTGCTGGCCGACCACGGCGCACCGGCCGAATCCGGCCAATTCCCCTACGAGATGTGCACCCCGACCGGCGCGGCGCTCGTCCTCTCGCTCTGCTCGGCCTGGGGCGGAATGCCCCGGCTGCACGTACGCGGCACCGGGGTCGGGGCCGGCACCCGCGACCTTCCCGACGTGGCGAACGTGGTGCGGGTGGTCCTGGGCACCGTCCCGCAGGAATCGCCGGCCGAGGCGGAGCCGCCGACCGAGGCCGTGGTCGTCGAGGCGAACGTCGACGACCTCGACCCACGGCTCTGGCCCCAGGTCCTGGCCCGCTTGCTGGCGCTGGGGGCGTCCGACGCCTGGCTCACTCCCATCCTGATGAAGAAGGGACGGCCCGCCCACACGCTCTCCGTCCTGTGCGCACCGGCGTCCCTCCCGGCCGTACGGGAGTCGATGGTCCGCGAGACGTCCACCATCGGCACCCGCGAACACCCGGTGAGCAAGCGCGAGTTGGCGCGCGAGACGAGGAAGGCCGACGTGGACGGCGTCCCGGTCCGGGTCAAGATCGCCCGGCTGCGGGGGCACGTCGTCAACGTCCAGCCGGAGTACGAGGACGTGGCCGACGCGGCGCGGCAGCTCGGCGTCCCGCTGAAGACGGCGCTGGCGCGGTCGATCGCCGCGGCCGAGGGCCTGACGCAGGACGAGGACCTGTCCGAGCGCTGCGCGGAGGACGACAAGAGGGCGGCCGGCCGATGAGGCATGTGATCGTGGTCGGCGGCGGGCTCGCGGGCCTGAGCGCCGTGGAGGCGCTGCGGGCCCAGGGGTACGAGGGCGAGCTGACCCTGCTCGGGGCCGAGCCCCACGAGCCGTACGACCGGCCGCCGTTGACGAAAGAGGTCCTCGCGGGCGACGCCGACGACCCGACCCTGCCCGCCGACTGGGCCCGGCTCGGCTGCCGGCTGCGGCTCGGGATGCGGGCCGAGGGGCTGCGGCTGCACGACAGCCGGCCCGGCGGCGTCGTCCGGACGGCGACCGGCGCCCTGGAGTTCGACGCGCTGGTGATCGCGACGGGGGCGACGCCGGTCCGGTTGCCCGGCGAGGGCCCGCAGCACGTCGTCCGCAGCCTGGACGACGCGCGGGTGGTCCGGGCCGCGCTGCACGAGGGCGCGCGGGTCGTGGTCGTCGGGGCCGGCTGGATCGGCGCCGAGGTGGCGACCGTGGCGGCCGCGAAGGGCTGCCGGGTGACGGTGCTGGAGTCCGCGGACACCCCGCTCGCCGAGGTGGTCGGCCCGGAGATCGGCGCGCTGACGGCCGCCTGGTACGCGGAGGCGGGCGTCGAGCTGCACTGCGGCGTGCGGGTCGCGTCGGTGGACCACGGCGGAGTGACGCTGGCCGACGGCCGGTTCGTGCCGGCCGACACGGTCGTCGTCGGGGTCGGCGTCCGGCCGGAGATCGGCTGGCTGGCCGGGTCCGGGCTGGCCGTGGAACGCGGGGTGGTCGTCGACGGCTCGATGCGGACGGCCCGGCCCGAGGTGGTGGCGGTGGGCGACTGCGCGGCCTGGTGGTCGCACCGCTACGGGCGTCGGCTGCTGGTCGAGCACTGGGACTCGGCGCTCAACGCCCCCAAGGTGGCGGCCGCCGCACTGCTCGGCGGGGACGCCGTCTACGACCCGGCGCCGTACTTCTGGTCGCAGCAGTTCGGACGGACGGTGCAGTACGCGGGTCATCACTCGGCGCCGGACCGGATGGTGTTCCGCTCCTCCGCCGACGGCGCCGGCTGGACGGCCCTCTGGCTGGACGGGGACCGGCTGGAGGCCATCCTGACCGTCGACCGCCCCCGCGACATGGTCCAGGGCCGCCGCCTGATCGCCGACAGCGCCCCCCTCGACGCCACCCTGCTCCCCAACCCGAACGTCCCACTCCGCAACACCACCCAGCCCCCCAACCCCCACAACACCCCGTCCTATGGCGTCCCCCACCCATGACCAACCGCCAGCAGCTCCGTAACACGGCCCGCAGCGCGCAGCCTCAGCCACCCGGCGCGCAGACCGCAGCCTCCACCGCACGGCTTGCAGCCCACAGCCTCCGGCGCCCAGCCCGAAGCCCCAGCCTCCGCAACACGGCTCGCAGGCCGCAGCCTCGGCCACCCGGCCCGCAGTCCACAGCCTCCACCGCCCAGCCCGAAGCCCCAGCCTCCACCGCACGCCCCGCAGGCCGCAGCCTCCGCCGCACGGCTTGCAGCCAGCCTCCGGTGCCCGGCCCGAAGCCCCAGCCTCCGCAACACGGCTCGCAGGCCGCAGCCTCGGCCACCCAGCCCGCAGTCCCCAGCCTCCACCGCCCAGCCCGAAGCCCCAGCCTCCACCGCACGCCCCGCAGGCCGCAGCCTCCGCCGCACGGCCCGAAGTGCCCGCCACCGACGCTCAGCCCGCAGCCTCGTCCACACGACCCGCCACCCAAAGCCTCAACCGCACGGCCCGAAGCTCGCAGCCCCCGCCGCACGGCCCGAAGCCCACGGCCCACGGCTCCGGCACACGACTCCGACCCACAGCCCACGGCCCACGCCCACCGACCACCGACCACCGACCAGCGCCCACCGGCCACCGGCCACCGGCCACCGGCCACCGACCAGCGCCCACCGGCCACCGGCCACCGGCCACGGACCGAAGCCCACGTCACCCAGCCCACGCCCCTCGCCCCGCGGCACACGGCCCTCGACCGACCGCCGCTCGTCCAGCCCGGCCCCGGGCCGAGCCGGTGCGGGGTGCTGCGGCTCGTCCCCACCAGCCCGCCCTCACCCACGCATCCGCTCCCGCCCCCTGACTCCCATGTCCCACACCCACGCCTACGTCCCAAGCCCGCGAATCACGCCTGTTCCCGCGGGACGTCCGGTGCGGCGGACGCCCCCTGACACGCCCCCTCTGGAGACCCATGTCTTTCCTTCGCCCCCATTTCCCGGGTGAACGGGCCCTCATCACCGGCATTGCCATCGACGCGACCGGCTCCGGTCTGTACGTCCCGTTCAGCCTGGTCTTCTTCCACCACGTCACCGGGCTGTCGTTACCGGTGATCGGGCTGGTGCTGACCATCACCGGGCTGATCGCCATCGGCGCGGTGCCGGTGGCCGGCGTCGCCGTGGACCGGTTCGGCGCCCGAAGAGTGCAGCTGCTCCTGTACCTGCTGCGCGGCGCCAGCTTCGCCTGCTTCCCGCTCGCCGCACAGCTGCCGACCTTCGCCGTGCTGGCGCTGCTGACCGCGATCGGCACCCGGGCCTTCCCGGCCGTGCTGCAGGCGAGGATCGCCGAACTCGTCGAGGGCACGGACCGGGACCGGATGCAGGCGCTGCAGCGCAGCCTCGGCAACGCGGGGCTCGGCGCGGGCACCCTGATCGCGTCGGTCCTGATCGCGGTGGGCGGCGACACCGGCTATGTCATCGCGGCCTTCGTCAACGCGGGCAGCTTCTTCCTGGCCGCGCTGCTCGCGCTGCGGACCCCGCCGAGCCCCGTGGTGAGCGCCAAGGCGCGGGCGGAGAACCCCGGTTCCTACCGGCTCGTCGGCCGGGACCGGCCCTTCGTGACGCTGGTCTTCGCCAACTTCCTGGTGGCGCTGGGCTACACCTCCCTGACCGTGCTGCTGCCCATCTACAGCACCGACTGGCTGCACATGCCCGAGGGTCTGACCGGCACCGCGTTCCTCGTCAACACGGTCATCTGCGCCACCCTCGGCGTTCCGGTCGGCGCGCTGGTGCGGACCAGGTTCAGCACCCGCAGCCGGGCCGCGGCCGGCGGGGCGGCGATGTTCGTGGTCGCCTTCCTGGGGCAGGCCGCGCTCGGCACGTTCCGCCCGGAGCACGTCTCGCTGGCGCTGACCGGGGTGATCGTGTGCGTGCTCGTGATGACCGCCGGCGAGCTGGTGCACAGTCCGGCCTCGGGCGCGCTGTCCCAGGCGGCCGCCCCGCCGGAGATGCGCGGCCGCTACATGGCCGCCTTCCAGCTGTCCTGGACCCTGGCCTACGCCCTCACGCCCAGCCTGCTGACCTCCCTCCTCACCGTCGACGGCCGGCTGCCATGGCTGCTGCTGGCGGCGGCCGCGCTGCTGGGCGGGGTGCTGATGATGCGCGTGGAGCGTTCGCTGCCCGACGACGTCGTCCGCTACCCGCGCCCCGCCCCGAGCAAGCCGGTCACCGCGGCCTGACCGCCGACCGGAACACCTCCGACCGGAACACCCGACACGAACACCTCCGACAGGGACACCTGCGACAGAAGCATCGCCCACCGACCAGAAGAGAGGTTTCCGTGGATCGCGTCTCCCTCACCGCCGAGTACCTGAGCAAGCTGGAGAAAAGCAATCCGAAGTCGAGCGAACTGCTGGGAGCGCTGCCCGAGAACAAGATTCTCAACAGCGACAAGCCCGGCGGCAAGGGCAAGTGGCTCGCGCGTCCGATGTTCCTCGGCGGCGCCGAACTCGCTCAGCTCACCGACGACCTGGACAACCTGCTGACCGCGTTGTCCGGTCTCCCCGACCGCCTTTTCGACGGCGATTTCGCCGCGTTCGCCCGCGCGGTGGGCCTGAACGACGAACAGGTGTCCGCAGTACTGCTGGGAAGGGGCGCCACGATGACGCGTCAGTCCCGCGCGGACATGATCTGCGACAGTTCCGGATTCAAGCTTTTGGAACTGAATATGGGCAGCACGATCGGCGGCGCGGAAAACGTCGACGTCTGCCGCGAACTGCTCGCGCACCCGGCACTCGCGGAGTTCGCCGAGCGTCACGGACTGGGTTTCGTGGACTCACTGCGCGAGCAGGTGAACAACGTCCTCACGGAAAGCGGTTTCAACGCGGACGACCGTCCGGTGGTCGCACTGACCGAGCAGCCGGGCTGTTTCGCGGACGAGGTCCGGTATATGACGGCCCTCTGCGAACGATGGCGTGAATTCGGCCTTTTGGCCGAACCCTGCCACCTCGGACAGCTGGAGGTCCGCGACGACCGGGTCTGGCTCGGCGGGAAGCCCGTGGACATCGTGGTGCGGACGTTCCTCATCCGGGACCTGGAGAACCCCGAGGTGCGCGCGCTCGCCGAGACGGTCTTCGCGGCGGCGAACCGCGGCGAGGTCGCGATCTTCACGGCGATGGACACCTCGGCGTACGCCAGCAAGGGCGCCCTGGCGATGCTCTCGGACGAGCGCAACCGCGACCTGTTCAGCCCCGCGGAGCTGGCGAGCATGGACCGCATCCTGCCGTGGACCCGGATGGTCCGCCCCGGCACGGTCACGCTGGAGCACGGCGAGCGCGTCGACCTGCTGGAACACGCCATCGCTCACCAGCGGGAGCTGGTGCTCAAGCCGACGTCCCTGTCGGGCGGCCGGGGCGTGGTGCTGGGCTGGGCCGACGAGGTCACCCCGCAGCGCTGGCGCGAGCAGCTCACGGCCGCGCTCGACGGGCCGTTCGTCCTGCAGCGCCGAGTCCGCGCCGAACTGGAACAACTCCCCGACGGCGACGGCGAGCTGCGGCCGTTCCGGCCGGTCTGGGGTGTGTTCACCGGTGCCAACGGGTTCGCGGGGGCGAGCGTCCGGGCCATCCCGGAGACGGTCGGGGACGTCGTGGTCAACGTGTCGAACGGGGCGCATGTCGGCGCGGTGCTGCACCAAAAGGCGGAGCCCGCCTAGCCCCGGCAGGCCCGGCAGGCCCGGTCGCCCCCGCCCGGCCCTGCCCGGCCCCGCCCGGCCCCGCCCGGAGAGCGGAGACCCCGCGCCCGCCTTTCACTCCCCGACCCGGGAGGGAAAAGCGGGCGCTCGGTGCACCCAATGCTTTCTCTTCCCGCGGCAGCAAATAATCCACCCATAAACAAGTGCCCCTCGCACCTATCCTGTTCCCTCGAGAAAGGCCATATCTTGGGCTGTATTTCTACGTCGTCCCACGACTCCGGTACAGTTAAGATGGACTGGAACGGGACTGCATCTTCTGAGTAATTGGAACAGAATCCGGGCGACACCCCAAAGCGCACGACCACCTTGAGTCACACCTGTCACGGTGTGAGCCTCGCCATGAGCCTCACCACCTGATATTCGCCGGTCGAACACGCTACGCTCACGCCCGATCTGACGGCGACAAACATCGCAATCGATCACATGACAACCAAACGGCCGCCCGCCGGACCAAGGGCGACCACGACGGGGGGAATGTCATGCAGGCGGTTCGCTGGCATGAGCAAGCGCATGCCGGTCAACGCGCGTTGACCGGCCAGACCACAACACAATTGATCAGCATCTGCGCACCGGCCCTGGCGTGCGAGGTATTGCGCCAGACACTCTCGGAGCTTCCGATTCCGCGCCGAAGTGTGCACCTGACGGGCCGTTTCGCCGCCGAGGCGATCAACCGGCCCGATTCGGACCTCGCCCGGTTCGCCTGCGGGCAGACCCTCGGGCGCAGTCACGGGCTGCGGCTGCTGCTGTCCCAGGCCGACCTGCCGGGGCCGGAGACCCACTCCCTCCTGGCCAGGCTCACCGCCGAGGGCACCCAGATCCGCGTCTCGTCGGGCTCGCTGCCCAACCTGGCGCTGCTGGCCAGGGAGGTCGCCCTGGTGGAGACCGCGGCCGGTCAGGACGGCCGTCCGCAGATCGTCGTCGTCCGCCGCGAGGCCACCGACGCGCTGTACCAGTTCCAGCAGACCCTGTGGGAGCACGCCGCGGAGCTGATGCAGCCCCGGCGCGGCGCCCGCCCGGTACGGCTGGACGAGGCACAGACGCAGGTGCTGCGCATGCTCGGCAGCGGCATGAAGGACGACACGGCGGCCCGGCAGATGAACGTCTCCGTCCGCACCTACCGTCGGCATGTGGCCGCGATCCTGCGGACCTTGGGCGTCAACACCCGCTTCGAGGCCGGTCTGAAGGCCGCGGAACTGGGACTGCTGACCCAGCGTCGGGTGCCGTCACAGGGCGGCGGACCGGGGACCGGCCCGGGGGCCGGCGCGGGTGGCGGACCTGCGGGCGGGGCGGGAGCCGGGACAGGCGCCGGGGCGAGCGGTGGACCGGGTGGCGGATCCGGTTGCCGGCCCGGTGGCAGATCCGCCGATGGTTCAGGCGGTCGGTCCAGCAGCCGGTCCGGTGGCCGATCCGGTGGCAGGTTCCTGCCGAGTCTGCTGACCGAGGACGCCTGCTGAACGTCCCGGACGAACGGACCGGACCAGCGGAGCACACCGGCGCGGCGGCGTCGTAGACCTCGCCGGTGCGGCACCGCACGTGTTCTTGGAACCGTTCACCCCGTTTTCACGTACCTCTGTACGATCACCGCACGCGACGCGGGGGCGCCGAGACGGAGGGGCGGGAATGGACGACAACTCGGGCAGACCCAGACCGGTTTGGCCGGCTCAGCCAGTTCGGCCGGCGCAGTCGGCTCGGCAGGTTCAGTCGGATCAGTCGGCTCGGCAGGTTCAGTCGGCTCGGCAGGTTCGGCAGGTTCGGTCGCTTCAGTCGGCTCGGGCGGCGCGGGCCGTGGCGGCGGCCACGGTCGCCGTGCTGCTCGGCGGCTGCGGCTCCGGGGGCGACAAGACGGCCGAGCCGAGCCCGTCGGCGTCCTCCGGGCCGTCGTCCGGCACTGCGTCCGGCACTCCGTCCCGGTCCGGCTCCCCCACGGCCTCCGCGTCCCCCACGTCCTCCGCCTCCTCCGATGATGACTCCTCGTCCGGTGGTGGTTCGACGGCGCTGACCCCGTTCGAGGCGGATCCCGCGGCGGTGCCGCGGACGAAGGCGCAGGCCGAGGCCCTGGCGAAGGCGGTCGCGCTACGGCCGGAGGGCTGGGGCGCGGGCTTCCGCGCCCAGCAGCCGGCCGAGAGCGCCACCGGCACCGTCGCCGTCCTCGACGACCAGTGCCGGTGGCAACGCCGGTCGCTCCCCCGGGGCGTCCTGGCCTCGCTGTCCCGCTACAGCGTGCTGCCGGCCGTCAAGGGCCAGGGCAAGGGAGAGGTGAAGGTGACCGCGGCGGTCACCGTGCACGCCACCGTCCTCGACGCAGACGAGCAGTTGGCCACCACGCTGGAGGAGGCGCTGCGCTGCCCCGTGCAGCAGGTCCGCACCGACGAGCAGATCGCCGGACTCCAGTCGATCGGCACGCCGTACGGTCAGGGCGGCAACGGCTACGCCGACGACGAGGTCCTGGAAATCGGTTCCTATCTCAGTGCGGACGGCGAGCAGTCCTATCGCTGGAACGTCCTCCGGCTCGGCACGGTCAATGTGGCGGTGTCCGTGAAGGGCGCCGCGGGTTACTCCGTCGCCGAGTTGACCCGCTACATGTCGGACGGCGTCGTCTCGATGCTCAACCGCGTGGAGTTCGAGCTCGGAGGAAAGAGCTGATGGAGCCGCTGCGTTCGTCCGATCCCGCCCGTATCGCCGACCACCGTCTCCTCGGGCGGCTCGGCGCCGGCGGCATGGGTGTGGTGTACCTGGCGCGCACGCCGGGCGGGGCCCTGGTGGCGCTGAAGGTCCTGCTCGCCGAGTACGCCGAGGACCAGGGCTTCAAGGAGCGGTTCCGCCGCGAGGTCGAGGTCGCCCGACGGGTCGTCAGTCCGTGGGCGGTGCCGCTGGTGGACGCCGACGCGGACGCCGAAGCGCCGTGGCTGGCAACGGCGTTCGTGCCCGGCCCGTCGCTCGGCGAGGCCGTGTCCGCGCACGGGCCGCTGACCGAGCACGGGCTGCGGCTCCTCGGCGCCCGGCTGGCGGAGGCGCTGAGCGAGGTGCACCGCGCCGGGCTGGTCCACCGGGACCTCAAACCGGGCAACGTACTGCTCGCCCACGACGGCCCACGGCTCATCGACTTCGGCATCACCCGGGCCCCGGAGGACACCGCCCTCACCGCGACCGGAATGGTGGTCGGCACCCCCGGCTATCTCTCGCCCGAGCAGGCCGGAGGCCCCGGCGGCGACGACATCGGTCCCGCGAGCGACGTCTTCGCCCTCGGCTGCGTCCTGGCGTTCGCCGCCACCGGACGGGCGCCCTTCGGCAGCGGAGCGGTCGACGCCCTGCTGTACCGGGCCGTGCACGACCCGGCGGACCTCGACGGAGTGCCGCCGACGCTGCTCCCCGTGGTGGAACGCTGCCTGAAGAAGGACCCGGCCGAACGGCCGACCTCAGCGGAACTGGCCCAGGAGTTCGGACAGGAGCTAGGACAGGAGTCGGCAGCGGATGCGGATGCTGAGGACGCGGAGGCGGAGGCGGAGGCATCCGGGTGGCTGCCCGAGCCGGTCACCCGGCTGATCGCGGAACGCTCGGCCGCCGCGCTCGCGCTGCCGGACATCGAGCAGACGCAGCTGTCGTCCAGCGCCTCGCCACAACCGGACGGCACGAGCGGCACCGCGCCCGCCGAGTCCGAAGTGCAGGACACGCCCCCCGACAAGGCGTCGGCACCCGCACTCGAACCCGCACCGGAGGACGCCACCCCATCGACCGGCCGACGGCGTTTCCTCCTGCTCGCCGGTGGAGCCGTGGCGCTCGCGGCGAGCGGTGGCGCGGCCTGGTGGGCGGTCGCCCGGGACGGCGGCTCCGGCGGCGACGACCCCGCCGCCTCCGCGTCGTCGCGGCGCCCCGAGCACACCATCGCGCTGCACGGCGACCTCAGCGGTCCGCAGCGGGATGCGGGCAGAGCGCAGGAGCGCGGACTGCGCCTGGCGGTCGCCGAGTTCAACGCGCGCGCCGACTCCCCGTTCACCGTGCAGGTCAAGTCCGTGGACGACGCGGGCGATCCGGCGACGGCGGCCCGGCTCGCGACGGAGCTCACGGACGACCCGGCGGTCCTCGCCGTGGTCGGCACGACCACCGACGCCACGGCGCAGACGGCCCTCGCGAAGTACGACGCCGGACTCCTGCCGGTCGTCGGCGTGTCCCCCGGCGGGATCAACCTCGCCACCCAGGGCTTCCGTTCGTTCCTCCAGGCCCGCCTGCCCGACTCGGTGCTCCCCGTGTACGTGAGCAACTACCTGACCGGTACCGCACGTTCACGCAAGATCGGCATCGTCCTCGACCGCCCCGCCGGTAACTACGGTACAGAACTGGGCAGTTCACTCAGCAACACGCTCGCCAGCGCGGGGCAGCCGTCCGTGCCGGAGGTGGTCAGCGCGATGCGGCCCGACTTCGGCAGCGCGGTGGACGGCCTGCTCGCCGCCGGCGCCGATTCCGTGTTCTTCGCCGGCCTGCACGACCGGGGCGCGCTGATCGCCGGGACGCTGCGCAAGCGCGGCTTCCAGGGCGCCCGTGTGTCCGGCCCCGCGCTGCTCGACGGGCGGTTCCTGGCCGAGGCCCAGGACGCGGCCGAGGGCTGGGTGATGGTGGCCCCGGTCATCGACGCGACCGTCAAGCCGGAGGCGAAGGCGTTCGCTGCCGCGTACCGCGAGCACTGGTTGGAGGCGCCGCCACGCTACGCGGCGGAGGCCTACGACGTCACAAGCATGCTGCTGAAGTCGCTGTCCGGGCTGCCGGCGACGGGCCGCACCAGGGAAGCGCTGCTGGCGGCCGTGCGGGCGGTGAAGTACAAGGGCATCACCAAGCCGTTCGCCTTCCAGAAAACCGGCCAGATCGCCATCGACGGCAGCGGCGGCTACCTCTGGCGGGTGGAGCAGGGCGACTTCGTGTACGGCGGCCCCGCGCCGCTCACCGGCTGATGGAGCCGCTGCGCACCGGCGACCCGTCCCGGCTCGGCCGCTACCGGCTGCTGCGCCGACTCGGCGTCGGCGGCATGGGGGTCGTCTTCCTGGCCCGCGCGCCGGGCGGCGCGATCGCCGCGGTCAAGGCGGTCCGGGCCTCGTACGCCGAGGAGCCGGGCTTCCGGGCGCGCTTCCGCCGTGAGATCGAGGTCGCCCGCCGGGTGGCCAGCCCCTGGGTGGTGCCCCTGCTGGACGCCGACGCGGACGCGGAGACCCCGTGGCTGGCGACCGCGTACGTCCCGGGCCCCTCGCTCTCCGAGACGGTGGACGGCTTCGGACCGCTGCCGCTGCCCGCCGTCCGGACGCTGGGCCTGCGCCTGGCCGACGCACTCGACGCGATGCACGGCATCGGCCTGGTCCACCGCGATGTGAAACCGGGCAACGTCCTGCTGGCCCCGGACGGTCCCCGGCTCATCGACTTCGGCATCGCCCGCGCCCCGGACGCCACCGCGCTCACCTCCAGCGGCGTGATCGTCGGCTCGCCCGGCTTCCTCTCGCCCGAGCAGGCGCGGGCGCGCGGCGGGGAGATCGGCCCGCCCAGCGACGTGTTCTCGCTGGGCTGCGTGCTGGCGTTCACCGCGACGGGGGTACGACCGTTCGGCACCGGCGCGGCGGCCGGCATGCTGCTGCGCACGGTCTACGACGACCCTGACCCGACCGCGCTCCCGGACCCCCTGGCCCCCCTCCTGCGCTCCTGCCTGCACAAGGACCCGGCGCACCGCCCCACCCTCGCCCAACTCCGCGCAGCCCTCGGGGAGGGAGGCACGGGGAACGACCCCGAACGGTCGGGTTGGCTGCCGGAGCGGGTCACCCGGCTGATCAACGAACGATCCGCCGCGGTGCTGGCGATCGGCACGATCGAACCGACGCAGGTGCCCGCACCGACTGCGGCCGAGCTGCCCCCGGACACCGCGTCACCGGACACCGCGTCGCCGGACGCCATGACGCTGACGGCCGTCACGACGACTCCGCCGGCACCCGCCGCGCCGGAAGTAGACCGCCGCAGGCTCCTCCGCCTCGGCCTCCTCGGCTCGTCGGCCGGAGTCCTGGCGGCCGGTGGCGGCGGCGCCTGGTGGTGGAGCACCCGTCGGAAGCCCGGGACGACACCGTCGTCGTCCGGAACAGGCCCACGGCCCGAACTGGTCGTCGCCTTCCAGGGCGACCTGACCGGGGCCCGGAAGGACTACGGGAACGCCCAGCTCAACGGGGCCCGGCTGGCGGTGGAGCACGTCAACGCGGAGAGCGGCCGCCCCTTCCGCCTGAAGCTGCGCACCTACGACGACGGCGGCGACGCGAAGCGTGCCACGGCCCTGGCCGCGCAGCTGACGAAGGACACGGACGTCGTCGCAGTACTGGGGCCGACGACCGACGCGTGTCTGCTCGCCGCCGAACCCACCTACGCCAAGGCGACGCTGCCCGTCCTGTCGGTCTCGGTCGGCGTCAGCACGGAGCCCACGACGGCCGGCACGCTGCAGTACCCCTCCCATGCGTTGCTGCGCGTCACGAACGACCTCCTCGCCGCGCCCTGCGTCCGCTACCTCAGCGACCACGTCGACGCGCGCAAGGCGTTCCTCGTGGCCGACCAGGCGCAGGGCAACTCCGCCTGGACCCTGTGCGACCAGACCCGGCGGGCGCTTCAGCAGGCCGGCCGGGACGCCATGCTGAAGAGCGTCGCCGCCGGCAGGATCGACTATGCGGCGCTGGCCGCCGAGGTGCTGTCCGCCGACGCGGACGCGGTCGTGTTCACGGGCGACGCGGCCCGGGCCGCGGGACTGGCGTCGGCACTGAAGTCGGCGGGCTTCACCGGGACCCGGATGGCGACGGAACAGGCACTAGACCCCCGGTTCCTCGCCTCGGCCGGCGCCGCCGCGACCGGCTGGGTCTTCGCCGCGTCCTTCATCGATCCGACGGCCGCCCCCTCCACCCGCGCCTTCACCGCGGACTACCGCACCCGCTTCGGCGCCGCCCCCGGCTGGTACGCGGCGGAGGCCTACGACGCGGTGATGTTCCTGGCGAAGGTCTGCACGAAGGGCGACTCGGCGGTGGCGGAGCGCGGCGCCATCGCCCGCAGACTGCGCGAGGTGGCGCACGCGGGCGTCAGCCGCACGGTCAAGTTCGAGACCGGGTACGGCTACACACATGACGCGATGTTCGTGTTCCAGGTCGTCGACGGCAGGTTCCGTTACCTGGGCCAGTACAAGGACGCGGCGGTGTCGTGAGCCGCAGTCCCCGCAGGCCGGACCGATCGGTCCGGCCGACGACGGGATGACGGTCGTCAGGCGGCGCGCCCGACGCGGTCGGCGTTGGGCCGGGAGCTGGCCTTGCGCGCACCGGAGAGGAGCTTGTTGAGGGTGAACCGGCAGGCGATCTCCTTGACGCCGGCGCCGGTGCGGCCGCTGATGCTGGCGGCGTTGACCTTGTCATTGGGGTACGAGAACTGGGTGACGCCTTCCTTGCGGCCGAGGCTGAGGCACTGGCCGGCGAAGAACATCCGCACGGGGGAGGGCGTCTTGCCGTCGATGCGGCGCAGGACGGTGTTGGCGGCGATGGGGCCGAGCTGGGTGGCGGCCTGGCAGCTCATGCGGAAGGGGTGGTCGGGCATGACGCCCGCGTCGCCGGCGGCGATGATGCGGTCGTCGTCCACGCTGGTCAGCGTCGTGTCGGTGATCAGCCGGCCGTCGGCGTCGGTGCGCAGGCCGCTGCGGGCGGCGAGGTCCGGCACCTTGAATCCGGCGGTCCAGATGGTGACCGCGCTGGGCACCGAGCGCCCGTCGCTCAGCTGGACGGCGTCCTCGGCGACGTGCGTCACCCGCGCGCCGGGCCCTTCGATCATGGTCACCCCGAGCTTGGCCAGCCGACGGGCGACCGGACGCCGAACCCGCGGATGCAGCGAAGGACCAAGCACCCGCCCACAGATGAGGGTGACCTTGCGGCCCGCCTCGGCGAGCTCGGCGGCGGTCTCCAGCCCGGTCGGCCCGGACCCGACCACGGTGACCGGGTCCAACGCCGACGTCGTGTCCAGCGCCAGCCGCAGCCGCTGCGCACCCTCGAAGTCCGACACCCAGTGCGCGAACTCCGCGGCTCCGGGCACGCCGGGGTCGGCGGCGCCGCTGCCCACGGCGTAGACGAGGTAGTCGTAGGAAAGGGTGCCGCCGCCGGCCAGCGACACCTTGCGCCCGGGGGCGTCGATCTCGGTAGCGGTGTCCACCACGAGCCGCACATTGGCGCCGAGCACCTCGTCGAAGCCCTCGATCGCGTCGTCGGAGCCGGTCACGAGCTGGTGCAGCCGGATCCGCGACACGAACTCGGACCGCGGATTGACCACGGTCACCGACACCCCGTCCCGCCGCGCCATCCGGTTCGCCGCCGTCACGCCCCCGTAACCACCGCCGACGACGACTACCTCAACGTTCCCGCTCATGATGTTCTCCTCGTGTTTGTGACCTCGCCATCAAGACACCGCCCACCCGCCCCCCGTAACAACCCACGCAATGAGACGTGGCGCACATCAGCCCTATGGGCCCGGTGACCATGCTCTGACCTGCACTTTTATCTGCATCCCGCGGCCGGCGTGAACGCCTTCGCGGGCTGCCCACTCAGTCGATGTTCACCCGGAAGATCTTGTCCGCGCCGTCCGCCTCGCCTCCGTTGTTGTCGGCGTTGGTGGTCGACAGCCAGAGCTGGTCGGCTCCGGGAACCTTGACGACCGTCCGCAGACGGCCGTAGGTACCCACGTAGTACGCCGTCGCCGTGCCGACGTTCTCCGTGTCGCCGTTGATCGGGATCCGCCACAGCCGCTCGCCGCGCAGGGACGCCATGTAGACGACGTTGCGGACGATGGCGATCGCGCTCGGTGAGGCCTCGGAGACGTTCCAGGTCTTCTTCGGGTTGGTCATGCCGGAGACGTCGCAGGTGCCCTCGCAGGTCGGCCAGCCGTAGTTGCCGCCCGGCTTGATCAGGTTCAGCTCGTCCTTCGAGCTGTTGCCGAACTCCGCCTCCCACAGCCGTCCGTTGCGGTCGAACGCGAGGCCCTGCGGATTGCGGTGGCCGTAGCTGTAGACGTAGTTGCCGAACGGGTTGCCGGGGGCCGCCTTGCCGTCGGTCGTCATCCGCAGGATCTTGCCGTTGAGCGAGTTCTTGTCCTGCGCGAGGTCCGGCGTCTGGGCCTCCCCGGTGGAGACGTACAGATAGCCGTCGGGACCGAAGGCCAGCCGTCCGCCGTTGTGGTAGCGGTTCTTCTTGATGCCCTGGAGAAGGACCGTGTAGCCGGTCAGGGAACTGCCGTTGTACGTCATGCGGACGACCCGGTTGCCCTCGGACGCCGTGTGCATGAAGTAGACGTAGTGGTTGGTGGCCCATTTGGGGTCGACGGCGACACCCATCAGACCGCCCTCGCCATCGGTGGTGACGGCGTTGGGCACCGTCCCGACCTGGGTCTTCGTGCCGTCCTTGGTCACCTTCCAGACCCGGAAGTCGTCCCGTTCGGACACCAGGGCGCTGAGCCCGTCGGGCATCCAGTAGGCGCCCCAGGGAATGGTCCAGCCGCTGGAGACGGTGGCGATCGACGAGGGCACACCGCCGTCCGTCGCGCAGGCCTTCGTCGTCAGGTCGACGGTGTTGCTCGCCTCGGACACATTGCCCGCCGCGTCCCGCGCCACGACGTTCAGCGCGTACGGGCTGTCGCAGGCGAGCCCGGTCAGGGACGCCGTCGTCCCGGTGACGGTCTTGTAGACGGCGGTGCCGCTGCGGATGTCGTACGCGACCACACCCCGGTCGTCCGCGGCGGCGCCCCAGCTCAACTCGGCGCTGTCCGCGGTCACTTCGCCGACCTTGAGAGTGCCGGGCCGGGTGGGCGGGGTGGTGTCGGTGCTCTTCGCGGTGGTGCACTCCACGGCCGGGCTGGCCGGCGAGGCGTTGCCGGCGGCGTCCCGGCCGATGACCGTAAGGTCGTAAGTGGTGCCGGGGCTCAGCCCGGTGAGGGCCCGGGAGGTGGAACTCCCGTCCGTCTCGGTGAGTTTGTTGCCGTGCTCGTAGATGTCGTACGCCGCGACGCCCACGTTGTCGGTCGAGGCGCCCCAGGTGAGAGTGAGGCCGTTCTCGGTGATCGCGGAGCAGGCCGGCTGACCGGGGCGGCTCGGGGCCTGGGTGTCGGGGGCCGCGCCGACGCTGATCCGGTCGAGGTTGGGGCCGCCGTTGTCGGTGGTCGCGGTGGCCCGGATCTTGTTCGAGCCAGCGGCCAGCCGGACGTCGACGCTCTTGGTCACCCAGGTGTCCCAGTCGGCAGTGGCCGGGAAGGAGACGCCGGAGGCTACGACCGTGCCGCCCACGGAGATGTCCATGGGCCGGTCGACCGCCGTTCCGTTGGCGTAGCGGAACGTGAGCGAGGAGGTGCCTGCTGCGGCCGCGCTCACGGTGAACTCCACATACGAGCCCTTGACGTTGGTGTAGTCGACGAAGCCGGTGCCCGTGTACCCGGCGTGGTTGGTGGCCACGGTGCCCTGGGAGATGGCGGCGTTCTCGGCCTGGTAGTCGGTGGCCGCACGCGCGGCCGTCGCGCTCAGGCCGACCAGGGGCACGGCGAGGGCCAGCGAGAGGGCGTGGAGGAGGGGCCGTCGGAGGTATCGTCCGAGAGTTCTTCCGAGAGTTCGTCCGGGTTTCATGTCGTCACCGGCTTCACGCGGATCAAGCGGGTCTCCCCCGGCCGGAGGGTCGCGCTGTACGAGTTCGCGATCTCGCCCTTGTGCGAGCCCGACCACAGGTCCGTGACGTCGCCGGAGCCGGTGAACCCGACCTGCGACCAGTTCACGGCGACCGTCGAGTTCCCGGACGTCCCCGTGTTGAAGAGCGCCACGACATACGCGCCACCGCTCTCCCGCTTGCTCCAGACCTGCTGGACACCGCTGTTCACGATGCGCTTGGCCGACACCCCGTCCTGGTCGACTCCGATGAGCCGGTCGTTGGTCAGCATCGCCTTGTCGACCGCGTCGATCTTCGTCAGGTCGGTGCCCAGGAGCAGCGGCGACCCGGCCATCGCCCACAGGGTGAAGTGCGAGCGGCGCTGGTCGGCGGTCAGGCCCACCTGGTCACCGTTGCCGATCTCCAGCGAGTCGAGGTCGTTCCAGCCACCGGGACCGGCGTACGGCTGCCAGGAGGCCGCCGAGTTGAAGCGGCCCGAGACGTGCGACCAGTCGGTGAGCGGATAGCCGCTGCCGTTGTCGCCGGGGCCGCAGTAGCACTCCACGTCCCCCTGGGTGCGCCAGCTGTTGGCGAGTTGACGCCAGGTGGTGGCGTCGGCGATCGGGAGGTTGTTGGAGAGCGCGAAGTTGATGGGCCGGCCGCTGGCCCGCAGTGCCTTGTCCCAGGCCTGGACGTCGGGGATGTCCTGGCTTCCCACGCCGTCGATCTTCAGGTAGTCGACGCCCCAGGAGGCGAACTGCCGTGCCCAGGAGTCGACGAACTCCTGCGCGCCCGGCTTCGCGTAGTCGATGTAGTACATGTTCTTGCAGTTGTAGTTCTTCTCGGTCTTCGAGGTGTCCGCGATGTCCTTGGCGTGGTACGAGGTGCCCTCGATCGGCGTGTTCGCGGTGACCGCGTTCTTGGCGATGCCCGGGGTCACGTAGAAGCCGAACTTCAGTCCCTTGGCGTGGATGTAGTCGGCGAGCGCCTTCATTCCGGAAGGGAACTTGGCCGGGTCGGCGGTCCAACGGCCGTAGGAGTCGACGACGAAGCCGTTGGAGTCGCACTTCTGCCAGAAGTCGTCGAGGTTGACGTAGACGAAACCGTGGTCGTCGAGTCCGCTCGACACCATGGCGTCGGCCTGTGCCTTGATCTTCGCCTCGGTCGGCGTGCGGCGCACGAAGCTCCAGCTGCTCCAGCCCATCGCGGGGCGCAGGGAGAGACCGTTGTCGGAGGCCGCGGCGGGCGGGGCGCCGCCGAGCAGCGGCAGCGCGGAGACGATCACCGACGCGACCAAAGTCAGAACTGTCGGAACGAGCGATCTGGTGCGTTTCATGAGTGTCCCTTGTGTCCCTTCACTGTTGCCGGGCGCTGGTCCGTCCTGAGCTGCTCGTTCATGATCAGGAAGGCGCCGAGGCCGTGGAAGTCGTTGGTCTCCCGGGGCCGCGCGATGTAGAAGTCGTAGTCGCCGACATTGGTGCCGATGGAGATGTCGGTGAGGTCGGTGCGGCCGTCGGGGCCGACCGAGATCCTTGCGAGGACGCCCTCGTAGCCGCGCCGCGCGACGGACCGGTAGTGCGCGTCGATGTATCCCTGCTGGGCGCCGCGCGAGAGGGCGTAGGTGAACATGCTGGAGCAGGAGGTCTCGGTCCAGTTGTCGCTCCGGCCGCCCTGGTCGATCACCTGGAACCAGCGTCCGGTCGCCGGATCCTGGTACCGCTCGAGACCGGCGGCCAACTGCCGCAGGATGCCGACGAGCCGGTGCCGGCCGGGGTGCCGGGCGGGGAGCGCGTCGAGCACGTTGACGATCGCCATCGAGTACCAGCCCACCGCCCGGCACCAGTGCTCGGGGGCGAGCCCGGTCTCCGGATCGGCCCAGCTCACGGTCTTCGACTCGTCGTAGGCGTGCCGCAGCAGGCCGTTCGACACCTGGAGATGACGGCCGTAGACAGCGAGTTGCTTCGCCGCCTCGTCATGGGCGTAGGCCGAGTCGCCGAACTCCTTGCCGTACTCGACGAGGAAGGGGTTCACCATGTAGACGCCGTCCGACCAGAGCTGGTGGGCGCGGCTGCTGGTGTCGGCGTGCCAGAAACCGCCGTCGGAGGTGCGCGGGTAGCTGTTCAGCCGGTCGCGGATCTTCTTGGCCGCGATGCGGTAGCGGTCCTGGCCGGTCTCGTGGTGCAGGATCACCAGCAGCCGGCCGGCCTGCATGCTGTCGAGGCTGTTGAAGTTCTGGTCGATGGTTCCGTCGGCGTGCACGAAGCGGTCGACGTAGGCCTGGATGTAGGAGAGGTACCGGGGCTCGTGGGTGCGCCGGTAGGTGAGGTACTGGCCGTAGAGATACAGGCCCACGGGGTACGACCAGCCGCCGATGGTGCTCGGTGTGAAGCGGGCCGTGGTCGAGTCGATCATGGCCACGGACCAGTCGGTGGCGGCGGCCGGACGGGCGACGGCCGCGTGCTGTCGGACGGGTGGCGGGGCGGCTGCGGAGACCGTCAGCAGACCGACGGCGGCGAGAGCTCCGGCCGTCAGCACGGCACCGAGACGCCTCATGACTCTCCTACCTTCAGGACCCAGTCCTCCGATGTTTGCCGAACGTTGCTCATGGGCGGGCTCGCCTTCCTGGAGAGTGGGGGTCGCCTGGAGCGTCAGGAGCGGCCGGCCGGATGTCGAAATACTCCCGAACGGACCGCCCATCGTTCACATGCATGCACCAGGTTCATGCACCGAGTTTCGAAGCGTGAACAGAGTCCCGGCCGGACCGAACAGGGTCAATGGTCCGGACCGATAAGATCGGACCATTTCCGGCCAATCTCCGTTCGCGACAGGGGGGTTGACGGCACCGGGGCGGCGGGTCCACGTTGTACGGCACTCACGTAAGGAAACTTTCCTAACAGACCTGACGGAAGGGTCCCCCACCGTGCGCTCTTCGACACTGACCCTCGGCGCGGCCACCGGTGCCGCCCTCCTCGCCGCCGCGGTCCTCCCGGCGAACGCCTCCGCCTCCACCCCGTTACGGGAGGGGTCGGTCAGCGCGGCCGCCCTCCTCGCCAAGGTGACGTCCTGCTCGCAGATCTCGAACGGCAAGTACAAGACCGACGACGAGACCTCGGCCTCCATCCCGGTCTGCGGCAAGAACGGCGCCGTCTTCTGGAAGGCCGACATGGACATCGACTGCGACGGCCAGCGCACCTCCAAGTGCAGCGAGGACACCGACCCCTGGTACCAGGACGACACGGCCTTCCACCAGTCGGACGGCAAGCCGCTGCGCGCCGACTCACTGCCCTACGTCGTCGTGCCCAGCTCCAGCTCTATCTGGAACTACAGCTCCGCGGGCATCAAGGGCGGCGGGGTCGTCGCGGTGATCTACCAGAACAAGGTGGAGTACGCGGTCGTCGGCGACACCGGCCCCACGAAAATCATCGGCGAGGCCTCGTACGCGACGGCCAAGGCCCTCGGCATCGACCCGGACCCGGAGAACGGCGGCACCGACTCCGGCGTCACCTACATCCTCTTCAAGAACTCCAAGGTGTCCCCCATCGAGAGCCACAGCGCGGCGGTGACCCTGGGCGACCAACTGGCCCAGACGTTCCTGCGGGACAACTAGGACATCCAGCGGGGCCTGCCGGCTCCGGGACTCCTCGGCGGCAAAGCCGCAGGCAGCGGCAGACGAGTCGGGCTGCACGCCGGGGAGAATCACCGCAACGCTATGACCTGCACAAACGTGCAGGGAGGACGTTACCGCGGCTCCCTTGATGGCTACGCGAGGAGGCGCCCCGTGCCGCAGCGGTCCGGACGGGGGCTTCGTCGTTCTCGGAGAGGCGGGTTCTGGTGGCCACCGAAGCGAACGGCATCACCGTCGACGTGGTGATCACCGAACTCAACCGGCGCGATGTACCGGTGGTCCGGTTCAGCTCCGCCGACATCAGCAAGGACCTCGCAGCCTCGGCTGGTGGCAGCCTCCGGAACGAGGTTGGGCATACCTCCAGGGCCGCCCGGGACGGGACACTCACCGGAATCCGTACTGGTGCCGGACGATCGGCTCGGCGGACTGGCCGAACGGGCCGAGGCCGTTCCACCACTCCTGCCAGAGACGGTCCCCGACCCGCGATTCCTGTAGGCACAGCGCGAGAAGCTGCTGGGCCACGATGTGCCGCGGCTCCGGTGGGGGGATGACGGGCTCCACCCAGCCGCGCGACCACTGCGTGAGAAGGGCCGCAGCGCCGAGGAGTCCACCGCGGTCCAGCGCGAGGAACAGGCAGTTACGTGATGTTCCGGGGCTGTGTCCGGTGCGGCCCAGCCGTTGCAGGAAGGAGGCGACGGTGAGCGGAGCATCGATCTGGATGACCCGGTCCAGATCCCCGACGTCGATGCCGAGTTCGAGGGTGCTCGTGGAGACGATGACGCAGTCGCGGGCCTCGGCGAAGGCCTCTTCCGCGCGACGACGTTCGTCGACGGAGAGGGAGGCATGGGAGAGGAAGGTGGTCACGCCGTTGGCACGCAGCTTCTCGCCCAGTTCCTCGACGATCCTGCGGGACTCACAGAAGACGAGCCGTTTCTCGCCGTGGTGCAAGGCCGCGATCATGGTGGCGGCGTTGTCGACGGAGCCCACGTAGTCGAGCTGGATGTCCGCCGGGGGCGGCGACGCCGCTGCCGATGTCTCCGGCTTCGGATCTGCCAGGTGCGGTGCCACCACCGCGGACGGCTGCTTCCCGCTCCGGATCCCTGCAGCCACAGCAGCAACTCCTCAGGGTTCCCGACCGTGGCGGACAGCCCGACGCGCTGGACGGGACGCCCGACGACGCACTGGAGCCGCTCCAGGACCGCGAGCAGATGCCAGCCCCCGGTCCTCCCCGGCAAAGGCGTGCGCCTCATCGACGACCACGGTACGCAGTCCGGAGAAGAAGGACGTGTGATCGACGTTCGCGCTCACCAGCATCGCCTCCAGGGACTCCGGCGTGGTGAGCAGGACGTCGGGCCGCGCGGCCAGAATCCGCTTCCGCGCGCCGGAGGTGACGTCCCCGTGCCAGAGGGCGGCCGTGCGTCCGAGCCACGCGGTGTACGTCTCCAGCCGGGGCAGCAGGTTGTTCAGCAGCGCCTTGAGCGGACACACGTAGATGACGGACGTCCCCGACCACTTCTGCTGCACCATCTTCGACGACAGCGGAAACGAGGCGGCCTCTGTCTTGCCTCCGGCAGTGGGCGCCAGAAGGATCGCGTCGTCACCCGCGAGCAGCGGCCCGATGGCCTCCTCCTGCAGGAGGCGCAGTCCGGGCCAGCCGAGCGTGTTGACGATGTGGTGGACGAGTGCGGGTTCGAGAGGCAGTGGGTGCCTCGGGCAGCACGCTGGCGCGCTCCGCCTGGTCCAGCAGGTCGAGGAACTCCTCGGCGGAGCCGAGGCGTTCGGTCACGTCGGAGCGGGTCGCCTTGAAGACCAGCTCGTCGAGCGCGTCCGAGAAGCCGTCGGCGACGGCGTACAGATGCAGGCCCGAGTCGGTGCGCAGGCGCTCGCTCAGGGCGCTTCGCTGCGCGGCGGGAGGCTGGCCGGTGAGGATCAGGTAGGCGACGGCACCGAGCCCGAACATGTCCAGGTCGGCCGGATCGGCGTACGGCTGGTCGGTCTCAGGAGCGAGATAGAGGCGGGCCGCGTCCTCGATCAGAGCGGCGTCGAGCGCCGAGCCGCCGATGGACCGGAAGAAGGTGGCGTTGCTGTCGAAGTCGCGGGCCGCTGTCTGCCAGTCGGTGATGCGCAGCTCGGGGCGCGTCCCGTCGGACCGGAAGGAGACGTAGACGGAACCGGCCGCCAGGGCCCGGTGGTACAGGGAGCGGTTGTGGGCGTAGCGGACGGCCTCGGCGAGCTGCCGTACGAGATCGAGGCGGATCTCGGGGGTGAGCTTGCCACCGTAGGTGGCCAGGTACTGGTCGAGGCGCAGGTCCGTGTGCCGGTGGCGGAAGAGGATCGCGGGTCCGCCCTGATGCTCGCGGATCTCGACGGCCTCGACGATGCCGCGGTGTGTGATGCCCTGCAGGACCTGGTACTCGCGGCGGGCCGCGCGATCGGTCGACTTCTTCGCCGCCTCGGTCGCCATATGGCCGACCAGGTAGATGCGGACGCGGCCCTCCTCCTGGACGAGTCCGTCGTCGCGTGTCGCGAGGCGGTCCTCCCAGGTCTGCCCACGGTCCAGGGGGTGCGGCTGCAGCTTCCAGGCGTCGCCGAACCTGAGATGGGCCGTGGACTGCTGGACGCCGATGGCCTTCAACAGTCGCGGCAGAGTGTTCCGGGAGAAGTCGGCGGTGATGCGGCGGTCGGGGCGGTCCGGCGGCAGCCCCAGGAAGTCCTGCCAGATGTGCTTGAGGCCGGTGGGGCGGTCGTCGCGACCGTAGACCTTGACCTTCTGGACGTCGTCGAGATGGCTCTCGAGGTCCGGAGCCGACAGGAAGATCGCCGGTTCCACGCGCGGCACGGAGCGCTCGGGGATGCCCAGCTTGCGCGCTGCCCACAGCAGCCTGCTCTTGAGGTCCTTCGACTTGGCATCGTTGAAGTGGAGCGGATTGTTGATCGTCCGGGTGCGGTCGGAGCCGTGGAAGTTCCAGGTGGATCCGTGGTTCTCCAGCCGCCCCGGATGGCTCTTGATCTCGACCAGGTAGAGGCCCGCAGGTACCGCGATCAGCAGGTCGCACTCGTTGATACGGCCCGACTGCGCGGTGAAGGAGAACGTGGCCCAGGCGCGATACGGCTCGGCGGCCGGCATCAGGCGTCGTACATGGTCGAGAGCGTCCTGCTCCCAGGGGTACGGGGAGGGCCGGTCCTGGAACCACTGATGCGCGGGACGTGGCGGTCCGCGTTTGGGCACCGGACGCGAGTCTCCTGCCGTCACCGTCCGACCTCCACTGTCTCCTCACGCCCTTTCGGGCCAAAATCCCTGGTCGACCTTACCGCGCCCCTCTGACAGGCAGTATCCGTTTGCCTTGCTCCCACATTGGACGAGCAGGCGATCGTCAGGGCATCGCTGACTCGTCGAAGCTGCACGGATACAACCACTCCGATCGCTGCCCGGCGCGACAACTCAGCGGCATGAACATGCACCTGTGCGATAGCGTGGCGGCGCGCCGCATACCCCTCCCCGGAGGGAGTACGAGCCGCGGGTCGCGGGATGAACGGATGACAGTGGTCTCACCTCTTCGGTGAGGACGGACGCCCGGTGGGCTTCCCCACCAAATCCGGGATCCCGACTCCTCCAAGGAGATGCTCAGCATGACCCCTGTCGAGTACAAGCCCCCGCGCCGCACCTGGTTCCGTGAAGTCCTCATCGGTGTCGCCACCGGAGTGGTCTGCGAACTTGTGCTGAGGGCTTTGGTGGCGACGGCGCACCTGCTCGTCTGATACGAGCGAAAGCGGCGGGTCCCGGGGAGACCCGCCGTTGTTCGTTGGGTTACCCTTCCTCACTGTTGTCGCGGCCCGACGGGCTTCCGGTTTCGGACACGCCCCCACCCGCACGAATCGCTTCGTGCCCTGGGGGACCCTCCGTGCTTCTTGCCAGCTCGGCATCCGAAATCAGTCTTTTACTCTCGCCGCAGCCTGACGCGTCCAACCTTCCACTGACCGACCGGCTCATCTCCGAGCACCGTGAGGCCAAAGGAACGGATCCAAGCCCCGGGGACATTGCGTCGTGGAACAACAGCATTCCCGTCGTCATCGACCAACTCCTGAAGTGCGGTCGCGGCGAGGTTCAGGTACTCGTCGAGTTCGGTCTGCCGCACACCGACAGTGCGGTTGATCTGGTCCTCTGCGGTCAACGGCCGGGAACAGGAACACCGTCCTATGCCGCTCTGGAACTCAAACAGGTACGCCACGCGACCCTGCACCCGGAGTGCCCCACCGTCGTCGACCTCGGCTACGGCACATACAAGCCACATCCCGTACGGCAGATACAGCGCTACTGCGAGTACATGACGCGCTATCTCCCTCCGCTCCGCGAGAATGACGACTGCCTCACCGGCGCCGCGTTTCTGCACAACGCCAGGGATGAGCACGTTTCGGCGCTCTTCGATCTGCCCGAGACGCAACATGGCACCCTGTACACCCTCGACGACCTTGAGCGCTTCCGCCGCATGCTCACCTCCTGCTTCGCTCAAGGCTCGGGAGGCGAATCCGCTCGGGTACTGATCGAGGCAAAGCGGGACCCACTCCGAAAAGTCACCGACATCGCACGCCAACGGTCCGTCACAGGCGGCGGACTGACCCTGCTCGACGAACAGCAGGTGGCCTTCGACCTCATCCTCCGTCACGTAGAGCGTGCAGTCCTGAACGGGAACTCGGGACGCAAACGCGTCTTCATCTTCCGAGGCGGTCCGGGAAGCGGAAAGAGCGCCGTGGCGCTGGAGATGCAGCGGGAACTCGGCCTGCAATGCATCCTCGCTGTGCTGGCCAGCGGCTCACACGCGTACACGGAGACCCTGCGCGAGACCCTTCTGAACACCGCTCGTCAGCGCGAGGTGAGCAGGAAGCGCGCAGCAGGCTTGAAGATGTACCGCTACTTCAACAGCTTCCAGGACGCCGAGCCCGACAGTGAGGAAGTCATCGTCTGCGACGAGGCACATCGCATGCGCCGGTCTTCCACCGACAGATGGACGACTCAGGAGAACCGCGAGGAGGACCGGCCTCAAGTGGATGAACTGCTCACGGCAGCAAAGATCCCGATCTTCCTTCTCGACGATCACCAATCCATTCGCCCGGACGAAGTCGGAAACGCCGCGTATCTACGTGAATATGCCGAAAGTCAGGGATGCGAGGTCACGGTGACGGAACTCGAGAGGACTTTCCGAGCGGGAGGCAGCAGGCGTTATCAAGGATGGGTGCAGCAGCTTCTGGGGTTCACCGACCTGGATGCTGTGGCATGGAAACCAGACGGCCGGATGCAGCTACTGGTGGCCGACTCACCGAAGGATTTGGAGGAGTTCGTTCAGGAACGGCACTTGGAGGGCGCTACAGCGCGCATCACCGCAGGGTATTGCTGGCCCTGGAGCAATCCGAAAGACGGCGCCCTGGTACCCGATGTCCAGATCGACGACTGGCACAGACCGTGGAATGTCAAACCACAGCACCATGTGCCGGACGCGCCGTCGGCCAGCCTGTGGGCGACAGACCGTCGCGGTATCGACCAAATCGGCTGCGTCTACACCGCCCAGACATTCGAGTACGACTGGAATGCGGTCATCATCAGCCCCGATCTCCTGTGGCGTGACGGCCGCTTCATCGTGGACCGGTCGGCCTCGAAGGATCCCGCCTTTCGGGGCGCCCCCGACGACATCGTCGAACGGTGCATCTTGAACGCCTACCACGTCCTGCTCACTCGAGGGGTGGTCGGAACCGTGGTGTACTCACCGGACACCCGCACCCAGAGCGCGTTGCGTCGTCTCATCCCGGGCACGATCAGCCGACAGCAGATCCCCGGCTCTCCCACGAGGCCGCTCACAGCCGAGGGAGCCGCCGTGCCCCCTTCATATCGGAGACCCCGCCAGTAAACTTGACCGGAGTGTCGTTGCGGCCCGCCGGGCTTCCGCTCCGCATCCGCGGAGTCCGAAGGACATGCCCCCACCCGCACGAGTGACTTCGTGCTGCCTGGGGGCCATCCTTGCTGTTCCGCGACTCCGCCACCGCGGTCGCTGCCGAAATTCTGGCCGGTTCGCTGTTTCTGCGTATGACCGAACAATTCGCCCATCGCCACGGTTACCGGCCGGGCCCCTCCGAAGCGCGGGCCTGGGAACGCAGCATCCCCGCTCTCACCAACGCGCTGCATGATGCCGGCCTCGGCGACGTGGAGATGCTGCTGGAGTACGACCTCCCGCTGACCAGCAAACGAGCCGACGTCATACTCGCGGGGGTGCATCCGCGGACGAGCGAGCCTTCGTACGTCGTTGTCGAGCTCAAGCAGTGGAGTCAGGCACAGCCCGAAGATGACGACCCGCTGCGGTGCCGTGTCGATGCGTACACCCGGCCCGTGCTGAATCCGATCGAGCAGGTACGCGGATACTGCGACTACCTGGTCGCGTTCAATGGAGCACTCGCCGAGAACCCGGATCGGGTCTCGGGCACGGTCTTCCTCCACAACGCGACCGAGTTCGGCATCAGCGGCCTCTACGAGGTCGAGCAGAGCGAACGAGGCATGCTCTTCACCGCGGAGCGACGAGGCGCCTTCATCGACCACCTGCGCTCGAAACTGGCTCCGGCCTCCGGAGCGGCTGCAGCAGACGCCCTGCTCGCGGGCAAGGTGAAGCCGTCCAGGCAGCTGATCGCCCTGGCAGCGCAGGAGGTACGAGAGCGCGAGCAGTTCGTACTTCTGGATGATCAACGAGTCGCATACGAAACCGTTCTGGCAGCCGTCCGCAAGGCGAAACAGGCCGATCACAAGGAAGTCGTGATCGTGACCGGTGGTCCCGGAACGGGCAAGAGCGTCATCGCTCTGTCGCTCTTGGGCGAGCTGTATCGGCGTGGGGTGTCGGCACTGCACGCAACCGGGTCGCAGTCCTTCACCAAAACCATGCGCAAGGTAGCGGGCGCCCGCAAGCGTGAAGTCCAGGACCTTTTCAAGTACTTCAACAGCTTCATGACAGCCGAGCGGAATGGTCTCGACGTCCTGATCTGCGACGAGGCACACCGCGTCCGCGAGACCTCTGCGAACCGTTACACCCGGGCCGAGCACCGTACCGGCAAGCGACAGATCGACGAGTTGATCGACGCTGCCCGTGTCCCGGTCTTCCTGCTCGACCAGCATCAGGTGGTACGTCCCGGCGAGATGGGAACGGTGGAAGAGATCAAGGCAGCGGCCGATTCCAAGTCGCTGCGGTGCACTGTGGTGGCCCTGGACAGCCAGTTCCGTTGCGGCGGCAGCGACGCCTATCTGCATTGGGTGCTCCGCCTGCTGGGCATCGAGGGTGACGGGCCTGTGCCTTGGGAGCCTGACGGAAAGGTGAGGCTCTTGGTCGCGGAAAGTCCCCAGGAAATGGAAGACCTCCTCAACGCACGCCGCGCCGAAGGCTACGGCGCCCGCATGTCCGCCGGGTACTGCTGGAAGTGGACCACGAAGGTGCCTGAAGGGCAGTCGCTCCCCGCTGACGTCGTCATCGGCGATTGGGCACGCCCATGGAACGTGTACGGAGAACGGTCGGTCATGGGAGCTCCGCCCTCAGCACTGTGGGCCACAGACCCAGCAGGCTTCGGGCAGGTCGGCTGCGTCTACACGGCGCAGGGATTCGAGTACGACTGGAGCGGGGTCATCATTGGCCCGGACCTGGTGTGGCGCGGCGACCACTGGATCGCCGACCACTCGGCCTCGAAGGACCCTGCGTTCAAGAAGTCCACGACGGACGCGGACGTCGCTCGGCTGATCCGTAACACGTACAAGGTACTTCTGACCCGCGGCATGATCGGCACAGTGATCTACTCGACGGACCCTCAAACTCGCGCGAAACTAAGGAAACTCGTCGCTGCGGCCACGTCCACACCGCTGTCCCTTCTCGGCTGACATCCAAGTCCGCTACTTCTGGACAGAAATTCGCATGGCGGAGGTCGAACTCTTGCGCGACTTCCCGATGCCGCTCAAGCATCGCAGCCGAATCACGCGGATCACGCAGGCAGGGGCCGCTAGGCCGTTTCTGATGGCTCTTGGTGGGCTGGGGTGGATCTCGTGGTCGGCCGGGCAGGACGTTCGTATGGTGCGGCGACACGAGCTCACGGACGCGCAGTGGCGGAAGATCGAACCGCTCCTGCCGGGCAACGGCAGGCCGGGCGGGCAGTGGGCGGATCACCGCGGGGTGATCAACGGGGTGCTGTTCCGGGCCCGGACCGGGGTGCCCTGGCCTGACCTGCCGGAACGGTACGGCCCCTGGCAGACCGTCTACGAACGTCATCGCCGCTGGTCGGCCGACGGCACCGGGAAGACCGTCCTTCAGGAGTTGCAGATCGAGGCGGATGCCGGTGACCCGGACGGGGCGCTCGTCCGCCGGGCGGACCGGCGGGAGTGGGCCGTGAACATCGACTCGACGTCCTGCCGGGCGCATCAGCACGCGGCCGGGGCGCCCCGCAAGCCTCCGGCCGGCTATCCGCAAAAGGGGGCGGGGCGCGTGAGGAGGCAGATGGGCACGAGGCGTTGGGGCGCTCGCGGGGCGGGCTGACCAGCAAGGTCCATCTGCTCTCCGACGACCGGGCCCGCCCGCTGCACTGGCTGACCTCTCCCGGCCAGCGGGGTGACAGCCCGATGTTCGCCCCGGTGCTGGACGGCTTACGCATCCGGCGCCGCGATCCGGGCCCCCGCGCAGCCGGCCGGAACGGGTGCGCGGCGACAAGGCGTACTCCAGCCGCGACAACCGCGCCTACTTGCGACGGCGCGGTATCAAAGCCACCATCGCCCAGCCTGACGACCAGCGGGCCCACCGCAGGCGCCGCGGACGCTCCGGCGGCCGGCCCCCGGCCTTCGACAAGGCCCAGTACCGCCGCCGCAACGCGGTCGAGCGGTGCGTGAACAAGTGGAAGCAGTTCCGCGCCGTGGCCACCCGGTACGACAAGCGCGACTACGTCTTCAACGGCACCCTGACCGTTACCGCAATCGTCATCTGGCTCCGCAACACCGTCCAAGAGCCATCAAAAACGGCCTAACCGCAGGTCAAGCCCGCCGCCTACCTCCGCCCCTGTAGTCCATGGCTACCCTCATGGCTACGTACGCAGCCGTGCACCCACGTTTGAACCAGTATGGAACGGGGTCCGTTCAAGCCTCCCGAACCAACAGAAGGGACACCTGACCAGCATATTCACTGGTCAGGGAGCTCTACTGGCAGACGAGTCGGGCTGTACGCCGGGTTCTGTCGCCCGGCTGCCTCGCGGCGGCCGGGGAGACGGCCATCCATCTAGGGCCGGCGTTGCCGCCGGCCTCGTGCGGTCTACCCGTGGACTCGGGCGGGCAGCCCTCGGACGTCCACGCAGAAACACCGGGGTGTTTCCTTTTGACCTTGCTCCGGGTGGGGTTTACCTAGCTGCCCAGGTCGCCCTGGGCACTGGTGGTCTCTTACACCACCGTTTCACCCTTACCGAGGACCGAGGTCTCCGGCGGTTTGTTTTCTGTGGCACTGTCCCGCGGGTCACCCCGGGTGGCCGTTAGCCATCACCCTGCCCTGTGGAGCCCGGACGTTCCTCGGGAAGCCCCCTAAGGGGACTCCACGCGGCCGTCCGCCCGGCTCGTCTGCCGTGTCGACCATGTTACCGGGCGGGTGCGTTTGTCAGGACCGCCCGCCGTCGCCAGCACCGAACCCGCCAGGATCAGGAGGAACGCGGCCACGATGCCCGCGGTGAGGCGTTCGTCCAGGAAGAGTGCGCCTACCGCCACCGCCACCGCCGGGTTGACGTACGTGATGACCGTCGACCGGGTCGGGCCGATCTCCTTGATGAGTTCGAGGAAGCCCACGAAGGCGACCGCCGTGCAGATCGCGCCCAGGGCCGCGAGGGAGGCGAGGACCTCCGTCGACGGGAGTGCGGACGGCCATGACGCCGCCGCCGCGGGAGCGTAGACCAGAGCGGTCAGGGTCAGGCAGGGGGTGATCAGTTGGAGGGTGGGGACGTCTTTGAGGCGGCGGGCGGCTATCAGGGGCGCCGTGGCGTAGCCGACGACCGTCAGCAGCACCTCGCCCAGCGACTTCACGTCCCCTCCCGTCAGGTGCGGGACGGTGAGGACGCCGACGCCGGCCAGGCCGAGCGCCAGGCCGGTGATCCGCCGGGCGCCCAGTACCTCCGTGTCGCCGAAGAAGCGGGCCGCCAGGACGCCGACGATCGGGACGCCCGCGATCAGCAGGCCCGCGGTCGAGCTCGACAGGTGCCGCTCGGCGTCCGTCAGCGTGAACCAGGGGCCCATGATCTCGATGCACGCGAAGGCCAGCATGGGCGCCCAGTGCGCGCGGACGGTGCGGATCAGGCCGCCCTGGCGGATCGCGAAGGGCAACAGGAGCAGCGCGCCCAGCGCACAGCGCGTGAACACGACCAGGGACGGGGAGAGGTCCTCCACCGCCACCTTGATCAGCAGATAGGGGATGCCCCAGACCACTCCCAACAGGGAGAACAGAAACCAGCCGCGTGCAGTCATACGGCCATGCTCGGCGTTTCAGCGACGTCCGTCTTGAACGCTGTTGCGGTACGCCGCCGGGGTCACGCCCAGCACGCGGCGGAACCAGCGGGTCAGATGGGCCTGGTCCGCGAAGCCGACCAGGGTCGCCACCTCGGCCGGGCGCAGTCCGGCTTCCAGCAGGCCTCGCGCGCGGGCCACCCGGTGCTGGGCCAGCCAGGCGTAGGGCGGTATCCCCATCGTCGTGCGGAAGGCCCGCAGGAGCTGGTAGCGGGACAGGTCCAGGTCGGCGGCCATTTCGGCCAGGGAGGGCGGCTCGGCCAGCTCGTCGGCCAGCCGATCTCGCACGGTGTGCGCGATGTGGTCGGCGCCGGGGACCGTGTCGGTGACCGCGCGGGCCGTGGAGTGACGACGGGCCAGGGCCGTCAGCAGCCACGGAAAGCGGGACTCGGCCTCCAGCGGGTCGGGGCAGGCGGCCAGATCCGTGTGGGCGCGGCGCAGGGCGACGGCCAGTTCCGGGTCGTCCAAGACGGCGTCGCGGAAGTGCGGGACGCCCCGGCCGACGGTGCCGTCGCCGAGCAGGCCCTCGGCGGCGTAGAGCGCGCGGTAGGCGTAGCCGTCGGTGTCGTTGCCGGGGCCGCCGGTGTGCATCTCGCCCGGGGCCAGGACGACGATGGCACCCGGGCCGCTGCGGACGTGTTCGCCGCGGTAGTCGATGATCTCGGAGCCGCCGACGCAGACGCCGACGGTGAACTCTTCGTGGGCGTGCGGGGCGTAGACGTGCTTGTCGAAGCGGGCGGTGAGCAGGTCGAGGGGCGGGCCGCAGCGGCCCAGCCGGGCTCTCGTCCACAACGCCTGTTCACGGCTCACGACCCGGTCCCCCTCATATCTCCGCCGGTCCCCCTCATATCTCCGCTCCCCGCCGAACCCTTCGTGCCACTGGCGGCCACTAGGGGTGCAACGCTTTCAGGTCGCGGTTCCATGCCGCTGGACATCACGCTCCCGTCCAGACCTCAGGATCCCGTCGCGAACACCCCCTCCAGCGCGTCGAAGGCCGCCTCCAGGCGGGCCCGATGCCCGTCCACGAGCGTCGCCGCCCGCTCCCCCGCCAGCATGCGGCGTGCGGTGGCGACGTAGACCGCGCGGTACGCGGCGACCGTCATGGCGGCGGCCAGGTGCGGGTCGGGGAGTTCGGGGGCGGTCTCCGCGAGGGCTAGCGCCAGCGCCTCCTCCACCTCCTCGACCCCCTCGCGGGCCCGGGCCCGCAGGGCCGGCGAGTCGACGACGATCCGCCAGAAGTGCGCGAAGTCGTCGTCGAGCCCGCCCAACGGGTGCCGGCGGCCCAGGAGCCGGAGCGCGAGGGCGCGGAGGGCGGCGAGCGGGCTCTCGTCGGGTCCGCGTCGCCGTACCGCCTCCGTGAACAGTTCGACCGCCTCGGGGATGCGGTCGAGGAAGAGGTCCTCCTTGCGCGGGAAGTAGTTGAAGACGGTCATCGCGGACACCTCCGCCACCCGCGCGACCTCCGCGACGGTCACCTCGTCGAAGCCGCGCGCCACGAACAGGCCCGTCGCCACGTTCGAGATCCGTTGCCGCGTCGCCCGCTTCTTGCGCTCCCGAAGGGACGGTTCCGCTTCCGCTTCCGCTTCCTTTTCCTCCGCCATGAGGAAAACTATAGCGAGCAAAAACTTTTAGTCACTACAGTGAAATGCATGACGGATGATCGCATGGCGGAATATGACGTGGTGGTGGCCGGGGCCGGGCCGGTCGGGCTGATGCTGGCCTGCGAGCTGGCGCTCGGCGGGGCGCGGACGCTGGTCGTCGAGCGACTGGCCGAGGTGGACGAGACGATCAAGGCCGGCGGGATCAACTCCCCGACGGCCGTCGCCCTGTACCGGCGCGGACTGCTGCCCGCGCTCGCGGAGGTGCAGGAGGCGGCGATGAGCCGGTTCCGGGCGTTCCGGGAGTCCTACGAGTTCCGGAAGTCCGGGGGCGACGAGCCGATCCCGGCGGCCCCTGCGACCCCGGCGGTCCCGACGACCCCGGCGACCCCTGCGACCCCGGCGGTCCCGACGACCCCTGCGGCCCCGGGGGCCGTGCCTCCGCCCCGGTTCGCCGGGCACTTCGCCGGGATCATGCTCAGCGCCGCGCTGCTGGACGAGTCGGACCCGGCCTTCGCGGACCTCGGTCCGGCCGACGGCATCGGTCTGATCCCGCAGGCGACGCTGGAGCGGCTGCTCGGCGAGCGGGCCCGGGAGCTCGGCGTGGAGGTGCGCCGCCAGGTCGAGCTGACCGGCTTCGACACCGACGAGGACGACGATGCCGGCGGCGGCAGCGGCGTCACCGTGCGTCTCGCCGGTGCGCAGGACGTGCGTGCGGGCTGGCTCGTCGGATGCGACGGCGGCCGCAGCACCGTGCGCAAGCTCGCCGGGTTCGACTTCCCGGGCACGCCCCCGGAGATCACCGGCTACCAGGCGATCGCCGACCTGACCGGCGTCGAGGGGCTGCGGGGCGGCTGGAACACGACGGAGCACGGGACGTACGCCTACGGTCCGATGCCCGGCCGCATCCTGACCGTGGAGTTCGACGGACCGCCCGCCGACCGTGAAACGCCCGTCACCACCGAGGAGTTGCAGGCCAGCGTGCGCCGCGTGACCGGGGTGGACGTCACGGTGGGCGAGGTGCGCTCGCTGACCCGGTTCACCGACAACTGCCGCCAGGCGAGCACCTATCGCGCGGGCCGGGTGTTCCTCGCGGGCGACGCGGCGCATGTGCACTCGCCGTTCGGCGGGCAGGGCCTCAACCTCGGCATCGGGGACGCGATGAACCTCGGCTGGAAGCTCGCGGCGGTGGTACGCGGGGACGCCCCCGAGGGACTGCTCGACTCGTACACGAGCGAACGCCGTCCGATCGGCGCGTGGGTGCTGGAGTGGACTCGGGCCCAGATCGCGCTGATGCGCACCGAGTCGCACGCGCGCGCCCTGCGCGAGGTGGTGACCGGCCTGGCGGGAACCGTCGACGGCACCACCTACCTCGTCAAGAAGATCTCCGGCGTCTGGCAGCACTACGACCTGCCCGGCGACCATCCCCTGGTCGGCCGCAGCGCCCCCGACCTGGAGTTCGCCGACGGCACCCGGCTCGCCGACCGGCTGCACGGCGGGCGCGCCCTGCTGCTCGACCTGGCCGGCGACCCGAAGCTGCGGGCCCGCGCGGAGGGCTACGGCGACCGGGTGGACGTCCGCACGACCGTCGCCCCCGGCCGCCCGGAGCTGGCGGCGCTGCTCGTGCGGCCGGACGGATACGTGGCGTGGGCGGCGACGACCGACGGCCCGGAGGACCCGCTGGAGGCGGCCCTGGAGCGCTGGTTCGGCGCGCCCGTCTCCTGACCGCGTCGCCGCCGACCCGTGGGACCGGGGCGGCCCGGCGGCACGCCGTACGCTGTCGCAGCACCGTTTTACGTTCCACACAGCCTTACGTTCTGCCGAAGTCCCGAAGTCCCGAAGTCCCGAAGTCCCGAGGAGATTTTCCGTGCTGGTCCTGCTGCCGCCCTCCGAAGGCAAGGCGTCCTCCGGACGTGGTGCCCCGCTCAAGCCGGAGGCGCTCTCCCTGCCGGGGATCGGCGCCGCCCGCGAGGCGGTCCTCGACGAGCTGGTCGAGCTGTGCGCGGCCGACGAGGACAAGGCGCGCGAGGTGCTCGGGCTGAGCGAGGGGCTGCGCGGCGAGATCGCGAAGAACACGGAGTTGCGCACGGCGGGCACCCGGCCGGCCGGGGAGATCTACACGGGGGTCCTGTACGACGCCCTCGGCCTGGCCACGCTCGACGCGGCGGCGAAGAAGCGCGCGGCCAGGTCGCTGCTCGTCTTCTCGGGGCTGTGGGGCGCTGTCCGGGTCACGGACCGGATCCCGTCGTACCGCTGCTCGATGGGCGTGCGGCTGCCGGGGCTGGGGGCGCTGGGCGCGCACTGGCGTGCGCCGATGGCGTCCGTGCTGCCCGAGGTGGCCGGCGACGGGCTCGTGCTCGACCTGCGGTCGGCGGCCTACGCGGCCGCGTGGAAGCCGAAGGGCGAGGTCGCGGGGCGGACGGCGAGCGTGCGGGTGCTGCACGCGCCGACCCGGAAGGTCGTCAGCCACTTCAACAAGGCGACGAAGGGGCGGATCGTACGGAGCCTGCTGACGGCGGGGATCGCCCCTAAGGGCCCGGCGGAGCTGGTGGAGGCCTTGCGCGACCTCGGATACGTGGTGGAGGAACAGGCGCCGACGCGGGCGGGGACGGCCTGGTCGCTGGATGTGCTGGTGGACGAGGTGCACTGACGGTCCCCTCCCACACAGTTCGTTGCAGCATGTGCAATGCCCTTTGCGCGTGTTGCACCCCGGGGGCAGGATGAGGCGCATGACCTCACCTCTGCCCTCCCCTTCGGCTGCCCCGGATGTCTCGGCCTGCTCGGTACTGGATCTGGCTCCCGTCGTGCCCGTGGTGGTGCTCGAGGACGCCGTCGACGCCGTGCCGCTGGCGCGGGCGCTGGTGGCGGGCGGATTGACCGCGATCGAGGTGACGCTGCGGACGTCCGCCGCGCTCGACGTGATCCGGGAGATCTCCGGGGCGGTCCCGGAGGCGGTCGTCGGGGCCGGGACGGTGATCGCACCGGAGCAGGTGACGGCGTGTGCGGCAGCCGGGGCCCGATTCCTGGTCAGCCCCGGCTGGACGGACGTCCTGCTGACGGCGATGCGGGCGTCCGGGCTGCCGTTCCTGCCCGGGGTGTCGACCACGTCGGAGGTCGTGGCGCTGCTGGAGCGCGGGGTCCGGGAGATGAAGTTCTTCCCGGCGCAGGCGGCGGGCGGCACGGCCTATCTGCGGTCGCTCGCCGGACCGCTCCCGCAGGCCCGTTTCTGCCCGACGGGCGGGATCGGCCCGGACAACGCGCCCGAGTACCTGGCCCTGCCCAACGTCGCCTGTGTGGGCGGGAGTTGGATGGTTCCGGCGGATGCCCTCGCGGCCCGGGACTGGTCGCGCGTGGAGCAGCTCGCGCGGGCCGCCGCGTCCCTCAGGGCCGCAGGTGGGACGTCTCGTTGAACAGGCGGACGCTGGCGTTGCCGTCCGCGTAGTAGGCCACCGCCGACAGTGAGGCCGCCGACAGCTCCATGCGGAACAGCGACTCGGGCGGGGCGCCCAGGGCGAGCCGTACGAACGTCTTGATCGGGGTCACGTGGGTGACCAGCAGGACCGTGCGGCCCGCGTACTCCGCGACCAGCCGGTCGCGGGTGGCCGCGATGCGGGTGGCGGTCGCCGCGAAGCTCTCACCGCCGCCGGTCGGCTCGGCCTCCGGGTCGGCGAGCCAGGCGTTCAGGTCGTCCGGGTGACGCTCGCGGACCTCGCCGAAGGTCAGCCCCTCCCAGGCCCCGAAGTCCGTCTCGATCAGCCCCTCGTCGACGGTGACGTCCAGACCGAGACGGGCGGCGACGGCGCCGGCGGTCTGCCGGGTCCGGGCCAGCGGGGAGGCGAGGATGTGCTGGACGGTGCCCCGCCGGGCGAGCGCCGCAGCGACCCGCTCGGCCTGCTCCCGGCCGACGTCGGAGAGGGAGGGATCGGTGCCCCCGCTCCCGGAGAACCGCTTCTGCGGGGTGAGCGGGGTCTCCCCGTGCCGCAACAGCACGAAGGTCGCCGGCGCCCCGAGGTCAGGCGCGGCACCCCAGCCGACAGAGGGGCTGGAGGCCGCGGGGACGGCAACGGCGCGGGCGGCCCGCCGATCGGCATCGCGCTTCACATCGCCACCTTGCACTTCGCCACCTTGCACTTCGCTGCCCTGCACTTCGGTGCCCTGCACATCGCCGCCCGGCCCATCGCCGCCGTGCCCATCGCCTGCCGGGCCGGTGCCGCTCGCCTTCGCCGGGTCGCCGTCCGTCGCCGAGTCGCCGCTCACGGCGGAGCCGACACGGGCCGAGGCCAAGGCCCCGCGGACCCGCGCCGCGCCCGCGGTCGCGTCGCCGGGTGGGCCGGACGGCTCAGGGGCGGAGGGCACGAAGGGCGCGGAGGACGCCGTAGCGCGGGGGGTCAGCGCTGCCCGGGACGCCTCGGCGTCCCACTGCTCGCCCCGCTTGCCCGCGTCCATCGCCTCGTTCGCCAGGCGGTCGGCGTGCTTGTTCCGCTCGCGCGGGATCCACTCGTAGGTGACCTGCGCGCGCGGCAGGATCCGCGCCGCCTCCGCCGCGAGGGGCTTCATGTCGGGGTGCTTGATCTTCCAGCGGCCGGACATCTGCTCGACGACCAGCTTGGAGTCCATGCGCACGCGCACCGCGGCCGACGGGTCGAGTTCACGGGCGGCACGCAGGCCCGCCAGCAGCCCCCGGTACTCGGCGACGTTGTTCGTGGCGACGCCGATGTACTCGGCGCGCTCGACGAGCGTCTCCCCCGTCCCCGCGTCGATCACCACGCTGCCGTAGCCCGCGGGCCCCGGGTTGCCCCGCGACCCGCCGTCGGCCTCGACGATGAACTCCCGCACCGCGCAGCTCCTCTACAAACCGGACTGTCAAACCGACAGACCGGAACCCTTACAGACCGGACCTCTTACAGGCCCGACTCCGACGTACGGACCAGGATGCGACGGCAGTTCTCGCACCGGACGACCGTGTCGGACGGCGCCTTGCGGATGTCGTTGATGTCGGTGATCGACAGCTCCTGGCGGCAGCCCTGGCAGGTGCGCTGGTAGAGCTTGGCCGCGCCGACGCCGCCCTGCTGCTCGCGCAGCTTCTCGTAGAGCTTCAGCAGGTCGGCCGGGACGGAGCCGGCCACGACCGCGCGCTCCTTGGTCACGGTGGCGGCCTCGCCGTCGAGCTCCTCGAAGGACGCGTCCCGGCGGGCGGTCGCGTCGTCGATCCTGCCCTGGACGGAGCCGACCCGCTCGGTCAGCTCGGCGACCCGCTCCTGCGCGCTCTCGCGCCGCTCCATGACCTCCAGGACGACGTCCTCGAGGTCGCCCTGGCGCTTGGCGAGGGAGACGATCTCCTTCTGGAGGTTCTCCAGGTCCTTCGGGGAGGTGACGGCCCCGGAGTCGAGCCGCTGCTGGTCGCGGGCGGCACGCTGGCGCACCTGGTCGACGTCCTGCTCGGCCTTGGTCTGCTCGCGGGCGGTGTCGCTCTCCTCGGTCTGCGCGGCCACGAGCAGGTCGCGCAGCTGGGTGAGGTCCTTGGTCAGCGACTCGATCTCCGCGTGCTCGGGCAGCGACCTCCGCTTGTGCGCGAGCTGCTGGAGCCGGACGTCGAAGGCCTGGACGTCGAGGAGTCGGATCTGGTCGGCGGGCGCGGCGTTCAGTTGGGGGCTCCCATTGAGCTAGAGGTGGAGTTGAAGTCGGACGCCGCGTGGGCCGTCCAGGGGTCGGTGACCGTGCGGGAGACATGGACCCTGAGGTCCCAGCCCCGCCGGTCGGAGATCTCGTCGAGCTGGGCGGCCGCCAGCTCGCACCAGGGCCACTCGGTGGCCCAGTGCGCCGCGTCGAGCAGCGCGAGGGGACTGTGGGCGCGGGCCTCGGAGACGGGGTGGTGGCGCAGGTCCGAGGTGAGGAACGCGTCGACGCCGGCCGCCCGCACGTGGTCGAACAGGCTGTCGCCGGACCCGCCGCTGACGGCGACCGTCCGCACGAGCGCCTCCGGATCGCCCGCCACCCGGATGCCCTGCGCGGTGGCGGGCAGCCGCTCGGCGGCGCGGGCGGCGAACTCGCGGACGGTGAGCGGGTGGTCCAGCTCGCAGACGCGCCCGAGACCGCGCCGCCCCTCGGGATCGCTCGGATCCGGCACGAGGGGCCCTACGACACGGAGGTCGAGGGCGCCCGCGAGGGCGTCGCTCACGCCCGGATCGGCGGTGTCGGCGTTGGTGTGGGCGACGTGCAGGGCGATGTCGTTCTTGATGAGCGTGTGCACGACACGGCCCTTGAAGCCGGACGCCGCGACGGTCGTCGTCCCGCGCAGATAGAGCGGATGGTGCGTGACGAGCAGACCGGCGCCGAGCTTCACTGCCTCCTCGACGATCTCCTGGACGGGGTCGACGGCGAACAGGACCCGGGAAACGTCCAGGTCAGGGTCGCCCACGACGGTGCCGACCGCGTCCCAGGACTCGGCCCGCTCGGCGGGCCACAGGTTCTCCAGCGCGGCGATGACTTCAGACAGACGGGGCACGGGTGAAAGGCTACCTGGCCACCCCACGGGCCCGTACCGCTGCCGCCGCCGACGCCGCTCCCCATGCACACCGCCTCCGCCCCCCTCAGGCGAATCGCTTCTGCGCCACTCCTTCGAGGGAAGAAGACCGCCCGTCGGTCCCACGTCCGTGCGTACGAAAACTAGCTTCGTCGCCGGAGGTGACCGAACGATGACGACGCCGACCTGTGCGATCGAGCCCACCGCAGCGGACGGGGAGGTCTCCGGGAACCCCGAGTACCCCGCGTACTCCGAGTACCCCGAGTACTCAGGAGACGCCGGAGACCCCGCAGACGCAGGAGCCGCAGGAGCCGCCGGAGACCCCGACGAGGACGAGAGGGGCACCGCCGAGCGCACACCGCACGCGGACGCCGTGCACGAGCACGGCGTGATCGAGTACGGCGGGCTCGCGGACCGCACGCACGCCGACCGCACGCTCGCGGACGGCCTGCCGGCCTACGTCCCGATCGCCGACGTCCCGATCTTCGACGTCCCGATCCTCGACCCCGCCGACGTCCCACCCGCCAATACCGCCACCGCCGACGTCCCGACCGCGGGCTGCGTGATCACGGCGAACGGCGCCTACGCCGCACGCCTGGCCCGGGACGGCGACTCCTGGTTCCCCGAGCGCTGGACCCTGGACGGCCCCGAGCCGTACGCCGTGCCGCTGCCCGGCAACCAGCCGGAGGAGCCCGGCACGGAGGTGCAGCCGATGGCCGACGGCCGGGTCCTGATCCGACGGGTGATCGACGGACGGCATGTCTTCTCCCTGCTGTATCCGACCGGGCCCGGCACGGGCGAACTCCCGCTGGGCGGCGTCGAGTGCCCGGACGGGGGCACCCGGCTGCGCCTGCTCCCCCCGGCCCCCTGCGGCGAACGCGCGTACGCCCTGGCCGTCGGCCGCTACACGACGGCCGTGTGGCTGGTCGCGGGCGGCAGCTTCGGCCCCGAGCACGTCGCCGAGATCCCCGGCCGCTGCTCCGGCGGCGTCTGGCTGGACAGGACGGGCCGCATGCTGGCCCTGGACCGGGAGATCGCCGGCCGGACCAAGGCCATCGTCGTGGACCTGGAGCGCGGCGGCGAGGTGTCGCCCCTGCTGCAGATCAGCGCCGACAGCGACGACCGTCTGCTGCTCGCCGACCCCGACAGCGGCCTGCTGCTCATCGGCTCGGACGCCCCCTCGCCGGGCGAGGTCCGGCTGGGCTGGGGAGTGCTCGGCAGCACGCTGCCGGTCCGCTTCCCGGAGTCCCTGCGGCTGCCCGACCTCACCCTCACGCCGTTCGCGATCCAGCCGGGCCAGCTGCTCGTGCCGGAGACCTGCGCGGTGGCGCTGCGGATCGACGGCCCCTTCGGCGCCTGGCTCGGCGTGTGGCGCCCGGCGGAGCGCCGGCTGCATCAACTCGCCGCCCCGGAGGGGTGGTTGACGGGCAGCGGGCTGTGGACGGAGCAGGGCGTGCTGCGGCTGCCGTACGCCGCGCCGACGGAACCGTGCGCGGTGGCACTGCTGACCGCGCCGGTCGCGGCCGCGCTCTCCGAGGAGGCGGCGGAGCCCTCCGGGCCGGCGGAACGGCCGATCGCCGCCCCCCGTCCGGTCCCCCTCCAGCAGGCCCCGCTCGGCAGACTTGTAACGAAGTAGCTGCGGTTGGCGTGGCCGCCTGGATTCGCCCCTCGGTGTGTTGGATAAAATCGCCCGGCTGTATGAAAGATCATGTTGACGGGGTGAACACTTCCGATGAGCGACGCAAGCACGATGCAGCCGCTGTCCGCCGACTCCCACGAGACGGCCGGTCACGGCCGGCACCGGGGCCAGATCTCGTCCCAGGACGGCGACTCGGCCCCCCACGGCCGGCACCGCAAGCCGGCCGAGAGCAAGACCGAGGACAACGCGTAGGACAGCATTCAGTGGCTGCCTGACGGAACGCAGGTACACCGAAGAACCGAAGGGGCTCCGGTCGTCCGTGGACGACCGGAGCCCCTTCGCATCCCCCCGTGCCGCTACGCCTGCCCCCTCCGCAGGCCCAGCACCTCCGCCGCCGCGAACGTCTCCCCCGCCGGCCGCTCCGCGAAGTGCGCGCCGAGGACGGCGTCCAGCTCCGCGTGGCTGAACACGTCCTCCTTGCTGTCGAACTTCGCCTGCACGCGCGGCCGTTCGACGACGGCGACCATGCCGCCGTGCACCACGAGCAGCTGTCCGTTGATCCGGGCGGCGGCCGGCGAGGCCAAGTAGCCGACCAGCGGGGCGACATGCTCGGGCGCGAGCGGGTCGAGTCCGTCAGCCGGCTGCTCGAACCCGGCGAAGACGTCCTCGGTCATCCGGGTGCGGGCGCGCGGGCAGATCGCGTTGACGGTGACGCCGTACTTGGCGAGGGCCAGCGCGCTGGAGGTCGTCAGCCCGACGATTCCGCCTTTCGCCGCCGCGTAGTTGGGCTGTCCGGCGGACCCGGCGAGGAACGCCTCCGAGGAGGTGTTCACGATCCGCCCGTAGACCGGCCCGCCCGCCGCCTTGGAGCGCTCGCGCCAGTGCGCTGCGGCGAACCGGGTGGTGTTGAAGTGCCCCTTGAGGTGGACCCGGATCACCGCGTCCCACTCGCCCTCGGTGAGGGAGAAGACCATCCGGTCGCGCAGGATGCCCGCGTTGTTGACGACGACGTCCAGCTTGCCGAACGTGTCGACGGCCAACTCGACGAGTTCACGGGCCTGTTGGAAGTCGGAGACGTCCCCGGTGTGGACCAGCGCGGTGCCGCCGGCCGCCCGGATCTCCGCCGCGACCTGCTCCGCCGGTCCGGCCGAGGACTCGCCGGAGCCGTCCCGTCCCGGCTGCCCGTAGTCGTTGACGACGACGGCCGCGCCCAGCCGGGCCAGTTCCAGTGCTTCGGCCCGGCCGAGCCCGCGTCCGGCGCCGGTGACGATCGCCGACAGCCCCTCCAGTGGCAGTGTCATCCGCAACTCCCCGCCCCTCAGATCGCCATCAGATCGCTGTCAGATTGCTGTCAGATCTCTATGCAGGTCCGCAGCGCGGTCCCGGAACGCATCTGGTCCAGCGCCTCGTTGATCTCGGCGAGCGGGACCCGGTGCGTGATCAGGTCGGTCAGGTCGATCCGGCCGGCCCGCCACAGGGCGATGGTCCGCTCGTAGGAGCGCAGGACGTCCCCGCCGCCGTACATCGAGGGCAGAATGCGCTTCTCGTCGAAGAACAGCTCGAACATGCTGAGTTGGAGGAAGTCGTCGAGGGCGCCCGCGCCGACGACGACCAGGGTGCCGCCGCGCCGGGTGGTCTCGTAGGCGGTGCGGGCGGTGGCGGAGCGGCCGACGACCTCGAAGACGTAGTCGAACCCCTCGCCCCCGGTGACGAGTTGCTTCGCCTCGCCCAGCTCGTCCGGTGAAACCGCCTTTGTGGCACCGAACTTGAGGGCGGCCTCGCGACGGGAGGCGACCGGGTCCACGGCGACGATCTCACCGGCGCCCTTGAGCCGCGCGCCCTGGATCGCCGAGATGCCGACCCCGCCGCAGCCGATCACGGCGACGGACGAACCGACCTCCAGGTCAGCGGTGTTGAGCGCGGCGCCCAGACCGGTGGTCACCCCGCAGCCGATCAGCGCGGCGATGTCGAAGGGCACGTCGTCGGGGATCGGGACGGCGCAGCGGGCGTCCACCACGACCTCCTCGGCGAAGGTACCGGTGCCGGCCATCCCGAACAGATCCCCGCCCGGACGGCGGAAGTTGGGCGTGCCGGCGTTCATGAACCCGGCCAGACACAGCTCGGTCTGGCCCCGCTTGCAGGCCGGGCAGGCGCCGCACGCGGGCAGCCAGCAGACCACGACCCGGTCACCGGGCTTGACGCTGGTGACGCCCTCGCCGACCTCCAGGATCTCGCCCGCGCCCTCGTGGCCGGGCACGAACGGCGCGGGCTGCGGCAGCACCCCGCCCATCGCGGAGAGGTCCGAGTGGCACAGCCCCGTGGCGCGCACCCGGATCCTGACCCGCCCCGGGCCGAAGCCCACCGCCTCGACGTCGTCGAGGACCTCCAGCTTGTCCTGGCCGATCTCGTGCAGTACGGCTGCGCGCATGGTGCGGCTCCCCTCAAAAGCTGCCTACGGGCTCACGGGTTCAAAAGTGTTCGACGATCGTGTCGGCGAGGACGGGCGCGTCGTCCCGGTCGAGGGCGCTCACCGCCACACGTACCGCGTTCGCGCCCGCGCGCTCGCCCTCCCCGGCGCTGCGCCACATGCGGATGCGCAGGGTCTCGCCGGGGAAGACGACCCCGGCGAAACGGGTGGTGTACGACCGCACCCGGGTCACATCGCCGTCGAGCAGGGTGTCGACGACCGCCTTGAGCGTGATGCCGTAGGTGCACAGGCCGTGCAGGATCGGCCGGTCGAACCCGGCGAGCTTGGCGAACTCGGGGTCGGCGTGCAGCGGGTTGTAGTCGCCGGAGAGGCGGTACAGCAGCGCCTGGTCCTCGCGGACGGCCCGCTCGACGACCTTGTCGGGCTCGCCGACGGGCGGGTCGAGCCGGGCGGACGGGCCCCGGTCGCCGCCCCAGCCGCCCTCTCCCCGGACGAAGATCTGGGCGTCGTTGGTCCACAGCGGCCCGTCCTGGTCGCCGACCTCGGTGCGCATGACGAGGACGGCGGCCTTGCCCTTGTCGTACACGCCGGCGATGCGCCCGGTGGCGGTGGCGCGGCCTTCCACCGGAAGCGGGCGGTGGATCTCCAGGCGCTGGCCGCCGTGCAGGACGCGGGCGAGGTCGACGTCGACGCCGGGCATGGACAGTCCGCTGATCACGCCCGGCGAGCCGGAACCGGCGACGGTGGCGAAGCTCGGCAGCACGTGCAGCCGGGACTCCAGCGTGTAGCGCAGTTCGTCGGGGTCGGTGGCCGGGACGCCGGCGCCGATGCCGAGGTGGTACAGCTGGACGTCGCGGCGGTCCCAGGTGATCTCGCCGGTCCGAGGCTCGGCGGCGAGCGCCTTGGCTGCGTCGATGGGCATGGAACTCCTGATCGCTCGGATCGTTCGGATCGTTCGGATCGTTTCAGGGACGGCGGCAAGACCTCGGCAAGACCTCGGCACGGCCGTCCGCACCGATCGGCCGCACCGAGGTCGTCACGGTGGCCGATCTAGAACGCGTTCCAGTCCGGCGTCCCCTGTATAGCCGAGGGCTCCACAGTTGTGAAGGCTCCTGACGGGGTGTCAGACCCGCTGTCGGACGCCGTCGCGGGCGGCCATGACATTTGTACTGCCCGACCGGTTACATCCCGACCTGCCGGTCGCGGGCCCGGGAACGTAGCGTCGAAGACGGGCAGAGAGCCCGGAGCGGGATCGGGGGAAGGGACAGGACCATGTGGACTGCGGTGAGCTGCCGCTGGACCGCCGCGCGGGAACAGCGGCGGCGCTGGAAGGCCCGGCGGGACCGGTGCAGGAACGGGCAGACCGCCGATGCCGACGCCGACGCGGTCCCCGGGGTCGCCGAGGACCCCGGTCCGCCGGCGAACGGCTTCTCCCTGCTGCCGTGGCTGCTGATGGGGATGGGCGCGTTCTCCAACCTCTTCCAGGGGGACACCCCGAACCCGTGGATCGGCGGCCTGGGCCTGCTGACGTTCAACTCCCTCTACGTCTATATCGCCTTCCGCTCCTTCGTGAAGGTGGCCCGCGAGGCGACCTCGACGCGGGTGGCCCTCGTCCTGATGGGCCTCGTGACCTGCGGACTCGCCCTCGGCTACGGCGGCAACTGGCTGCTCTTCTTCCCGCTGCTCGGCCTTGCGACGGGCGCGGTCCTGCGCGGCCCGCAGCTGCGCATTCTGGGGACCGCCGTCGCCGTCCTGGCGGGCGCGGTGTCCTGCGTCCACGACGGCTGGGGCGGTCTCACCATCGCCTACGCCACGTGGATCTCGACGATGGTGACGGCCGCGATCCTGTCCCTCTCCGAGGCCGTGCGGGAGCTGCGCGCCGCCCGCGAGGAACTGGCCCGCCGCGCGGTGGAGGAGGAGCGGCTGCGCTTCTCCCGCGATCTGCACGACCTGCTCGGCCACACCCTGTCGGTGATCGTGGTGAAGTCGGAGGCGGCCAGACGGCTGGCGCCGCGTGACATGGACGCGGCTCTCACCCAGGTTACGGACATCGAGGCGGTGGGCCGACAGGCGCTGACCGAGATACGGGAGGCGGTCACCGGCTACCGCGAGGGCAGCCTGGCCACCGAGCTGGACCGGGCCCGCTCGGCCCTGACGGCGGCGGGCGTGGAACCGTCGGTGAGCAGGTCGGGCCCGCCGCCGCAGCCGCAGACGGCGGCGCTGCTGGGCTGGGTGGTGCGCGAGGCGGTCACCAACGTCGTCCGGCACAGCAGGGCGACCCGGTGTCGGATCACCGTGTCCGGCGAGCCGGAGCAGGTCCGGCTGACGGTGACGGACAACGGCACGGGCACGGGCCCAGGTGCCGGCACCGGCGGCGGCGACCGCTGCGCGCAAGGCGGCGGCACCGGCCTGACCGGCCTGCGTGAACGCCTCGCGACGGCGGGCGGCTCCCTGACGGCGGGCCCGGAACCACACAGCGGCTTCACGGTCACCGCGCAACTGCCGACGACCGCGGACGCCAGCGGGTACGGCAGCGACAGGGGCGACAACAGAGAGAACGGCGACAGGGGCGAGAGTGGCGGCGGGGTCGAGAGAGCGCCGTCCGCGGCCACCGCGCATAGCCTTGCCCCGTGACCGAGATGCCCCGCGACCACCGTCCCGCCAAGTCCGTCAGAGTGCTGCTCGCCGAGGACCAGGGCATGATGCGCGGGGCGCTGGCTCTGCTGCTGGGGCTGGAGGCCGACCTCGAAGTGGTCGCGCAGGTGGGCCGGGGCGACGCGATCGTGGACGCGGCCCTCCTCCACCGCCCGGACGTCGCGCTCCTCGACATCGAACTCCCCGGCATGAGCGGCCTGGAGGCCGCCGCCGAGCTGCGTGATCAGGTGCCCGACTGCCGGGTGCTGATCCTCACCACGTTCGGCCGGCCCGGTTATCTGCGCCGGGCCATGGAGGCCGGGGCAGCGGGCTTCCTGGTCAAGGACGGCCCGGTGGAGGAGCTCGCGGCGGCGATCCGCCGGGTGCTCACCGGCGAGACGGTCGTGGACCCGGCCCTCGCCGCCGCAGCGCTGAGCGCCGGCCCGAATCCCCTCACCGCCCGCGAACGCGACGCGCTGAACGCGTCGGCGGACGGCGCGACGGTCGCCGACATCGCCGCCGCGCTGCACCTCGCGGAGGCCACGGTCCGCAACTATCTCTCCTCCGCGATCGGCAAGACAGGCACCCGCAACCGAATGGAGGCGATGCGGGAGGCCCGACAACAGGGCTGGCTGTAGCGGACGAGCCGCGGGGGCCTTGAGGGTCGGCCGCAGAGGCCTGAGGCTTGGCCGTAGGGATCCGAGGGACGGCCGTAAAGGTGGGTCCGTCCGGACCGGCGCTGGCATAGTGCCCGCATGCACATGCTCATACCGATACGGAAGCGTGTGGTCCGGCACATGGCCGCCCTGGTGTCGAGTCTCGCCGCCGGCGTCCTCGCCGTGGCCTCGGCGCCCGCCGCGGCCGACGACTCCGGACAGGTCGTGCTGCGCTTCGAGACCGCGGCGACGTACGTCATGTACAACGCCGACGAGGGGGCCAAGGCCAGGAACGACGACTTCGTCGTGCCGGTCTTCGTGGAGGCGAGCAAGGGCGGGCCCGCGCGCAACGTCCGGGTCGTCGTGGACGCGTCGGGGCTGACCGGCGTCGCACGGCTCGGGGAGAACCGCGCGTGTAAGGCCGAGGGCCCGGTCTACACCTGCGAGTACGGCGATCTGCAGAACGGCGACGGCGAGAGCTACCAGCCCCTCACCCTCCTCGGGGTGGACGGCGTCCCGCCGGACGCCGCCGGGACGGTGACGTACACCGCGACCGCCGACAACGCGGCCCCGATCACCGGCGCCACCCGGATGACCGTCGGCGGTCCGACGCTGTCCGCGCCCGGGTCGGAGAAAGGCGTCAGCGGGCTGGCGCCGGGCAGACCCACGAACCTCACCCCGAGGCTCGCCAACAACACCCGGTTCCCCGCGACGAAGGGCGTGGCGCTCCAGGTCAACGTGTCGGACGGGCTCACGCTCACGCCCCGGCACAGCAACTGCTTCTACGCGGGCCCCGCGCCCACCTCGGCGTGGTGCACGTTCCCCACGAAGGCCGCGGCGGGCGCCGCCTACCGCACCAGCGCCCCGCTGGTCTACACGCTCACCCCGCCCGGACGGCTGACCGGCGAGGTGAGCTACACATGGTCGTCGGCGCCGCAGCGGCCCGCCGACCACACCGTGCGCGGCACGGGCGCCCCGCTCACGCTCGTCCCGACCGCGAGCCGGCCCTTCGACGACAGCCACGGCACGGTCGGGATCACCACCACCGTGCAGGCCGACTACCGTCCGGTCGCCGCGGCCGTGCGGGGCCGGGTCGGCAACACGGTGAAAGTGCGGCTCGGGTTGAAGGACCTCGGCCCCGGCCGGATCCAGGGCTCCGAGGAGCTGGGCCGCTTCGAGGTGGTCCCGCCGGAGGGCACCACCGTCACCTCGATCCCGTACGAGTTCGAGGGGGACGCCGGGAAGTGGGCGTGCGACCGGCCGGAGAAGCCCGGCGGGGCGTTCGTCTGCGAGATCGGCCACGACTCGTTCTACGACGCACGGCACGAGGGCGGGACGACCGTCATCGACTTCCACATCCGCATCGACCGGCAGGTCCCGGGCGCGAAGGGCAGCATCCGCACGTACAACCCGTTCGACCGCACCCCCGCCAACGACGTTGCCGTCATCGCACTGGAGGCGTCGCCGGCACCGCCCTACCTGCCGGCCCGGCACCCCGTCGTGTGGACGGCCGGCGGCGCCGCGCTGGTCGTCGCTGCCGGGATCCTGTACCGCTACCGCCGTCGGCCGAACCGGGCCTAGATCCCCTTGCCCGTGCGCCGCAGCACCCGCAGTGAGCCGGTGTCGGAGACCTCCGTGAAGGCCCCGGAGGCAAGGGCGCGCAGGTAGACGCGGTAGGGGGCCTGGCCGGTGAACTCGTCGACCGGGTCGGGGAACACGTCGTGGATGACGAGGAGTCCGCCCTCGGCGACCTGCGGGGCCCAGCCCTCGTAGTCGGAGGCGGCGTGCTCGTCGGTGTGGCCGCCGTCGACGAAGACGAGGCCGAGGGGCGAGTTCCAGAACGACGCGATCTGCGGCGAGCGTCCGACCAGGGCGACGACGTGCTCCTCCAGGCGCGCCCGGTGCAGGGTGCGGCGGAAGATGGGCAGCGTGTCCATCAGGCCGATCTCGGGGTCGACGGTCTCCGGGTCGTGGTAGTCCCAGCCCGGCTGCTGCTCCTCGCTGCCCCGGTGGTGGTCGAGCGTGAGCGCGGTGACCCCGGCGGCGCGGGCCGCGTCGGCGAGCAGGATCGTCGAACGCCCGCAGTAGGTGCCGACCTCCAGCAACGGCAGTCCGAGCGCACCGGCCTCGACGGCGGCCGCGTACAGCGCGAGGCCCTCGTCGACGGGCATGAAGCCCTTCGCCGCCTTGAACGCGGCGAGGATCTTGGGCGCGGGTGCCGCGGGCATGGTGGCCTGCCTTCCGATGGTCGTACGAGGGTGTCGGCGTACGAGGGTGTCGGCGGCCATGCTGCCGTACGCCGCCGCGGGCCGACGACCGAGGGGTGGGACTACCGCCCCAATCCCTGCCCCAATCCCTGCCCCTGCCCCTGTTCCGCCCCCGGCCGCTCCTCGAACCCCTCCTCCAGCCTCTGCTGCCGCTCGCTCGCCGCCCGGAGCCGGTACTCGCTGGGCGAGACGCCGTACGCGGTGCGGAAGGCGCGGGTGAATTCGGAGGCGCGGGGCATGCCCCAGCGGGCGGCGACGGTGTGGATGGGGGTGGCGCGCATCGCGGGGTCGGCCAGGTCGCGGCTCGCGCCAGCCAACCGCTGGTCGCGGATCCAGGCGGCGACCGTGTCGCCCTGGGTGCGCTGCTGGAAGATGCGGTGCAGATAGCTGAGCGAGATGTGGTGGGCGGCGGCGATCACGGTCGGGGTCAGCGCCGGATCGTGCAGGTTCTGCCGGATGAACGCCCGGATGCCTGCCACGGTGACCCGGTGGCGGGTCTCCGGGTCCAGGGCGTCCTCCGTCTCCAGGAGCTGGGCGAGCCAGGCCGACACCAGATCGAGGACGATCCGGCCCAGGCGGGGCGCGTCGGACGGCCCGAGGTGCTGGGCCTGCCGGTCCAGGCCGACGAGGAAGTCGGTGAGCAGGGCGCCGACGCCGTCCTGCCCGGGCAGCGGTCGGCACAGCAGGTCCCGGACCAGGTGCGGCGGCACGGACAGCAGCGTCTTGGGGAAGTCCACGCCCACGCCCTGGACGACCTGCCGCTGCCGGTCGTCGTGGGAGCGGACGCTGCGGACGTCGTCGGGGCGGAGGCTGTCGGGACGGAGGCTGTGTGGGCGGACGTCGTGGGGACGGACGTCGTGGGGACGGACGTCGTAGGGGCGTGAGCTGTCGGTGATGAGCAGGTCGCGCGGGCCGAAGGTGTTGGCCCGCCCGACGTGGTCGACCGCGAGTCCGCCCTGGATCAGCAGCGTCAGGTGGTAGCGCTCGGGGTCGGACCGGCGGACCAGCCGCTGGTTGCGGCGGAATCGGGACGGCTGGTACGACGTCGGCCACACGGTGACCGGTCCCAGCTCCATGAGGTGGTACTCGGCCCAGAAGTCGGCGGCGTGCGGGCTGGTGATCTCGCTGGGCGAGCGGGTCGTGGTGAGCAGGTCCCGCCAGAGGTCGAGCCTGCCCTCCACAGGTACGTCGTCGGTGCGGAACACCGTCCCGAGCATGCGTCGCCCTCCGATCCTCGGCCCCGGAACTCCGGGGCCAAGGATAGGTGCGCCCGTGCCCTCAGTGGGCGGAGACGGTCGCCTCGGTTTCCTCGGTCTCCTCGGCCGGCGGCAGGGTGAGGTCCAGGGCCACCGCCCGCTCGTCGCCCGCGTGGGTCGCGGCGCTCGCCAGCGGGCCGTGGCCGGTGGCCTTGGCGGCGAGGACGTACGCGCCCCGGGCCGGGACGGCGAGGGCGTAACCGCCGTCCTGGGACGACAGGGTGGCTCCGGCCTGACGGCCGCGGCGGTCGATCAGGGTGACCTGGGCGCGGGCGACCGGGGCGCCTGCGGCGTCCAGGACCGTGCCGTGGAAGCCCCGCAGCACTGCCTCGGCGCGCTCCGCTCCGGCGTCCCCCTCGCTGCTGGCGCGCAGCTGGGTGGCCGTCGACGGACGCGGGCGGCCGGGCAGGAAGAGCGCGAGGACGAGCCCGATCGCGACGGCGGCCGTGGCGATCAGGAAGGAGACGCGGAAGCCGTGCATGGTCGGGACGGCGACGCCGCCGACGTCGTTCGCGGTGTTGGCCAGCACCATGCCGATGACGGCGCTGGACACCGAGGTGCCGATGGACCGCATCAGGGTGTTGAGGCCGTTGGCCGCGCCGGTCTCCGAGGCGGGGACCGCGCCGACGATCAGCGCGGGGAGGGAGGAGTAGGCGAGGCCGATGCCGGCGCCCAGGACGATGGCGATGACGAGGCTCTGCCAGGCGGCGCTCATCAGGCCGAGTCCGGCGCCGTAGCCGATCGCGATGATCAGCATGCCGAGGATCAGGGTCACCTTGGGGCCGTACTTCGCGGACAGCCTGGCGTAGACGGGCGCGGTGACCATCATCGTCAGGCCGAGCGGTGCGACGAGCAGACCGGCGGTGACCATCGACTGGCCGAGTCCGTAGCCGGTGGACTTCGGCAGCTGGAGCAGCTGCGGGAGCACCAGGGAGACGACGTAGAACGAGACGCCGATCATGATCGAGGCGAGGTTGGTGAAGAGGACGGCGGGGCGGGCCGTGGTGCGCAGGTCGACCAGCGGGGCCTTCAGCCGCAGCTCCATCACGCCCCACAGCAGGAGGACGACGGCCGCGGCGGCGAACAGGCCGAGCGTGGTGCCGGAGGTCCAGCCCCAGTCGCTGCCCTTGGTGATCGGCAGAAGGAAGAGGACGAGCCCGGTGGAGAGGCCGATCGCGCCGAGCACGTCGAAGGTGCCCTCGGCGCGGGCCGGGGACTCGGGGACGACGAGGAGGGTGAGGCCGATGGCGAGGACGCCGAGGCCGGCGGCGCCGTAGAAGAGGGCGTGCCAGTCGGCGTGCTGGGCGATCAGGGCCGCGGCGGGCAGGGCGAGGCCGCCGCCGACGCCGATCGAGGAGCTCATCAGGGCCATGGCCGAGCCGAGCTTCTCGCGGGGCAGCATGTCCCGCATCAGGCCGATGCCGAGCGGGATCGCGCCCATGGCGAAGCCCTGGAGGGTACGGCCGACGATCATCGTGAGCAGGTCGCTGGTGAGCGCGCTGACCAGCGCGCCGACGACCATCACCGAGAGGCTGAGGACCAGCAGCCGCCGCTTGCCGTACAGGTCCCCGAGGCGGCCCATGATCGGGGTGGCCACGGCGCCGGAGAGCAGGGTGGAGGTCAGGACCCAGGTGGCGTTGCTGGGCTCGGTGCCCAGCAACTGCGGCAGGTCCTTGATGACCGGGACGAGCAGGGTCTGCATCACCGCGACCACGATGCCCGCGAAGGCGAGCACCGGGACGACGGCTCCGCTCGCTTGGCGGGTGGGCCGGTCGGTCGTGTGCGTCATGAGGGGGTGCCTCCGGGGCGGTGGTTCGGGGATTACATGGGACCTGAACCTGTATGCATGGGCAACTATTCCGATGCTTCGGCGTACTAACGATTTCTTTAGGTTCTCTTGGGAAAGCGGCGCGGAGAGGCGAGCGGGGAGGGGCGCGGAGAATTTCTCCGTCCTGAGGCAACGATCCGGGCCGCTCATGGCCTCCTTTGAACATCTAGGAGGTGCAGTGCCCATGGGGGATCGGGATCGGGATCGGGATCGGGATCGGAAGCAGGACAGGGACGGCAGGGACTCGGAGTTCCAGGCCTTCGTCGTCGGCCGCTGGCCACGGCTGATGCGCACGGCATTTCTCCTCACGGGGGAGCAGCACGCCGCGGAGGACCTGGTCCAGTCGACGCTGGAGCAGGTCTACGTCGCCTGGCGCCGGGTCGGCGCGGCCGACGAGCCGGAGGCGTATGTACGGCGCGTGATGATCAACGCGCATGCCCGCAAGTACCGCAGGAAACTCCGGGAGCTCCTCGCGCCGAGGGACGACGGCTCGGGCCCGGCGCACGAGGTCGCCGACACCGGCGACCTGATCGCCCGGGCCGACGACCGGCACACCCTGCTGAAGGCGCTGGCCGCGCTGCCGCCACGGCAGCGGGAGGCGGTGGTGCTGCGCTACTGGGAGGACCTGACCGAGACGCAGACGGCCGAGGCGATGGGCTGTTCGGTCGGCACGGTGAAGAGCAACGCGGCCAAGGGGATCGCGAAACTGCGCGCCATACCGGAACTGGCGGACACGGTGACGTACGGAGGGCGGAAGTGATGAACCCGGACCGGGAGACGAGCCACGACATGACACAGCCCGACATCGCCGTCCTGCTGGCCGAGGCCGCGGACGAGGTCGAGATCGGCATAGCCCCCACCCAGGCGCTGATCCGCGGCGGCCGCCGCCGCAGGGCCCGCCGCTGGGCGGTCGCCACGGCCACGGCCCTGGTGGTCGCCGGCTCCACGGGCGCGCTGGCGGCGGGCGGTCTGCCAGGGGGCGGCGGGGAGCGGGTGACGCCGTCGGCGACACAGCCGGCGGTCACCGGGACGTCGTCGTCGCAGCCGACGAGCAGGGTCACCCTCTGGTCCGGCACCGACGGCGGCAAGGAGTGGAAGGTCACGCTGGACGTCTGGCCGGCGCCGGTCGACGTGCCGGACGCGCAGGCCTTGATGAACGCGATGGCGGAGTACGGCGAGTTCCCGACGGCCGCGACCACGGCCGCCGACCTGGTGGGCAAGAGCGCGTACTTCGTGCGGCGCGGCGCCGAGGCGAACGGCGTCGCCTGGGAGCATGTGACCCTGCACGGTCTGACAGGTGCGGGCGACACCTTGTCGGGCAAGGCGATGGACGCCTTCGCGGTTCCGGTCGACCCGGCCGCCGAAGGGCCCGACCGGCTGGTGATCGGCCATGTGGCCAAGACCGCCCGGCAGGTGACCTGCGTCTGGAAGGACGGCACGAAGACCGAGGTCGGCAGGGCTCCTTCGAACGCGGTCGGCAACGGCGAGACCGGCCCGGCCCTCCGCACGGCCGACGGCTCCCCGTACGCCTGGTTCGCCTGTCTGGCCCCACAAGGCACCGAGTACGAGTCGGCGGAGGTGACGCGTTAGAGGTGCCGGTTAGGGTGGCGGGTGTGTCGTACACAGGCTCGAACCCCGGTCCCGGTGATCCCTTCGGCGCTTCCGATCCCTTCGGCCCGCCGCCGCGCCGCTCGCGGCTGCGCCGCCCGCTGACCGTGGCGCTCGCCGTGCTCGTGCCCGGGGCGCTGCTGGGCTGGCTGGCGTTCGAGACGCTCGGCGGGACCGGGAACGGCGGGAGCGACGGGGGCGGCGGAACGGACCGGGTGGCCGGGGCGGGGTCGGGCGCCTCGGCGGGCTCCGGCGTCCTGGACCCCACCCCGGCCGGCGGCAACGAGAAGCCGGGCACGCTCACCGCGTCGCCGAGCGAAACCGCCGCCTCCCTCGCGGGCAAGGTCGTCGTCATCGACCCCGGGCACAACCCGACCAACTTCGAGCACACCGCCGAGATCAACCGCAAGGTGGACATCGGCACCAACCGGAAGGAGTGCGACACGACGGGTACGTCGACGAACTCCGGTTACAGCGAGGCCAAGTTCACGCTGGACGTGGCCCACCGGCTGCGCGCGCTGCTGCAACAGCAGGGCGCCACAGTGAAGCTGACGCAGGATGCGGACCGGCCGTTCGGCCCGTGTGTCGACGAGCGGGCCCGGATCGGGAACGCGGCGCACGCCGACGCGGTCGTCTCGATCCACGCGGACGGCGCCGGGGCCGGGCAGCGCGGCTTCCATGTGATCCTGCCGGGCGCGGTGCACGAGGGCATCGCCGACAACCGGGCGATCGTCGCCCCGTCGAAGGATCTCGGAAAGCTGATCGCGAGCGACTTCGCCCGCACGACGGGCACTTCGCCGTCCGACTACGTCGGGGAGGGAACCGGTCTCGTCACGCGTGAGGACCTGGGCGGTCTCAATCTGTCAACGGTTCCCAAGGTGTTCATCGAGTGCGGCAACATGCGCGATACCAAGGACGCGGCACTGCTGACCAGCAGCGCCTGGCGGCAGCAGGCGGCACGGGGGATCTCTGAGGGAATCGTGAGTTTCCTGCGCGGGTAGTGATCAGCGAACTGATCCGGGCGGACAGCTCAATCGTGCGGACGATAGTGTCGTCCCTACGATGAGGGGCCACCCCCGCGCTTCACACAGGGGCCTTACGGCGACATGGTGACAGCGACGCCTCCAACCGCTACGTGTATGCGTACATGCGTGTACCGACGACGAGACGACTGACGAAGGACCTGAAGTGAATATCCGCTCCCTCACTCGAGGCGACGGCGTGGTGATCGGAGCAGCGGTATTGCTGTTCATCGCGTCGTTCCTGGACAACTACTCGTACGACGGCGTCGCCGACAGTCTCGACATCCCCAGCCTCTGGTCGAGCGGACCGGTCCTGCTCAGCGTCGTCCTGGCAGGTCTCATCGGCGCCGCGCTCATCGTCGTGGCCCGCGCGCTGCCGCAGCCCCGCAAGGTCGCGGGTCTGGACCTCGGCCCGTTCGGCGTGGCCTTCGTGGTCTTCGCCGCGTGGAGCGCTCTGGGCAACGTCATCGACCCGGTGGGCGGCCTGGACAACTTCGGCGGCGACAACTCCAACGCCCCGTCCGCCGGCACCGGTCTGATCCTCGCGCTGATCGCCACGCTGGTGATGGCCGGCGGCGCGATCGCCACCCCGCTGGTCCCCGCGCTCCAGGCCGGGCTCATCCCGGCGCCGAAGCCGCCGACGCCCCAGCCGTACGGCGCGCAGCCGCCCGCCGGTTACGGCTACCCGGGTGCGCCGCAGCCGTCGGCGTTCGGTGCTCCGCCGCAGCAGGGCCAGCCCGGTCAGCCGGGCCCGCAGTCGTTCGGCGGCGCTCAGCCGGCTCCGGCGCAGCCGCCGGCCGGGGACTTCTCGCCGTTCTGGTTCGCGGTGCCGGTGCCGCGTCCGCTGTACGCGGAGGACGGCGCGCCGCTGCCCATCGCCGAACTGGCGCCGGGCACCTGGTATCTCGCGGTCGAGCAGGGCGGCCAGGGTCTGGTCGCCCAGACGCAGGACGGCCGTCGCGGCGTTCTGCGGGACACCTCCGGCATCCAGCGCGGCTGAGTCGCACCCCGCAGCACTCAGCACCCCTCAGCAACGGCATACACGACAACGGCTCCCCGCCCTTCCGGGCGGGGAGCCGTTGTCGTACAGTCGCAGCCCACATCCGCGAGCTGACGAACCGTCAGGAGGCTGCCATGCGGCTCGGTCTGGCGCTCGGCTACTGGGGCCGCGGCCCCTCCCCCGACCATGTGGAGCTGGCACGCGAGGCGGAACGGCTCGGCTATGACTCCGTGTGGACGGCGGAGGCCTGGGGCTCGGACGCCTTCACCGCCCTGACCTGGATCGCCGCCCGGACGTCGACGATCCGACTGGGCACGGCGGTCGCCCAGATGGCGGCCCGCTCCCCCACCACGACCGCGATGCACGCCCTGACCCTGGACCATCTCTCCGGCGGCCGCATGATGCTGGGGCTGGGCCTGTCGGGTCCCCAGGTCGTCGAGGGCTGGTACGGCCGCCCGTTCCCGAAGTCGCCGCTGACCGCGACCCGGGAGTACGTGGACGTCGTCCGGCAGGTGCTGCGGCGCGAGGCGCCGGTGGAGGTGGCCGGACGGTTCCACGCGCACCCCTACCGCGGGCCGGACGCGACAGGCCTCGGCCGGCCGCTCAAGTCGATCACCCACCCCCTGCGTCCCGATCTGCCGGTGCTGCTGGGCGCGGAGGGGCCGAAGAACGTGGCCCAGACGATCCGCATCGCCGACGGCTGGCTGCCGCTGTACTGGTCGCCGAACCGGCCGGACGCGTACGGCCCGGCGGTGGCCGAGCTGCCCGAGGGCTTCCGGGTGGCTCCCATGGCGCAGGCGCGGGTCTGCGACGACCTCGCCGAGGGCCTGCTGCCCGTGAAGGTCATGCTCGGCTTCTACATCGGCGGCATGGGCCACGCCACCCGCAACTTCCACGCCGACCTGATGGCGCGCATGGGCTACGAGACGGAGGCCCGGCACATCCAGGAGCTGTTCCTGGCCGGGCGGCGCGAGGAGGCCGTCCTCGCCGTCCCGGACGCGTTCGCCGACGAGATCTCGCTCGTCGGCCCGCGCGAACGCATCGCGGAGCGGCTGGAGTTGTGGCGCAAGGGCCCGGTGACGGACCTCCTGGTCGTGGCGCCCGACCCGCACACCCTGCGGGTGCTGGCGGAACTCACCGCGTAGGGACCGGGTTTCACGCGGGCCAGGTTTCATACGGGTGCGAACGGCAACCCGAACACCATGTCCCCTCGATATCGCAACGGCGCCAACCAGGCCGGAACGGTCATCGCCGTCGTCGCAGACGTGATGGCCCTCATCCTGGGCCTGTGGATCGTGATGTACCTGCTCGACGCCAACCGCGGCAACGACTTCGTGCAGTTCGTCCACGACACGGCCCGCTGGCTCGCGGGCTGGTCCTACGACCTGTTCACGTTCGACAAGGCGTGGGCGAGGGTGGTGGCGGGGTACGGCCTGGCCGCCGTCGTCTACCTGTTCGTGGGCCACGCGATCGCCGGCCGCGTCCACCGCCACTGAGCAGCCGCCGAGCGATCGCCCTCGGGCACAGCCGGTCCGCTCAGGCGCAGCAGTCCGCCTCCAGCCCGGAGGGGAGTTGCTCCCCGCCGAACACCGCGCAGGTGGCCTCATGGCCGCCGAGGGCCGCGACGGCGAGCAGCAGCGAGCCCGCGGTCCAGGTGGTGAGTTCACGGGGCCAGATCGCCTCGTCATCGAACACGAACCCGGTCCAGTACAGCCCCGACTCCGCGTCCCGCAGATGCTGGATCGCCTGAAGGATCTCCAGCGCCCGGTCGGACTCGCCCATCGCCCAGAGCGCGAGGGCGAGTTCCGCCGACTCGCCGCCCGTCACCCACGCGTTGGGGACGACGCACCGCACGCCGAGACCGGGCACCACGAACCGCGCCCAGTCCGCCTCGATACGGGACTTGGCCTCGGCGCCGGTCAACGCGCCGCCCAGCACCGGGTAGTACCAGTCCATCGAGTAGCGGTCCTTGTCGAGGAACCGCTCCGGATGCCGTCGTATGGCGTGCCGCAGCGCGCCCGCCGCCAACTCCCAGTCCGGCTGCGCCTCTTCGCGCTGCTCGGCGATGGCCAGCGCGCAGCGCAGCGCCTGGTGGATGGAGGAGGAGCCGGTGAGCAGCGCGTCGGCGGTCGGCGTGCCGTCGTCGTCGCGCCGCCAGCCGATCTGGCCGCCCGGCTGCTGGAGCCGCAGCACGTACTCGATCGCCGCGTAGACGGCCGGCCACATGCGGTCGAGGAAGGTGTCGTCGCCGGTGGAGAGGTAGTGGTGCCAGACGCCGACGGCTATGTAGGCGACGAAGTTCGTCTCGCGGCCGCGGTCGGTGACGTCGTCGAAGTCCCCGTCGGCGTAGGCGGCGAACCAGGATCCGTCGTCGTTCTGGTGCCGGGCCAGCCAGGTGTAGGCGCGGTCGGCGGCCTCGTGCTCGCCGGCCGCGTCCAGCGCCATGGCGGCCTCGGTGTGGTCCCACGGGTCGAGGTGGTGACCCCGGAACCACGGGATCGCGCCGTCCTCGCGCTGCACGGCGAGGATGCCCGCGACGGTCGCGGCGGCCTGCTCGGCGGTGAGGACCCCGGGCAGGACCAGGTGTTCTGTCCGGGGGGTGGTCACTTGGCGGCCGCCTCGGACTGCGTCGGAAGGTGCGGGGCGCGCGGGGAGCGCGCGACGTGCGGAAGATGCGGCTTGGTCGCGTAGGCCACGAAGCTCTTGCCGATCAGCGGGTTCAGCGCCTGTTCGGCGACCCGGGTGGCCAGCGGTTTCTTCATGATGTCCCAGACCAGCAGCTTGTGGTACGCCCGCACCGGCAACGCCTTGTCGTTGTCCACGCCGAACGCGCACTTCAGCCACCAGTACGGCGAGTGCAGCGCGTGGGCGTGATGGGTGCCGTAGGGCCGCAGCCCGGCTTCCTTGATTTTCGCGAGGAGTTCGTCGGCCCTGTAGATGCGGATGTGGCCGCCCTCGACCTCGTGGTAGGCGTCGGAGAGGCTCCAGCAGACCTTCTCGGGCCCGTAGCGCGGGACGGTGATCGCGATGCGGCCGCCAGGCTTGAGCACCCGCACCATCTCCGCGAGGACGCCCTTGTCGTCCGGGATGTGCTCCATGACCTCGGAGATGATGACGACGTCGAAGGACTCGTCGGGGAAGGGCAGCGCGAGGGCGTCGCCCTCCATCGCCGTGGCGGTGGCGCCCTCCGGGGCCTCACCGGCCTCCTTCATCGCCGCGAACCACTTGGCGACCTCGCGGATTTCCTCCGCGTTCTGGTCCAGGGCCACGACCTGCGCGCCCCGCCGATAGCACTCGAAGGCGTGCCGACCGGCACCACAGCCGAGGTCCAGGACTCGGTCGCCCGGGGCGAGCGGGAACCGGGAGAAGTCGACGGTCAGCACGAGGCCCTGCTTTCGCGATCGGATACTTCGGTCACAACGTCAACACCGACGCCGACACCAGGACCGGCAACTCGAGAACCCGGCGCCGAGGCTGAGGCCAAGGCCGAAGCCGAGGCCGGGGCCGGGGCCGGGGCCGGGGCCGGGGGCGGGGCCTGGGTGGGGGCCGGGGGCGGGGGCGGGGCCTGGGTGGGGGCCGGGGGCGGGGCCTGGGCCTGGGCCTGGGCCTGGGACGAGGCTGAGGCCGAGGTTGAAGCCGGAGCCGAGGCCGGAGCCGGGGCCTGGGCCTGGGCCTGCGCCTGCGCCTGCGCCTGCGCCTGCGCCTGGGACGAGGCTGGCACCGAGGCCGGAGCCGAGGCCTGGGCCGGAGCCGGGGCCTGGGCCCGGGACGAGGCTGGCACCGAGGCCGGAGCCGGGGCCGAGGCCGGAGCCGGGGCCTGGGCCGGGGCAGGGGCCGGGGCCGGGGCCGGGGCCTGGGACGAGGCTGGCACCGAGGCCGGAGCCGGAGCCGAGGCCGGAGCCGGGGCCTGGGCCCGGGACGAGGCTGGCACCGAGGCCGGAGCCGGGGCCGGAGCCGGGGACGAGGCTGGCGCTGAGGCCGAAGCCGAAGCCAAGGCCGGGGGCGGAGCCAAGGCTGAGGCCGAGGCCTGAGTCGTCGCCGGAGCCGCAGCCTGGGCCGAGGCCGGAGCCTGGGTCGTCGCCGGCGCCGAGCCCGGAGTCGTCGCCGGGGCCGCGGACGCCCGCGCGTCACGACCGTCCGCCCGCGCGTCACGGTCGGCGGCCCGCGCATCACGGCCCTCGGCCCGCGCGTCATGGCCGTCCGCCCGCCGGTGACAGGCGCTGGCGGCTATCGCCTCGCGGTAGCGGGCCACGGTTCCCTCGGCGGCTCGGGCCCAGGTGAACCGTTCCAGCACCCGTTCCCGGCCGGCCGCGCCGAGCCGGGCCCGCAGTTCGGGGTCGCCCAGGAGCCGGCTCAGGCCCACGGCGAGCGCGCCCGCGTCGCCCGTCGGCACGGCCAGGCAGGTCTCTCCGTCGCGCCCGGCGACCTCGGGGATCGCCCCGCCGGTCGTGGCGAGCAGCGGCGTGCCGGTGGCCATCGCCTCGGCGGCCGGCAGCGAGAAGCCCTCGTAGAGCGACGGCACGCAGGCGACCTCCGCCGAGCGCACCAGGTCGACGAGTTCGGCGTCGGAGATGCCCTTGACGAACTCGACGGCGCCTCCGAGGCCGTACCGCTCGATGGCCTGGGCGACCGGCCCCTCCTGCGGGCGCTTGCCGACGACGACGAGGTGGGCCTTCGGATGCTCGGTGCGCACCTTCGCCAGCGCCTCGACGAGGAAGACCAGGCCCTTGAGCGGGACGTCCGCGCTGGACGTCGTCACGATCCGGCCCGGCAGCCGCGGCACGGCCGGATCCGGCCGGAACAGGTCGGTGTCCGCGCCGATATGGACGACGTGGATGCGGTCGTCGCGCACGCCGAGGTGGTCGATGATCTCCTGGCGGGACGTACCGGAGACGGTGAGCACGGACGGCAGCCGGCGCGCCACGCGCTTCTGCATCGCGGTGAACCCGTACCACCGGCGCACGGAGTACCGCCGCCGCCAACCGTCGGCGGCGTCCAGCTCCAACTGCCGGTCGACGGTGATGGGGTGGTGGATGGTGGTGACCAGCGGCGCGCCGACATCCCCCAACAGCCCGTAGCCCAGGGTCTGGTTGTCGTGCACGACGTCGAACTCACCGCTCCTGGCGCGCAGCTGACGGCGGGCGCGCAGCGAGAAGGTCAGCGGTTCGGGGAAGCCGCCGGTCCACATCGTCGCCACTTCGAGGGCGTCGATCCAGTCGCGGTACTCGCCGCGCTTGGGGGTGCGGAAAGGATCCGGCTGGCGGTAGAGGTCGAGGCTGGGCAGCTCGGTGAGGGAGAGGCGGCCCTCGTGCTCCGGGTCGGACACCGGGTCCAGCACCGGATAGGGCTGGGAGCCGATGACCTCGACGCGGTGACCGAGGCGGACGAGCTCCCGCGACAGATGCCGTACGTAGACGCCCTGGCCCCCGCAGAACGGGTTCCCCTTATAGGTGAGGAGCGCGATGTCGAGCGGTCGCCCGCCGTCAGCGGCAAGATCCGTCCGGGATCCCGCCTGACTGGCCTCAGCGGTCACTCCGGGCCCCCTTCTGCCTGCATTGTCCCGCGAGACTACGACGGGACGCTAATCTAGAACAAGTTTCAGACTTGATCGTTCGGGAGGCTCTGAATCTACCGGCAGGTAGCTGTGCTGTAACCGGTGGATCAGGTGATTCGCGCCACGACCGACGGCACGAGCGACGGCACGGCCGATGCACGACCGACGGAACGACCGACGGAACAACCGACGGCACCACCGATGCACGACCGACGGAACGGAACGGAAACGGGACCCATGCCTGCGGAAGTCACCCCCCAGCGCCCCGCGCACTCCCCGCTCACCGAGCGGCAGGAGGCGCGCCGCCGCCGCATCCTGCACGCGAGCGCGCAGCTGGCCAGCCGGGGCGGTTTCGACGCGGTGCAGATGCGGGAGGTCGCGGAGTCCTCGCAGGTCGCCCTCGGCACGCTCTACCGCTACTTCCCCTCCAAGGTGCATCTGCTGGTCGCCACGATGCAGGACCAGTTGGAGCACATGCACGGCACGCTGCGCAAGAAGCCCCCGACGGGCGAGAACGCGGCGGACCGGGTCGCGGAGACCCTGATGCGCGCCTTCCGCGCCCTGCAGCGCGAGCCGCATCTGGCGGACGCGATGGTCCGCGCCCTGACCTTCGCCGACCGCAGCGTCTCCCCGGAGGTCGACCAGGTCTCCCGGCAGACGACGGCGATCATCCTGGACGCGATGGGTCTGACCGACCCCACCCCCGAGCAGCTCTCCGCGGTCCGCGTCATCGAGCACACCTGGCACTCGGCGCTCATCACCTGGCTGTCGGGCCGCGCGTCGATCGCCCAGGTCCGCATAGACATCGAGACGGTCTGCCGCCTGATCGACGTGACGGCCCCCCGGGCGAACACGCAATGAACCTACGAGACGAAGAGGGTTTCCGTCAGGCCCGGTCCTCGCGACCTTCCGGTCCCTCTGCCCGTCCGTCGACGTCGGCCCCAGCGGATGCCCGTACCACTCGGCGTCTCGCCAAAGTCGGCTACTCCGGTCGAACTCCCTCATTCGCCTCGTAGGCGACTACCAGAATAGAACGCTCAGGGCAGATTAGAACCACCCAATAGCGACATTTTTCATTCTTCCGGAGGAAACACCGGCTCTCCGCTCCCCAGCAGCGTGATCGCGATCGCCTCCACCGGGCAGCTCTCCGCCGCTTCCAGCACCCGCTCGTTCGCGTCCGTGTCCGGATCGGCCGGATGGGACTGACGTGCGGTGTCGAGCCGGAAGCCGTCGGGCGCGTAATGGATGCACTGGGCCGACCCGATGCACAGGGAACGGTCCACCTCGACGTGCCACCGATCCCCCATGACGGCCTCAGCCCTCGAACCCGGCCGGCAGGTGGATCATCTTGTGCTCCAGGTACGCGCCGAAGCCCTCGGGCCCGAACTCCCGCCCCAGCCCGGAGTTCTTGTAGCCGCCGAACGGCCCGAGCATGTCCAGGCTGAAGGTGTTCACCGAGTACGTCCCGGTACGGACCTGGCGCGCGATCTCGATGCCGTGCTCGACGTCGGCCGTCCAGACGCTGCCGCTGAGCCCGTACTCGGAGTCGTTGGCGATCTTCAGCGCCTCGGACTCGTCACTGTAGGGCAGCAGGCAGATCACCGGTCCGAAGATCTCCTCGCGGGCGATCCGCATGGAGTTGTCGACGTCGCCGAAGAGCGTCGGCTCGACGTACCAGCCGCGGTCCAGACCGGGCGGACGGCCGCCGCCGGTGAGGATCTTCGCGCCCTCCTCCTGCCCGATGCGGATGTAGTCGAGGTTGCGGCGCTGCTGCCGCTCGGCCACCAGCGGGCCGACCTGGGTGGCCGGGTCCAGCGGATCGCCGACGACAAGGGCGCTCGCCGCGGTGACGAAGGCGTCCGCGAACTCGTCGTAGCGCGAGCGCGGCAGCAGGATGCGGGTCTGGGCGACGCAGGCCTGTCCGTTGTTCATCCAGGCGGCCGAGACGATCCCGGGGACGGCGGTGGCGATGTCCGCGTCCGGCAGCACGACCGCCGCCGACTTGCCGCCCAGTTCCAGGGTCACCCGCGTCAGGTTCCGCGACGCCACCTCCATGACCCGCCTGCCGGCCGCGACCGAGCCGGTGAACGCGACCTTGTCGACGCCGGGATGCCCGACCAGGTACTCGCTCACCTCGCGGTCCGCCGGCAGGATCGACAGCACGCCCTCCGGCAGCCCGGCCTCCCGCGCGATGTCCGCGAGGATGTACGCGTCGAGCGGCGTCTCCGGGGACGGCTTGAGCACCACCGTGCAGCCGGTGAGCAGCGCGGGCGCGAGCTTGGCGGCGGCCACGAACTGCGGCACGTTCCAGGGGACGACGGCCGCGACCACGCCCACCGGCTCGCGCCGGACGAGGATCTTCCCGAGCACGCCGGCGCGCCGCTCCTCGTAGGTGAAGTCCCGGGCGACGGTGATCGCCGCGTCCCACACCATCATCGCGCCGAGGGCCTGCGCGAGGACGCTCCAGGAGTACGGGGAGCCGTTCTCCGAGGAGATCACCCGGGCGATCTCCTCGTGACGCGTGAGGATCCCGTCCTTGATGCGGGTGACCACCGCGAGCCGCTCGTCGAGCGACAGCCGCGGCCAGGGCCCCTCCTCGAAGGCCTGCCGCGCCACGGCGACGGCCCGGTCCACATCGGCCGTCGACGCATGCGGCACGCGCCCGATGACCTCCTCGGTGTGCGGGGAGATCACCTCGATGACGGCATCGCCCAGCGGGTCCGTCAACTCGCCGCCGATGACCAGCTTTCCGTGCTCCACGAGCTCAGTCATGTCCGCTGCCTTCATTTCTGACGGTGTATCACTTAACGGTGTGTATCAACTGACGGTGTCTCAGCTGTCCCCAGAACTGATACCAGTTCTAGTTATAGTGAGCAATGGCCGTGCGGGCGCGGGGCCACAGGAGGGGGCGGGCAGATGACGGCTACGTTCGATCACGGCGGCGGTGTCAGGTCTCTCCGGGTGCCGATCCCGGACAACCCGCTCGGCCACACGCTGGTGTACGTCGTCGACACCGACCGCGGGCCCGTGCTGATCGACACCGGCTGGGACGACCCGGCGTCCTGGGACGCCCTGGCCTCGGGGCTGATCGCCTGCGGCACCTCGGTCGACGCCCTGCACGGAGTCGTCGTCACCCACCACCACCCCGACCACCACGGCCTGTCCGGCAAGGTGCGGGAGGCGTCCGGGGCGTGGGTGGCGATGCACGCCGCGGACGCCTCGATCGTGCGGCGGACCCGGGAGACGCGCGCCGAACGCTGGTACACGTACATGGCGGACAAGCTCACCGCGGCCGGCGCCCCCGAGGAGCACATCGCCCCGCTGCGCACGCCCCCGGCCGCCCGCCGCCGCTCCCTCCCCGGCCTGGCGCCCGCCCTCCCCGACCGCGAGATCGTCCCCGGCGAGTTCCTCGATCTCCCCGGCCGCCGGCTGCGCGCGATCTGGACGCCGGGCCACACCCCCGGCCATGTCTGCCTCCACCTGGAGGAGGAGCATCCCGCCCAGCTGCCGGGCCACGGCCGCCTGTTCTCCGGCGACCATCTGCTCCCGGAGATCACCCCGCACATCGGCCTGTACGAGGACCCCGACGACGCCACCGTCACCGACCCGCTCGGCGACTACCTCGACTCCCTAGAACGCGTGGGCCGCCTCGCCCCCGCCGAGATCCTCCCGGCCCACCAGTACAGCTTCACCGACGCGCCCTCCCGGGTCGGGGAGCTGCTCACCCACCACGAGGACCGCCTCACCGGCCTGCTCACCCTCCTCGCCACCCCCCTCACCCCCTGGCAGCTCGCGGAGCGGATGGAGTGGAACCGCCCCTGGGAGCAGATCCCCTACGGGTCGAGGAACATCGCGGTCTCGGAGGCGGAAGCGCATCTGCGACGACTGGTGAAGCTGGGCCGGGCGGAGGCGGTGACGGGGAGCGACCCGGTGACCTATGTAGCCGTGGTCGGCCCGTCCGGGACCTGACCGACGCAGGGGCCGACGCAGGGGCCGACGCTGGGGCCGGTGAAGGGGCCGACGAAGGGGGCCCGGGAAGCCGTTGACCGGTGAACCGCCCCACATGACCCACATCACCTACTAACTACCCTAGTCGGATAAATCGGCCGCCATGCGCATGCCATTAGGGGCTCCGACCTGCACATTGAGAGCCAGGTCACACAAGGGACCTTCACCCCGAATACGACCACAACTAGCAAAGGGGGTCTTTGCGGACGGCCCTCGACCCTGCTTCTCTGGATGACGTCGCACGGTGCCGACGAGCCCACGGGCCTCGGCGCCGACGCATGCAGCCACCCACCGCACACCACGCGGCGCGGCCACGCACCGCGTGACTCCGGCATGCGGCGACCGACTCTGTCCCCGAAGAAAAAGGTTCTCCGTGTCCGTCTCCGTCATCCGTCGCATCGCTTCCCCGAAGAAGGCCCTGACCGTCGTCGCCGTGGCCGCCGCCACCGCCGGCATGGCGCTGTCCGCCGCGCCCGCCCAGGCCGCGACGTCGTCCGTGGCCTCGGCCTCCCAGGCCCAGGCGATCGCGCACAAGATGATCCCGAACACGGCTCAGTACAACGCCTTCGCCAACATCGTGAAGCACGAGAGCGGCTGGGACGTCGACGCCACCAACGCCTCCTCCGGTGCCTACGGCCTCGTCCAGGCCCTGCCCGGCTCCAAGATGGCCTCGGCCGGCTCCGACTGGAAGACCAACGCCAAGACCCAGATCAAGTGGGGTCTGGACTACATGAACTCCCGCTACGGCAGCCCGGTCGGCGCCTGGAACTTCTGGCAGGCCAACGGCTGGTACTGAGCCACGCCGCCCTCCCCCACAGCCGCCGAAGGCGGGGGGCCCCCCGCCCCCCGGGCCCCCGCCGCGGGGGGGGCCCGCGCCCCCCCGGGACACAAGACCCCAGAAGACCCCCCCCCCCCCCGCCGCCGGCCGCCGCGC